>NZ_OBMJ01000002.1:0-300000 GCF_900199205.1 Streptomyces sp. 1331.2 | reverse complement strand
GGGCCCGCACCTGTGGGCGGACCCCACCGGCAAGGCCGCCGGTGCGCTTCTGCGCGCCGGTGTCAGTCTCGCCGACAGCGGCCAGAGCGCAGCCGCCCTCCAGTACTTCGAACAGCTGGGCTCGGAGGCCGGTACGCACATCGGCTTCCAGCACCCCACGCTGCTGACCATCCGCCTGGAACTGGCCCGCTGCCTCGGTTCGATGGGCGACGACCCGGCGGCGATCCGGGGCCTCGAAGACGTCCTGACGGACATGCGCCGGGTCCACGGGCCGGACCACCCTTCCACCCTGGCCGCGCAGGCGGCCCTGGCGGAGCAGTACGGCAAGGCCGGCGACTTCGCCACGGCGACCCGGGTCTACGACGTCGTGGCGAGCCACCTGTCCCACACCAGCCCGAGTGGGCACGACACCATCACCTCGCTGGCGAAGCTGGCGCACTGGCAGGGCGAGTCGGGACGGCCCGAGGCAGCCGCACGGGCGCTGCGCAGGCTGGCCGGGTTCAGTACGGCCGCCCTCGGCGAGGACGCTCCGCAGACCCTCGCCGTCTCCGCGCGGGCAGCCCACTGGCTGGGCCACGCCGGCAACCCGCTGTCCGCCGTGCACACCTTGGGCTCGCTGCTCGTCACCAGCCGCCTGAGACTGGGCGAGCAGCACCCGTACACCCTGGCCCTCCGCCTCGACCATGCGCACTGGATGGGGGTCGTCGGTGAGGTCGGCTGGGCGATCACGGAGCTTGAGGCCCTGCTCCCGGACATGCGGCGGGTGCTGGGAGACGATCACCCCGACACCGTCCGCGTCCAGTTCGAGCACGCGCACTGGCTGCTGGGTTCGGGCCATGACGCCGACGGAGCGCGGATGCTGAGCGTGCTCGCGACCGAGCTGACCGCCGCGCTGGGTGCGCGGCATCCGCATGCCTTCGAGGCTCGCCGGCACAGTGCGCACGCCGTCGGCGTGAGCGGTGACCCGCGCGGTGCTGCCGCCGCGTTCCGGGAGCTCCACCTGGAGTGGTCGACCGCGCTGGGTGAGGACCATCCGCGGGCACTCGCCCTGTGGCAGCAGTTCCTGAGGTGGCAGGGAGAGGAGAGCGGCCTGGTCGATGCGGTCGCCGACCACCTGGCGCACTACGCGAGGGTCCGCCGAGTGCTCGGCATGGGCCACCCTCTGACCACGGCCGCGCACACGGCGCTGAGGGACTGCCAGGCCCGGCTCAACGACGAGACGAAGTTCGTCGTCCTCGTCGTCGGCCGGAAGGCGGACTAACGTGCCGGTCCCGGTGCCCGTCCCGGTCCCGGTCCCGGTGCCGGGCTGCGCAGGGCCGTCGTGGCGGTGGCGAGGAACTGCCGTACGGGGTCGGCGCATTCGCCCTCGGGGACGGCCAGGCAGGTCTCGACGGGCCGGGAGTCGGTGACGGGCAGGTAGCGCAGGTCGGGGCGGGAGTAGGAGCGGGTGATGCTCAGCGGGACCAGGGCGATGCCCTGGCCGGAGGCGACGAGTTCGAACTTCTCGTCGAGCGAGGAGGTTCGCCGTGCGCGGGCGGCGTCGAGGACCGGCTCGCCGTCGAGGTCGGCGGTGGTGAGGCTGGGGCGGTCGGCCAGCGGGTGGGTCATCGGCAGGCAGGCGACCTTGGTCTCGCGGCCGATGGGCACGGTGCGCAGGCCCGTGGTGTCGAAGGGGTGGCGCAGGTAGCCGACGTGGGCGCGGCCGTCGCGCAGTGGTGCGTCCTGTTCCCACCAGCGCAGCGGGAGGACGTCGATGGCGACGTCCGGGCGGTCGGCGCTGAACGCCCGGATCGCGTGGGACACGTGCAGGCCCGGGGAGAAGGCGACGACGAGCCGCTGTTCGCCCCGTGCGGCCTCCCGGACGCGGTCCAGGGCACTGTCCACGACCGCGGTGATGCGCCGGGCCTCCTCGTACAACTTCCGGCCCGCTGCGGTGAGTTCGACACTGCGGGTGGTACGGGTGAACAGCTCGCAGCCCAACTCCTGCTCGAACGCCCGGATCTGTCGGCTGAGGACCGGCTGGGTGATGAACAACTCCTGTGCCGCCCGGCCGAATTGCCCGTGCTCGGCCACCGCGGTGAAGTACCGGAGTTTGCGCAGGTCCAGATCCATGCCCGCACGGTATCAATGCGGCCGCAAGAGCATTGGACCGCCGCCGTCGCCGCCCCGCAGACTCGGGCCATGACCGACAACCGCAACACCGCCCTCGTCATCGGCGCCTCCCGCACCCTGGGCCTCGGGCTCGCCACCGAGCTCCTGCGCCGCGGCTGGGACGTCATCGGCACCGTCCGCGGACACCGGCGCACCGGCCTGCACGAGCTGGCCGACGCACACCCGGGGCGGCTGACCGTCGAGTCCCTGGAGATGACCGACCCGGAGCAGCTGACGGCGCTGCGCGACCGGCTGGCCGGCACAGGCAACGGGAACGGGAACGGCCGCACCCTCGACCTGCTCTTCGTCAACGCCGCGATCACCCGTGGCGACCTTCCCATCGGGGAGGTCCCGACGGACATGTTCACCGAGGTCATGGTGACCAACGCGCTCAGCCCGATGCGCGCCGTGGAGACCCTCGGCCCGCTGGTCGCCCCGGCCGGGACGATCGGCGTGATGTCCTCCTCCCAGGGCAGCATCACCCTCAACACCTTCGGCGGCCAGGACCTGTACCGGGCCAGCAAGTCCGCCCTCAACCAGCTGATGCGCTGCTACGCGGCCCGCGACACCGCCGGAGACCGGACCCTGCTCCTGCTGGACCCGGGCTGGGTCCGTACCGAACTCGGCGGCCCCGGTGCCGAGTTGAGCGTCGAGGAGAGCGTCCCCGGCGTTGCCGACACGATCGAGCGCCACCGGGGCAAGCCGGGCCTGCACTTCGTCGACCACCAGGGGCAGGTCGTGCCCTGGTAGCCGCGCAGGTCGTGCCCTGGTAGCCGCCCTGGCAGCCGCCCGCTCGCAGGACGGTCCACCCGGGGTCGACGCCGACCGACGTCTCAGGGGTGGGCGGTGTCGACCAGGGTGTCGAAGACCAGCCCGCTGGAGCCCTCGCCCCGGCCGACACCGCGCTGGGCGCCGAGCCAGACGGAGACGCGCCCGTTGTACCAGCGGGTGCGACGGTAGGCGAGGGCGAGGGTGGTTCCGGTCGGAGGCACTTCCTCCTCGTTGACGAAGTAGGGGTTTCCGGCGTCGATGCCCTCCCTGAGCAGGCTCGTGTGCGGCCGTACCGGTTTGCCGTCGATCACGCTGAGCATGGCGGCGCGCTGCAACCGGATGGCCCGGTCACTGTCGGGGACGTGGACCGCGACGAAGGGCACCCAGTTCTCCGGGACGACGCTCATCGCCTGGTACGCGATCGGCGCGCGGGGAGCGTCGGGTGCCGGGGTGGGCACGAAGCGCCGGCGGTGCGCGAGGATCTCCGCCACCACCTCGCTGCCCCGTCGGCCCTCGCCGGTGGGCAGCGGGACGGTCTTCTCCACGCCCCAGACCATGTTGGCGTTCTCGTCGCGGATCAGCGCGATCTCCTCCAGCGGCGCGCCCTCGGCCACCTTCGGCACGGTCGGGGGGAGGAAGAAGCTCAGGTCGGCGGGGACGTCGGCGGTGCCGATCGTGTCCAGGGTGTACATCGACCAGCGCTGCCAGTCCTCGTCCTGGCCGGACCCCGCCGGGCTGATCCACTGCCGCTGCCCGAACACGTCGGTGACCGCGAGTCCCTGGATCGACGCGAGCACTCCGGCCGGAAGATCACAGGGCAGCTGGTACCAGTCGTTGCTGTAGACGAGCGCGAATTCGAGGAAGACGAGCTTCGCCAGGTCGGTGCTGTCCGGTCGGACCCCGGCGAAGTTGGTGCGTCCGTCCTCCACCGCCCACCAACGGGGCAGGGGCATGCCCGAGTACCGCACCGGTGCCGGGAACACGGTCCGGTTGATGGGCGCGGGAGGCGGAGTGGTCCCGCCGAGCGGGGTGCCCGGGTCGACGGAGAACGCGTGCCAGTCCAGGTGGCCTCCGGGGAACTCCTGTGCGGTCAGGACCTTCTCGGTACCGGTCGGGGCGGCAGCGATCGAGAACCGGTGTTCGAGCCGGGTGGCGTCCCAGGTCGCGTCCCCGCCGGGCTGGTCGAACAGGTCGTCGAACCAGGCGACGAGACGGGCACCCAGGCCGTCGAGCTGCGCACGCGCCGGCCCCGAGACGGAGATGCCGTCCGAGGCCTTGCCGTTGTCCGCCTTGATGTGCCGGTAGAGCGCGTACCCGTCCATCCGGCGGTCGGCGAACGCCTGCAGGGTGGACCAGACCTGCTGGTCGGCCGTGCGCGGGGTGTCGGCGTCCACGGCCGGCTCGGGCAGGGCGATCCGGTACTTTTCGATGAACGTCGGGCGCAGGTGCTTCAGGCCGAGTTGCGGGCCGAGGAGCTTCAGCCACCGCCGTCCGATGATCAGCCGCAGGTCGTAGGAGACCGGATCCGGGCCGAACGCGAACGGCAGGGCCCGTCGCTCGGCCACCGCCTCCAGCGGCCTGTCGGCCGGCAGGGCTTCGGTCGGCAGGGTTCCGGCCGCACCGGATCCCGGCCGGAACCTGGAGGGCACGGAGGTGGCCACCGAGTAGGTCGCGGTGACGGGCGAACCCGCGTCGGTGCCCCGGAACTCGCCGAGCTGCCACTGGCGGGTGAGCATCCAGAGCGGGTCGCGGACCTCGGCACGCAGCGCACGCTCGAACGACGTGGTGCGCGGGCGGCCCTCCAGCCGGTTCCAGAGTCCCACGGTGGGGAACAGCCGCTGGTCGAGCGCGGCACGGAGGTCCTCGATACGGGTCGGCTCAGGCATCGGCTTTTCCTCGCAGGTTGGCGGTTGCGAGATCGGTGCTGATGGTGATCGGGCGCCGGGTCGCCGACATCACCGTCGCGGGCAGGAGTTGGGCGTAGGGGGTGGTGTCCAGGTGCGCGGGCTCGACGGCGCGGATCTTCGCCAGATCGAGCGTTTCGCCGACGGCGTGGAGCAGGTCGTCGGCGCTCCAGTTGCCGGTCTGCTGCGGCGGGACGACGAGGAGCATGGCCTGCGGCGGCTCCGCGTCCGGGCCGTTGTAGTGGAACGCAATCCCGGTGGTCTCCTGCCGTGCGGGGACGACTTCCGTCCATTCGTCGAGCAGGAGCCCGCAGTGCCGGTTGACGCCCAGCATCGGCTCGGGAGCGTAGTGCGCCGTGAAGAGCACCCGGTCCTCCTTGATCTCGGTGCCCGCCGCGAACTCCATGCCCAGCCAGTGGTCGTTCGGGCGGTACGGCAGTTGGACGGGCACCAGCTCCGGCTCCTCCCATCCGGGGAGGTCGCCGAGCAGGCCGCCCGGACCGCGCAGGGCGTCGGCGACGAGGACGGCCTGTTCCCACAGCCGTGGCTTCTCGCGCACGCGGGCGATGCCGTGCACCCAGTCGTCGACCGGGAAGTCGCGGTGGAAGTCGTGGACCAGATGGCTCAGCAGCTGGTCCTTGTCGATACGGGCCTTCTTCCAGTCCGTCTGGAGCTGGTCCGGCACGGTGAATTCGGGCACGACGAGGAAGTCGGGGCCGAGCATCGCCTGCAGCGCGTCGGTCGCGGCCTGCACCTGGTCGGCGGCGGTCAGGGCCTGGTCGTACGCGGCCAGGGCCTTGTCGGCGGCGGCGAGCCGGCCGGTCACCTCGGTGAGCAGGGAGCGGGCCCGATCGAGCAGGTCCCGGGCGAAGGCGACGACCCGGTCCCGGAAGGGGGTCAGGTCGAGCCCGGCCGGGTCGAAGGTGCTCAGCGGCAGGAGCGCGGCCACGTCCGCGAGCAGCGCGCTGAGCGTGGTGTCCGCGGTTCTGGCGATGGCGCGCAGGGCCAGCAGACGCGTGTTGAAGGCCGAGCGCTCCGAGCCGACGATCGTGCGCAGCTGCGCGGGCTGGGCCGGGCGGGGGCTGGTGGGTTTGGTGGTGAGCCGCCATTCCGCCTGTTGGAGCAGCCGGAACCGATCGTCCGCCGTGGCCGAGGAGGGAAGCCGGTCGTAGGCGGCGATCAGGGCGTCGGCGGCCGAGAGCGATGCGGCCATCCGGTCGGCGGTGGCGGCGACGGCCGTCAGCACGTCGCCGAAGACGGCTCCGCGCCACAGGGCCGCCTCGCCCCAGCCGCTGCGCGCCATGCCGAAGCCTCCTGCCGTCCGGGCCAGGTCGGCGTAGCCGGCCAGGAAGGTGTCGATGCCGGTGACGAGGGCGGCCCGGTCGGGCTGGGCGGGCGGGTCGGGGAGGAGGGGGGTCAGCGAGGCGAGGTAGGCGGCGGTGTCCTGGCGCAGTCGGTCGAGGGAGGTGCGGACCGCCGCCGGCCGGCGGCGGTCCACGGTGACGGCGTCGTCCATGGTCCGGTCGACCGGCTGGCCGCTGCCGCCCGGGACCAGGTCCGTCGGTCGCAGCGGACGTGAGCGGATCAGGAGCGAGCGCAGCGCGCGGACGAGGGGCAGCGTCTCGAAGAAGGTCAGCTTGTCGTGAATCCTCAGGGTGTGACTGATCGTCAGTTTCGTGTCGGGCCGCGGTTTCTCCTGGGCGACGACGAAGGCGACGATCCGGTCGTCCAGGTCGGTGAGCGTCGCGTCGTCCGACGGTACGCCCCACAGCATGTCGAGGGGTTGGAGCTGGAGATCGGCCTGGGTGACCACCCGGCTCCGAGGGGCCCCGGTGACCGGGTCCTGCCACTCCACGGTGGTGGCCACGTTCGCCGGGGGCGGCAGCAGCGTGGGCAGCCAGGCGTTGACCGCCGGCTCTCCCTGGGCTCGTGGACCGCTGCCGGGGTTCGCCGCCGCGCCGAACCCGGGGCCCAGGCCGGGGGTGAACATCAGGCCCAGCCGGTGGGTGAGCGTGACCCCGCTGCGGGGGGTGCGGACCACGTCCGGATCGGGCGGGAAGCCCTCCTTGGCGTACGCGTCGAGGGTCGCCGACGCCCGTTCGGGGTTCCCGCGCAGGGTCTGGTGGGTGGCTTCGGCGACGGCGAGGTCGGACAGCGCGTCATGGAGGGCGAGCAGGTGCTGCACTTCCGCGTTCATCGCCTTCTGCTCGGCGTCGGTCGCGGTGGGCAGGTCGGCGACGCCGAAGGGGTATTCGGGGTGGGCGGGTTCCCGGGTCGCCTTGCGGACGAGTGCCAGTCCGTCGACGACGTTGCGGGCCTCGACCAGTTCGACCGGGGTGCCCGGTGCGGCGTTGGAGAGCTTTCCGGAGCGCAGCGGGAACGCCCCGCGCAGCGCCGGCAGGAACTTGTCCAGTTCGACCCCGGGGTGCCCCTCGTGCAGGCCGCGTTCGAACCGGTAGCCCAGCATGGCGCCCAGCGACTGGCCCTGCCGGAGTCCGTCCAGCAGGGTGAGGGCGGTCCGGACGCGGTCGGAGCTGAGGTTGACGGCGAAGCTGCCGGGGTTCTCGCGGGAGCCGTTGGCGAGGTATCCGGCCCTCAGGACGGCCGCGGTGGTGGCCTGGGCGGGCGACGGGGCGTGGATGTAGCCGCCGTTCCCGGGGTCCTTCAGCAGCGGCTGGGAACCGCTCGGGGTGAACAGCGCCCCGAGGCTGCCCGTCAGGTGGACGGGGGTGTGTGTTCCGGGGCCGGGCCTGACGTCCTCCAGCCATCCGTAGGCGCCGAGGTGCAGCCCGCGGCGGGCCGGGGACGTGCCGTCGGCGCCGTAGCGCAGGACGGCCAGGCGTTCGTTGGCCAGGCCGAGCCGCCAGGCGTCCAGGCGGTAGGTCGCGCAGTCCAGGTGCTCGGCCAGGACGCGTTCCAGCCGGGCGGTGGGCAGGTCGGCGAGCAGCCGGAGGGCGGCGATCTGCTCGGCGAGTTGCCGGGCGGCGGGATGGGTGGACAGCACGTCCGGGATGAAGTCGACGACGAGCCGCGACGGGTCGTGGGTGATGGCGGGGTCGGGGGCGTAGAGCTTCCGGTACCGGCTCTCGCTGGGCAGCGGCGGCTGGGTGGTGCGGATGTGGATGAACAGCGGGTCCGCGGCCGATACCGTCTCGCCCGCCGCGGCGGCCAGTGCGCGCGCGGTCTGCTCCCAGCCGAGCAGCACCGCGTGCCGCAGGAGCAGGTAGAGCACGGCCGCCGGGGGACGGTCGTCGGTGAAGCCCTTCTCCAGACGGACGGTCTCCAGGTCGCGGGCCGCGTTGTCGGCGAGCCACTGCAGGTAGTTGCGTCCGTCGGGGAGGTAGGACCGGACCTTCCTGCTCTCCGAGAGCGGTTGGTCGTCGACGAGGGGGCCGAGCAGCGGGTACTGCTCCTCGGTGAACAGACGGCGGATGATGGCCGGGTCGACGGTGGGCTGTCCTGGCGGGGCGAGCCGGTGCAGCAGGGCGCGGATCGGCTGCGGCATGCCGAGCAGGTCCTCCAGCGCCGGCAGCACCTTCGGGCCGTTGCTGCTGAAGTTCTCGCGGTTGTAGATGTCCTCGACGCTCTGTGCGTAGCGCTGGTGGTACTCGGCCGAGGTGGGGTGCAGGGCGAGGATGTCCAGCAGCTGCTGGTGCGGATCGGCCGGCGCCGTCCCGGACGGGGTGGGCTTGCCCAGGTACGTCACCTGGCCGGCGGCGGTCCTCCAGTCCTCGGCGGCTGCCGACAGCAGGGCCCCCAGGGCCCGCCGGCGGGTGGCGGTGTCGGGCCAGGCGAGGCGGGAGAAGGCCGTCGTCGGCAGGATGCCGTACGGCTGACGTCCGATCCTGACCGCGGGGACCGGGCCGCGTCCGGAGACGTACCGGACGAAGAAGTCCCGGGTGTCGCTGACGGTCCCGTCCGGGACCGTCGGGTGCAGCATGGTCTGCAGGTAGGAACCCCAGGTGGCGGGCCACAGCGCGAGGTTCGCGGCCCGGGCCTCGCGCTGGTCGGTGCCGTCGGCGCCCGCCACCCCCGTCATGGTGGCGGGGTCGATGCCGAGGAGGTCGGCGAACCACTGGCCGTCCGTCCTGGTCGTCCAGTCGTCGGCCGCCGCCGTGGCCGTGGGGGCGGACGCGGACCGCAGCACCGCGGCGGACACGGCGCGCTGGTCCTGTCCTGCGGGTGTCTCCTCGCTGTTGTTGGTCGGGGTGCCCTGCGGCAGCAGGGTGAGGCCGGCCTGGCTGCGCAGCTGGCGGGTGAGCAGGTCGGCGAGGTCGGCGGCCGTCCGGTCGGCGGTGCTGTTCTGCCGCAGGCCGAGGACGACGATCCGGTCGACGCCGCTTCGGAAGCTGTCCTGCAGCGGCACCCGCACCGCCATGCCGACCGCGACCGCCGCGTCGAACTCGGTCAGCCAGCGCAGCGCGGCGGGGACGAACAGCTCCCCGGTCTGCTCGTTGACCTTGGGCTTCTCGGCGGAGCCGGGGTCCGGTCCGACGTCCAGCGCGGCGGGCACGGGCGCACCGGGGACGGAGAACACCTGGGCGGTGCCGACGTACCCGGTCACGGTGAACCGGTCGGGCAGCAGCCGGGCCCGGGGTGCCTGTGTCCAGGACCGCGACGACACGTCCGTGGCAGCGGGCGGCGGAAGCACGAGGAACGCCACCAGGACGCTGTTCCCGGTCACCGTCGCCGCACTGTCGATCCCGACCGGTCGGCTCCTGCGGATGGCGTCGGCTCGGGCGGCTCCCACCGCCGCCAGCAGGGCCGCGTCGGCCGCGGCGAGTTTCGCCCGGTCTCCGTGGGCCTGCCACACGGCGGTCCAGTACGTGACGGTGGGCTGGCGGTCGGCCGCTGCCACGGCCTGCGGGGTGACGACCACGAGGACGGTGGTGCCGGGGTCCACGCCGGAGGGCTGGTCCGTCGGGTCGGCGGGGCGCCGGTTCTGCACCAGCCAGCTCGCCCGCCCCGCCGGCACCCTCGCCGTCAGCTCCTGCCACGCGGACTGTTCGGCGGGCGCGTTGCCCCCGGCTCGCCACAGCGCGGTCCAGTAGGCGTCGACCGCGCCGATCTCCGCCTGGCTGGGAAGGGGCTCGAACGACTCCACCGACCATTCGTCGGGGAAGATCCGCACGAGCAGTTCGTCGGCGGTGAAGCGGGTCTCGACGCGGACCGGTCCGAGCAGGACCGGGAAGTCGTCGCTGAGCGGCAGGGCCGCGGTCGAGTGAGGGATGGTCACGGCAGCATCTCCTGTGCGTGGACGGCCATCAGCACCGGTGCCCGGAAGAGGATGTAGGCGACGTCGGCGGAGCTCAGTCCCGCGTGCCACAGCGGCAGGGACAGGTCCTCGATGTGCTGGTCGTGTTTCTCGACGTCGTCCTCCGGCTGGTCGAACTCGCGCAGGACGACGGGTGTGGTGTTCTCGTCGAGCTTGACGAACCCGGTCTTTGCGGGGTCGATGTCCGGCCAGGAGAGGTCGTTCCAGACCTCGACCCGGGGCGGGTTCGCGTCGGGTTCGACGTCCGCGCCGAACCGGGGCTCCCCCGGTCGTTCCTTGATGACGAAGAACCAGCCCGCGCTGCCCGGCGGTTCCGTTCCCTTGGCCTCCGGGGACGTGAGGTCGAAGCCGAGCAGGTAGATGTCCGGCTCGACCTTCGCCTCGTAGAGCGGAAGCCGGATCTCGTCGTGCGAGGGGTTCGCCTCGTCGACGAGGTCGACGGGTACGCGTTCCTTGTCGGGGTCGGGCTGTCCGTCGGTGAGCTGCCAGGCGGCCCGGTGGGCGTAGATCGCCGCGTTGGGGTACTTCTTCAGCAGCTCGCCGCGGATGACCAGCACCAGCTCGTTCTTCTGGACGCTCTCGCGGTTGTTGTGCCCGCCCAGCTTGGACTGCCGGGTCCAGGTGGCGATCGGCGGGATGTCGTACAGCCGTTCGCGCCGTTCCCCGGCGCTCTCGCCGGGCAGGGCGGGCACCGAGCGGACGTCCCAGAACTGGCGGAAGGGGGTGCCCCGCTGGTCGGTGGGGTATTCGCGCCACAGCAGCTCACAGGCCATCTCGTGGTTGAGCCCGACCAGGTAGGCCTCGATGAACTCCTGGTCCGTCTCCAGCAGGCTGATCGAGTTGGGCGGGACGCGGTTGATGTTCGGCATGAACAGGTCCACCGACAGGTCGAGCAGCGCCTGGTACACGGGCAGGTCCAGGACCGGGTAGGCCATGGCTTCGAGGAACTGCTCGGCGAAGGGTGCCAGTCGCTCGGGCAGCCGCAGGGAGCTGAGCAGGCTCCGGGGCACGGTGCCGTCCGGTCGCAGTCCGGCCAGCGTCGCCGCCGTGGTGCCGGGGACGTCCAGGGGGCGGCGTCCGTCGCTGCGGCCGCCCAGTGCGGCGTCCGCGTAACCCTGGTAGATCTCGTGCAGCGCCTGCTTGAAGGACTGCGCCTCGGCGCTGTCCGCACCGCCCGGAGAGGGGACGAAGGTGTCCCCGGGGAGCGTCAGGACGAAGTCGTGGCTGGTGGGCAGCTGGTCGACCGGGTCGGTCCCGGTGGCCGGGGCCGGGGCCGTGGCGGTGGCGGCCGGAGTCGGGTGGAGCACCTGGTCGAGCCGGGTGGGCGTGATCACGGAAGCCGGTCGCACCTTGGGGGGTGCGGCCGTGACCCCTGCGGTGTCCGCGTCCATCTTGGGGATCAGGGCCTCCGGCGGCTGGTCCGCGGTGAACTTCAGTCCGCGCATGAGCCGTGAACCGGGCCGGGTGAGGCGGCGCATCGGCGCGGACGCCGGGGCGGCGGCGACCCTGCTCCCCGACAGGTGGAAGCCGACGGCGACCTGTTCGGCGCTTCCCGCCGACCGTCCGTTCGCCGTCCCCGGGTCCTGCGTGGTCGTGACGACGCGGGAATGGGACGGCGCGGTCAGGGTGAGCGCCCGCCCCGACGCGGGGGTCCGCGCCAGGGCCGCGGCCGGCGGTTCCAGATGCTTGTTCTGCAGGACGGTGCCCACTTCGCGGGCCAGCTGCGCGGCCCGGATGCGCGCGTTGGCGGCCAGCACCTCGCCGACCTGGGCCCAGGCGGCCTGCATGAACTCCTCCTGCCGCTTCTGCACCACCTGGGCCCCGAGGCCGGCCGCCACCCGGAACCTCGGGTCGAGGTTGAGCCGGTGCACCCAGTTGCGCTGGTCGGCGACGGGGCTGCCGTCGCGTTCGGTCAGCAGGCGCGAGGCCGGTGCGTGCCAGCGTCCGTACAGCGGCGGGCTGATCACCGGGTCGCCGGCGCCGACGCTTGCGGCGGCGAGCGTGGTCGCCAGGTTGTGGTGGGCGGTGGCCGGAGTCTGGGTGAGGTAGTCGTCGGCCAGGTTGATCAGACCGGCCAGAGCCTGCTGGAACGGGTGCGGGTAGTGGAATCCGAGCCGCTGGAGGTCGTCCCAGTTGTCGTAGTCGTCGCTCGGACGCTCCGGCTGCTGCAGCGCCCCACCGAGCTTGAGGATGCCTGCGAGCGCCGTGGGCACGGTGATGCCGGGCAGTCCGGGCCCCGCCTGCCGGTGCACGTCGAGGTCCCGTCGGCCGACGCTGGGGTCCAGTTTGGGCACCGGGTCCAGCAGCCGGACCAGGTACTCGAAGTCGCCCGCACTGCCGGTGGAGAAGAACCAGCGGTGGTAGTACGGCAGTTGTCCCACGGCCTGCTGGCCGTTGTACGCCTTCCCCCAGCTGGGGTGGAGGGCGCCCGGCGCGGCGGCCGGGTCCAGCCCGAGGCCGGCGAGGCGCCCGGTCTCGAAGGCGGGTACGAGGAAGGCGTGGTAGGCGGTGTCCGGGTTCAGTCGACGCGGGCACAGCAGCCGGGCGCACGCGTGGTCGGCGTTGCTGCGCAGCACCTGGGCGAGTGCGGGCAGCACGCTGCCCATGTCCTCGGAGACCACGGGTGAGTCGAGCGCTCCGTTGACGTGGACGTGTGACCAGGCGCCCAGCTGCTCGGGCGGCGGCAGCACGCTCTGGTTGCTCACGGCGATGTACGGCAGTGGCCGGCCGGCGGCCCTGCCGTCGGTGAACTCGGCGCCGTCGGTGGAGCGGGAGTCGGGCCCTGCCGCGAGCACGACCAGTGCCAGCCAGGGCTTGAGCCGGCGGGTGGTGGCGTCGGGGGCGGCGGGGCTGTAGCGCCAGGGGAAGTCCTCGTCCTGGAACTCGATGTGGGCGAGGTAGTTGGGTTCCATGTTGGTGATCCAGGACCGCGGCTCGGTGCGCGAGACGGCGCGCGGATCGATGCCGATGACGTCGCCGGGGCCGTAGATCTGCACGGTGCGTTGCACGTCGCGGCTGAGCGGCCCCGCACCGGCGCCGTCCTCCGCGGTGACCCGCAGCGCGACCGGGACGCTCGCCCGTACGGCGGTCCCCGGGTCGGTGGTGATCCTGGTGGCGATGCCCGACCGGAGCCAGGGCAGGAACGTGTAGCCGTTGGCCGTCACGCGGTGGCCGCCGCGGCCAGGTCGAAGAACTCCGCCTTGACGGTCAGTTCCTGGGGGTCGGGGCCGGCCGCGGCCTGGCCGGAGCGTACGACGCCGCCGGCGACCAGCACCAGTTTGTCCGTCAGGGGTGCGGCGGCGAAGGCGAACCGGCCGGTGGTGAGCCCTGCCGCCGTGCTCCAGCTGCGGGTCGTGGCGTCGAAGAGGGCCGCGCTCGCGAAGCCGACGTCGTCTCCCCCGCCGTCGCCGCCTCCCACGACCAGGACCTGCGTCGCGCCGAGGGGGACGGCGCGGTGCAGGGCGCGACCGCCGGGCATGTCCGGTACGGCCGTCCACGTCCCGGTGTCCTGGCTGTACAGCTCCGCCCCGGCCCGGCTGAACGGGTCGAAGGTGCCGTCGCCGGGGCCGCCCGGCGCTCGTCCGCCGGTGACGAGCACCGCGGCTCCGGCGGAGAGCGCGGTGGCCTGGTGGTCGGCGCGGGGGGCGAGGAGGGCGCCGGTCGGGCTCCAGGTGCCGGCGGTGGGGTCGAAGAGTTCGCAGTACGCCAGTGCGGTGTCCTCGTCGCGGGCCGTGGGCAGGGTGCCGCCGACGACCAGCACCCGGCCGTTGGCCAGCACGACCGCCGGGTGCCCGCTGCGGGCGTCGGTCATCGGTGCCGCGTCCGTCCAGGTGCCGGTGGCCGGGTCGAACAGCTCGGCGGAGTTCAGGGCCTTGACCGACTGGGCGGACCGGATCGTCGTCCCGCCCGCGACGAGGACCTTGGTGCCGACGAGGACGGCGCTGTGTCCCCACCGCGCGGTGCGCATGCTCCCGGTGCTGGTCCAGGTGCCCGTCGTCGGGTCGTAGATCTCCGCCGCGGCCAGGCCGGGGGCCGGGAACTGGGCGGTTCCGCTGATGCCGCCGGCGACCAGGACCCTGCCGTCGGACAGCCGGGTCGCGCTGTGCAGCCGGCGGGGTGTCTGCAGGCTGCCGGTGGCGGTCCAGGCCTTGGTGGTGTGGTCGTAGACGGCGGCGCGGGCGAGGGCTGCGGCCGATCCGTCGGAGCCGCCCACGACGAGGACCTTGGTGCCGGTCAGCACGATCGCGTTGTCGTGCCGGCCGTACCAGCCGGCGCCTGCGGGCAGGTCGCCGGTTGCCGTCCACTTCCCGGCCGCCGCCACGAGGGTACTGGTCATGGGCGCGGAACCCTTCGTCGTCGATGCATACCTGTCGATGCGTTCACGGGGTGAAGATCTCGGCGGTGTCCGTCAGGACGTCCACGCCTGCGGGTGCCGCCGTGCCGGCCGTGACGCGGCCGCCGGTGGCAATGACCCGTCCGTCGGAGAGCACCAGGGCGGTGAAGTCCCAGCGGCCGGTGGCCAGTCCGCCGCTCGGGGACCAGGTGTCCGCGGCGGGGTCGTAGCCGACCGTGCTGCGGTACCCCGCGTGGTCGCCCGGTGCGCCGGTCCCTCCGAGGACGAGGACCTTGCCGGTGGACAGCAGCACGGCCCGGTGCCGGCTGCGCCCGCCGGGCAGCGCGGCGGCCGGGGTCCACTGACCGGTGGTGGGGTCGTAGAGTTCGGCGGTGGCCAGGCTGCCGGCGCGGTACCTGCCGCGGGGACGGCCGGTGGCAGCGTCACCGCCGGTGACCAGGACGCGGCCGTCGGGCAGGAGGGTCGCCTGGTGGCCGGCGCGTGCCGTGGTGAGACTGCCGGTGGGCGTCCAGGTGTCGGTGCCGGGGTCGTACAGCTCGCAGTAGGCGAGGGCCGCGGGGCCGCGGCCGGTGGACACCGTGCCTCCGACGACCAGGACGGAGCCGTTCTTCAGCGCCACCGCCTGGTGCCCCGTGCGGGCGTCCGTCATCGGCCTGGCGGCGCTCCAGGTGCCGGTGGCGGGGTCGAACAGCTCGGCGGAGGCCAGGGCGACGGGGTCCTGTCCGCGGGTGCCGGTGCCGCCCGCGACGAGGACGTGCCGGGAGGCGAGGAGCGTGACGGAGTGCCCGTACCGGGCGGTCTTCATGGCCCCGGGGAGCGTCGACCAGGTCCCGGCGACGGGGTCGTAGGTCTCGGCGGACTTCAGGGCCGTGCCGTCCGCGCCGAGCCCGCCGACGGCCAGGACGGCGCCGCTGCCGAGCCTGACCAGGCCGTGCCGGCGGCGGCCGGTGCGCAGCCGGTCCGCCTGGGTCCAGGTGCCGGTGACCGGGTCGAACAGGAGGCTGTCGGTCCGTGCGCCTCCGGTCCCGTCGGTGCCGCCGGCCAGCAGGACCCGGCCCGTGGTCAGCAGGACGGCGGTGTCGGTGGCCGTGTCGGCCGCGAGGGCTGCCGGGAGGTTCGCCGCGCCCGTCCATCCGCCGGAAGCGGCCGGTGTGCCCACCGTCTCCGACTCGGGGATGACGTGCAGGGTGCCCTGCCGGCGCGGGTCGGCGTCCTCCATCGCGGCGAGCGCGTCGGCCGCGGCGGCCTGGCTGAGGTACCCGGCCGGGGCGTCGGCGAAGGCGAGTGTGCCGGAGGAGAACGCCCTCCGGTTGTTGCGCCGGTACGCGACGACGTAGCGCGGCCCGGTCACCCGCAGGGTGTCGTCGGCGAACGGCCGGCGCAGGGTCGCCTCGTGCTGGGAGAGCGAGGACCGGCCGGTGCTGCTGCCGCCGAGCAGCTGCTGGAACACGGCCGGGCTGACGGCGTACAGCCGCTTGGCCGCCGCCGGCGCGGGCGGGTCCGGGATGCGTGCCCGGCCTTCGGCCCTGAGGGTTGCGGGGCGGCGCCTGCTGTCGATCACGATCATCTCGTACCGGGCGCTGCGCCGGGCGGCGCGGGCGGAGGCGAGCGCCCCCTGGACGGGAGCCAGCTCCAGCCCGACGTCCTGGTCCTCGTAGGCGGGGCGGCTCAGTTTCGCCGCGTCGTCCATGTCCTGGAACTGGGCCATGGCGAACCGCTCGGTGGTGAGCGAGGCCTGCACCAGGCCGCTGTCCGGGGCCGGGGCGACGGCGAAGCGGTGTCCGGCGAGCGGCCGCTGGGCGCCGACCCGGTCCAGGCGCACGTTCAGCGGGATCACCCGCTGGCGGATGAACAGCGTGCCGAGCGGGTGCAGGACCAGGGTGTCCGTGGCGGGCAGGGTGCGCAGGTTGACCAGGGCCTGGGTGCCGCCGGTGGGCAGCTCGGTCCGCCAGCCCTCCACCTTGCCGAGCTCGTCGCCGAGCAGGGCGAGGGCATCGACCGGAGGCAGCGTGGGGTTGTGGCTGTCGCCCCAGGTCAGGTCGAAGTTCGCGGAGATCTCGAAGAAGAGCAGCGAGATCGATCCGCGGCCGTGGGCCCGCCAGGGCGCGGGGCCCTCCAGCTGGAGCTGGAGGTGGACGCCGAAGACGCCGACGCCGAAGGCCTTCAGGGTGAAGTCGGCGGCGATGGCGATGGTGAAGGCGAACGGGGAGAACCGGAACAGGGCGTCGAAGGCCAGGTGTCCCTGGAGGCCGAAGTCGTCGAAGCCCAGGACGAGTTCGGCCTGGGCGCCGAACTGCACGGTGTTGCTGGTGACCGCGAAGTAGCCGCTGACCCGGATGCGGGCGAAGGGCTGGTTGATGATGTCGACCGAGATCCGCGGCGGGACCGGGAAGGGCAGCGGCGGCGGGCGGAACGACGGATGGAAGCCGCCGACGGACAGGACGAGGTCTCCCCCGCCCCAGCCGACGAGCAGGCCCATCCCGCCCTCGATGGTCATCATCAGGATCCGCGACTCGAACAACTGGGCGTAGAACCAGAGCCGTTGCTTGTCGAACTCGATCGCGCCGACGAACTCGACCTGGAGGACCAGCAGGGGCAGCTCCTCGGCGGGCAGGACGCACCGCAGGACGCCGAGGATGGCGATGTTCCCGGGGATCTCGACGATGACGCCGAGGGAGACGCTGATCAGGGTGGGGGTGCCCCAGCCGATCTTCGCCATCGGACCGACCAGGAACGTCCCCTCGCGCGGGGGGAAGAAGGCGCGCAGGTCGCTGAGGATGCGCGGCGCGTTGGCCACCACGTCCTTGGGGAACATCACCGACTCGATGGCGCCGGTGCGGACGCCTTCCGTCAGGGCGGTCAGGTTCATGGCCCGGTTGAGGCCGAGCAGCCCGCCGACCGCGAGCAGGGTGAACCCGTATCCGAGTTGCAGGCCGATCCCGCCGAACTCGGCCGTCAGCACCAGTAGCAGGGAGAAGCCCGTGGTTCCGTCGGGCATCCGGGTCGAGATGAGTCCGATCGCCTTGACGTCGATGAATCCGGCCAGGCGCAGGGCCAGGGCCCCGGCGTACTCGCCGCGGGCCGGGTCGTAGCTCAGGAAGCCGCCGCCGCTGACGAACTGGAGGTCGAGGGCGAGGCCGGCGCCGGTCGGGGGCCGGAAGTCCGGGCGGACGTCGACCGGCCCGAGATTGCCCTTGCCCAGCGGGGCGAGGACGAGGGGGATGTCGGTGCCCAGGCCCTGGACGACCGCCGTGACGGGGCCGAGGCTCCCCTTGACGTCGGCGGTCAGGCCGAGGGCGAAGGTGCTGTCCTTGATGCCCACGGTCAGGGTGAGCGCGCTGAGGTCGACGGGGCCAAGCCCGACGTGGGAGGCCAGTTGCACCTCCAGGCCGCCGCTGCCCTCGAAGCGCAGGCCGTCGGCCACCGTGAACCGGGCGCCCAGCTCGAAGCCGCTCTCGATGCGCACGTCCTTCAGCAGGGTCGCGAGGAAGCCGTCGCTGTCGCCGCCGAGGGTGATGAGGACCTTGCCGCGCTGGAGCCGGAGGCCGAGTCCGATGTCGAGGCTGCCGTCCGGCCGGGCCTGCAGGCGCACGGTGGAGTCGACCTGCTCGACCGACACCCTGCTGCCGCCGGGGAGCGACAGCAGCAGCAGCGGGTCGTCCGGTGTGCGGCGGTAGCTGTGGGCGACCTCCGCCGTCGCCGAGACGGTCGCCCCCGGCGGGGGCTCGACCTTGGACGAACCGGGCCGCAGGACGAGCGTGGTTCCGGCCGGCACGTCCGCGTCCAGGCTCACCGTGAGCGTCCAGGCCGCGTCGGACTGCTCCTGCGTGCCCTTGGCCAGACCCGTCGGCAGTGCGAGGGCGATGCCGTGCGCCGGGAGGTCGGTGCGCGGTGCGAGGACCGCGAACACCAGGTCGAGGGTGGGGGGCGTGGTGGTGGTGTCCAGGAGTGAGGGCAGCCCGGCGTGGGCGGCCAGCCGGTCGAGCACGGTGAGGATCTTCAGGCCGTCGAAGCCCGGTGTGCCCCAGTCGTACAGGGCGCCCAGCTGCGCCGGCGGATTCTGCAGCCACCCGCCGATGCGCTCCAGGTGCAGGGTGTTCTCGGTGAAGAACGGCTTCTGCGGGTCGAACAGGCCGGTGTTGTGGTCCGTGCGCACCAGGACACCGGAGAATTCGAGGAGTTCGTCGACGCCCTGGTCACCGCCGAGGTGTTTGACGAGCAGCAGGTTGAACAGTCGTTCCGGCAGGTTCGGGAGGATCTGGTCGGCGCCCGGCAGGTTCAGCGCGGCCAGCGCGGTCCTGAGCCCGTCGAATCCGGAGACGACCGTGTTGATCTGCCCGCCGATCTGCACCAGCTGCCGCAGGACGTCGCCCCACTGTTCCGCGGTGATCGCGGCTTGCAGGGTGTCGAGCAGTTCGGTCAGGAATCCGACGGCGCCGGTGGTGGTGCTCAGGGTCGGAGCGAGCGTCGCCGCCTGGGCGTCGGTCAGCGGCAGACCGACCTCGGCGAGGAACTGCCGGGCGCCCTGCTGGCTCAGGCCGGTCAGCGGGGACAGCAGCGTGCAGAGCTGGCCGGCCAGGGCCTCCAGCGTGCCGCGCCGGCCCGTCATGACCCGCTCCGCCGGCCGGCGAGTGCCCCGGGCACGTCGTGCAGGGTGTCCACCGACAGCAGCGCGTCGATGATCCGCCGTCCGTAGCGTTCCAGGTCCCGGCGCAGCGGCGGGCTGGCGTGCTGGATGATCAACGACAGTATTCCGTCGGCCAGTTGGGCACGGCTGACGCCGTTGATGCGGTCCGGGATCGGATGCCCGGGCAGCTCGGCGCCCCGCACGCAGTGGTGAAAGAAGGCCGGCCCCTGCAGGGCGTGCCAGGTCGCGGTCACCTGGCGAACGGAGGTCAACAGCCGCCGCACCTCCTTCTGGTGCTGCGGGATCTTGCCCAGCAGGAGTCGGCCGAGCACGCTGGTGCGCAGGTGCGTCCGCAGGTCCTCCGCGGTGCGCCGCCGGGCCTGGTCGGCAACTGCCCCGGGCCCCCGCAGCAGGACGGGGGACGGACTTCCGGCGCTGGGGACGGTGCCCGACCAGCCCTGGTCGGCCGCGGGGATCGACAGCTTGAGGTGGCTGAGCACCTTGGCGATGGGGGTGGCGATCGCGATGTTTCCGATGCTGGCGAACTCGATGGCGCTGCGGTCGATCTTGACGAACAGGTCGATCGGGGCGACGCGGATGATCATGGCGATGATCATGTTGTCCTGGTTGATCACCATGCTGCCCGAGTCGCCTTCCTCGAAGGCCAGTTCCTCGCCGTTGCGATAACTGTCGTTCAGCGACTGGCCGGGGACGGGGCTCGGCCTGGGCAGGATCATGAACTGGTTCACGTTCGGCTTGATCCCTGCCTTGTGGTCGGTCTTGGGATCGAAGATCGTGTTCGTGAAGATGAGCGGACTGGCGCCGGTGGCGTCCGGGTTTCTGACCATCGTGCCGAACCTCAGCCGGCCGTTGACGGCGTTGTAGGTCCGGACGTACTGCTGGCTGCTCGGCAGCGTGCCCAGTGGGGGCCCCGGGACGATGCCGTCCCCTTGGGTGACGGCTCCCTTGAGGGGGATGGTGGTCGTCGAGCCGCCGAGGTCGACCTGCCAGGCGTTGTGGAACTTCACTCCGGGGTTCAGTCTCGCCATGGCACAGTCGACCTCGCTGGCCTGCACCGCCGGAATCCAGTTGAAGCCGCCGGTCCACGTGCCGTCGTGGTAGCCGCCCACCCACTCGTTGTTGCCTGTGGATTGGGCCTTGACGGTCCGGTCGAAGACGGGCGTGCCGATCCGCACGCCGTTGGAACAGCATCTGCTGAATTTCGGTGTGTAGACGGTGAGGTCGTCGATGATCCGGAAGGCCGGGAACAGGACGTGGGAGCAGCTCAGCAGGACGGTCCTGCCGCTGCTGTCCTGCGCGAAGCAGCCGAGGGAGCCCTCGCCTTTGTTGTGGTTGGTCTCGATGCTGGCGCCGGCCATGACGAAGGGCGCGTCGGCGGTCTGGGGCGCGGACGTCATACGGACTCCTCCGGTCGCGGTGCGTCCTGGGCGGCGGCGCCGGTTCGCAACGCCCCCACGGCATCGACGCCGAGGTGGTGCAGCAGGGGCTCCGCCGGGCAGGCGACGCCGTCACCAGCCGCAGTGGCGCCCCACAGCAGGCCGAGCAGGTGCCCCCGGTCGTCCAGGAGCGGGGCGCCCGAGTCGCCCGGCGCCGAGAAGGCCCGGCCCGGGTCCCGGGACGCGACCAGCAGCTGACCCGGGGCGGTCCATTCGCGCCCGTCGATGAAGGGCCGGTCCGGGTAGGCGACATCGAGCACGGTGCCCTGCGTCAGGCCGGTGGCTGCGCCCCTCTTGTGCACCGCGGTGCCGGGCTCAGCCCGCCCGGCCGCGGTGGGCCACGCGCCCGCGAGCGTGTCGCGCAACCATGCGGGCTGCTCCGCGACGGGGTCCAGTTCGATGAGCGCGCCGTCCACGAAGCAGTCCCGCCCGGCGAACTCCACCAGTCCCAGGTGCCCGCGCCGGGCGCGGCCGAGCAGGGCCGGCTCGGCACGGTCGACAGGGTCGACGAGGTCGGCCGAGGAAGGCAGGGCCCACACCGGGTCGCCCTCCTCCGCTCCGCCGCCGAAGACGACGTGATGGCTTGCCAGGAGGTACGTGACGCCCCGTGGGTCGCGGACCAGAGCGCCGGCCACGCCGGGCACCCCGCGCGAGTTCACGATGCGTACGGCCGCCGGGGGCGTGGCCGGCGCCGGTTCCAGGAGGAGGTCGAGGATGGACGTGGTGCGTCCGGCGAGGTCGAGCACCCGCTCCTGGTGTTCGGCGATGTCGGCGCGCAGGGAGGCGCTGCCCTCGGCGAGGAGCACGTCCCTCATCGCGTGCAGCGCCTGGAGCGGAGTGACGCCGTCGACCTCGGCGGGCAGCGGCCACCGCGGCTGGTCGGCGGTGTTCAGGGCGATGTTGACGAAGGCGGGCCCCTTGCAGCGGTGCCAGGTCACCATCACCCGGCGGTTGTGGTGCACCAGGTGGCGCACCTCGTGCATGTGGCGGCGGACCAGCGCTCCCAGCCGGGCGCCGAGTTCGCTGCCCTCCACCGCCGCCCAGGCGGTCCTGACGGCCGACCAGTCCACGGGCCGGGTACGGGTGATGGGCATGCCGGGTACCGCGACGGGGCGGCCCGCGGAACTCAGCGCGGGCGGCAGCAGTTCCACCTGCAGGAACCTGAACACCGGGTCGAGGAAGAGGACGTGGGACTGGCCGGTCAGGATTTCGACGGCGTCGTGCTGCCCGACCACGAAGATGTCCTGCCGGACACCGCTGGTGAGGATGCCGACGACCTTGCCGTCGCCGTCGACGACCGGTGCGCCCGAGTCGCCCGGCTGGGAGAACTGCGCGCCCTTGACCACGAGCGTGGGACTGTCGGCGGAACCCCCGGGCGTGACGCTCAGTCCCGAACCGGCGAACCGCGCGGCGATGCTGTTCGGGGTGCTGGTGGGGTCCTCGGCCAGATGCCGCGCCATGTCCAGCATGTACTCGTGGACCGACTGTTGGCCCGCCGACGCCACCACCTGGACCTCGAACAGCCATGCCTGCCCGGTGATCTGGCCGTTGCCGGACTCCTCCTTGATCGGCACCTCCCGCAGCGCCATGATCTTGCCCGTGGTGAGGCCGGTCTTCGCGCCGTACTTCCGCACCGCGATCTGGCGTTCCGGCGGCAGGTCCCCCGCGGTCGGTTGGGCGCTGGAGAGTGACCACTCGGAGATGAGGTCGCGCACACGGGAGATCCTCCCGATCTTCGGCACATCGTTCGTCGCCTCGGTCTTGGGGTCCAGCTCGACGAGCGCGGCGTCCACGGCGAAGTTGACCTGGCCGATCTTGATCATGTTCTGGATGGAATCGCTCTTGACTTTCGGCAGCGTCCCGGGCACGACGCTCCCGATCGGGTTGCTGCACTCGTAGCCACAGCATTTGCTCAACTCGGGCGAGTACACCAGGTTGAACTCCGCCGACGTACCGTCCGGCGGTGACTTGCCGAGGACGTGGCCGCAGGTGAGGACGTACCGGCCCTGGCCCCCGGTCTTGCGGACGATCAGCCCGGCGGAGCCCGTGCCGAACTGGCGCGTCTTGCCCCGTGTCAGCTGCTCGCCCGCATGAACGTCGGGTTTGCTGGAATGCGGCACGACGCGTTCGCCCGTCCGGCCGTCCAGGTGGGTGCACCTGCCCGGGGGCGCCCATGGGATCATCAACGCCCTCGCAGAGTGCCGGATCGATCACAGCTGGTAACCGCACCATTTCACGGCCAACCGCTTCGGCACACAAGCCCCTGTCCGAGTGAAGACGCCCGCAGAGCGCGGTGACCACCGTATGGTCAGACCAAGCTACGACCCTGTGTGGAAGGGAGAGCCGCCGTGCGGATCGCACTCTTCGTCACGTGCGTCAACGACGCCGTGTACCCGGACACCGGCCGGGCGGTGGTGCGGCTGCTGGAACGGCTCGGTGTCGAGGTCGACTTCCCGCAGGCCCAGACCTGTTGCGGGCAGCCCCAGTTCAACACCGGCTACCGCCGCGAGACCGCGCCCTTGGCCCGCCGGACCGCCGCCGCCTTCGCCGGCTACGACCACGTCGTCACCCCGTCCGGCTCCTGCGCGGCGATGATCCGGGACAACTACCCCAAGCTCGGCCTGCCCGAGGCCGAGTCGCTGCCCGGCCGGGTGTACGAGCTGACCGAGTTCCTGGTCGACGTGCTCGGCGTCACCGATGTCGGCGCGTACTACCCGCACACCGTCACCTACCACCCCTCCTGCCACGGCCTGCGGATGCTCGGCCTGGGCGACCGGCCGCTACGGCTGCTGCGAGCGGTCCGCGGGCTCACGCTGGTGGAGCTGCCGGGCGCCGAGGAGTGCTGCGGCTTCGGCGGCACCTTCGCGGTCAAGAACCCGGCCGTGTCCGCCGCGATGGGCGCGGACAAGATCCGCAACGCCCTCGGCACCGGCGCCGACGTGCTCTGCGGCGCCGACAACTCCTGCCTGATGCACCTCGGCGGCACCCTGCGCCGCCAGGACGCGCCGCTGCGCACCGTCCACCTCGCCGAGATCCTCGCCTCCACCGAGACGGAGCCCCTGGCATGACCGGCACCTACCTCGGCATGCCCGCCTTCCCGAAGGCCGCCGCCGTCTCGACCCGCAACGCGCAGCTGCGCGCCAACCTCACCCACGCCACCCACACCATCCGCGACAAGCGCGCCAGGGCGGTCACCGAACTCGCCGACTGGGCACAACTGCGCCAGGCCGGCAAGGAGATCAAGGACCGTACGCTGCACCGGCTCGACCACTACCTGCTGCAGGCGGAGGCCGCCGTCACCGCCGCCGGCGGCACCGTCCACTGGGCGGCGGACGCGGCCGAGGCCAACCGGCTCGTCGCCGAGCTGGTCAAGGCCACCGGCGAGCGCGAGGTGGTCAAGGTCAAGTCGATGGCGACCCAGGAGATCGGCCTGAACGAGGCGCTGGCCGCCGAGGGCATCACCGCGTACGAGACCGACCTGGCCGAGCTGATCGTGCAGTTGGGCGACGACCTGCCCTCGCACATCCTGGTCCCCGCGATCCACCGCAACCGCGGCGAGATCCGCGACATCTTCCGGGAGGCGATGGGCCGTTGGGGCCGGCCCGCGCCCGAGGGCCTGACCGACTCGCCCGCCGAACTGGCCGAGGCCGCCCGGCTGCACCTGCGCGAGAAGTTCCTGCGCGCGAAGGTCTCCGTCTCCGGCGCCAACTTCATCGTCGCGGAGACCGGCAGCCTGGTGGTGGTGGAGTCCGAGGGCAACGGGCGGATGTGCCTGACCCTGCCCGAGACGCTGATCTCCGTCGTCGGCATCGAGAAGGTGATCCCCACCTGGCAGGACCTGGAGGTCTTCCTCCAACTGCTGCCCCGCTCCTCCACCGCCGAGCGGATGAACCCGTACACCTCGATCTGGACCGGCACCACGGACGGCGACGGGCCGCGCGACTTCCACCTCGTCCTGCTCGACAACGGCCGCACCGTCGCCCTCGCCGACGAGATCGGCCGGCAGGCGCTGCGCTGCATCCGCTGCTCCGCCTGCCTCAACGTCTGCCCGGTGTACGAGCGGGCCGGCGGCCACGCCTACGGCTCCCCCTACCCGGGGCCGATCGGCGCCATCCTCACGCCCCAACTGCGCGGCCTGACCAGCGAGGTGGACGCCTCACTGCCGTACGCCTCCACCCTCTGCGGGGCCTGCTACGAGGTCTGCCCGGTCGCCATCGACATCCCCGAGGTACTGGTCCACCTGCGCGAACAGGTCGCCGAGCACGGGGCCGGCCGCCGGGCCCACCGCGCCGAGCGGGCCGCCGTACGGGCCGCGACCTGGCTGCTCGACCACCCGGCGGCCTACCGCACGGCGCTGCGCGCGGCCGCCCGCACCCGCCGCCTCCAGCCCCGCCGGCTGCCGCTGCCCGGCCCGGCCAAGGCCTGGAGCGACACCCGCGACCTGCCGGAGCTGCCCGAACGGTCCTTCCGCGACTGGTGGACACAGAACCGAGGACAGGAGAACACCCCGTGACGAACGACTCCCGCGCACGGGTCCTCGCCCGCATCCGCACCGCCCTCGCCGACGTCCCCGCGGGCGCCGACTCCCCCGCCGCGGAGGACCCGCCGCTGCGCCGCCCGTACCTCCCGGCGCACCTGCCCGAGGACCGTCCGACCCTGCTCGCCGCGCTGGCCGAGAACCTGGCCGACTACCGGGCCCACGTCCACCGCGCCACCACCCGCGAGCTCCCCGAGGTGATCGGCCGCCTGCTGCGCGAACACGGCACCCGCTCGCTGGCCGTCCCCGCCGACCTGCCCGCCGGCTGGCTGTCGGCCGTCGGCGACGTGCGCCTGCACACCGACAGAACCGACGGGACCGACGGGTCGGCGCTCACGGCCGAAGTGCTGGACCGCATCGACAGCGCACTGACCGGCTGCACCCTCGCCGTCGCCGAGACCGGCACCATCGTCCTGGACGCCGGCCCCGGCCAGGGCCGGCGCATCCTCACCCTCGTCCCGGACCACCACGTCTGCGTGGTCCGCGCCGAGCAGGTCGTCGCCTCCCTGCCCCGCGCCCTCCCCCGGCTCGACCCCGCCCGCCCGCAGACCTGGATCTCCGGGCCCTCCGCCACCAGCGACATCGAACTCGACCGGGTGGAAGGCGTCCACGGCCCCCGCCGCCTCGACGTCGTCCTGGTCGCGGACCCGCCGGCCTGACGGTCCGGGCGGCGCGCGGGGCCGGTCGGTCGGTTGGCCGCCCAGGTCAACCGTGGGGTCAGCTGTAGAAGTCCGCGCCGTCGAAGTGGGACAGCAGGCGGCGGACGCCGTCCTCGTCGAGGCCGAGGGCGGCCGCGGCCCGCTCGCGGCTGACCTCGCGCCGGACCGCGCAGGCGGGCCAGTAGCCGGCCTGTTTGGCCGTCACCTCCAGCTGGTGGGCCGCCCGCAGGGCCGCCAGCGGGGAGCTGTCCCCCAGGGTCTCGATCTCCTCGCCCAGCCGGCGCAGGAGTTCGGTGACCGCCTCGGGCAGGGGGACGGTCGACCGCTCCACCTCGGCGATGTGCTCGTCCCATTCGTCCTGGCAGGCGTCGGCCGCGTCGTAGGCCTGGTCGCCGAACTCCGCCTTGCCGTCCTCGCCCTCCTCGTCGGGCTCGGGCCAGTCGACCCGGTGCTCGGGTCCGGTCCACCCGCAGGAGCAGACCGGGCGCAGCGCGTGCGCCCTGGGGGCGAGGCCGAAGCGGTCTCCGGTGTAGGCCGTCCAGTACGACGTACTCGATCCGCCGCCGCCGCTCGCCGTCGGGTAGGTGACCGGGCGTGGGGTGGTGCCGTCGGCCAGGAGCACGCCGACCCTGCCTTCGTGCGAGGTTCCGAACTCGTCCGTCGTCCACGTCTGCTGCACCACGGCACCCCTTTCGGCGTCGACCTGACGCTGCCCGCCCGGTTGGGCGTCGTTGACCGACGATCCCTCAGCGGCCGGCCGGGCGCCACCGAAACCGGGAAACTCCGGCTGATCGACAGATTCCGGGCGGGTACGGGGGCGGGCGTGCCGAGGGGCCCGGCGCGCGGCGCCGGACCCCTCGGATCGACTTACCGGTTCACCGGTTCACCGGTTCACAGATTGGCGCACTGCCCGGTGCGCGTGCCGTGGACGGTGTTGGGGTGACCGCCGTTGGTCGGCGGCGGGTTGTTGCCGGTGCAGTGGAGCGAGCCACCGATCGTGTTGCCCTCGATCTCGGCCTGGGTGTCCTCGGGGAACGGACCGGTGCCGGTCGTGCCGTTGACCTCGACCGAGCCGCCGATCCGGTTGGCGATCAGCTCGGCGCCCGCGTGGTTGTCGATGAGGTGGACGGAGCCGTTGACCCGGTTGCCGGTGCAGCGGTCGTCACCCGGGTCGCCGACGAGGACGAACCCGCTCGCACCACCCACCTCCACCGTGCCGGTGGAGGTGGAGCCGCACATGGCGAAGAGCGTGCCGTGCTCGGAGTGCACATCGCCGAAGACGGTGGAGTGGCCGATGAACAGGGCCCCGCCGGCCGCGCCGTGGACCGACCCGTGCACGGTGGCGCCGATGACGCAGGTGCTCGGCGCGGTCGCGTCCACGCCGCCGCGGACGTCACCGGTGATGACGTTGGCGCAGGTCACCATCTCGGTGAGGGTTTCCGGCCCGCCCGCCAGGAAGTTGCCGTCACCGCTGTACTGCGCGGTGATCGTGTGGCTGCCGGGGAGCAGGTCGGCGAAGGTCACCTGGGTCTGACCGCAGTGGGCGCCGCCACCGGGGGCGAGGGTGCCGGTGCCGAGCACGGTGGAGCCGTCCCGGAACGTCACCGTCCCGGAGGGCGGCAGGGCCGGGTCGGTGCTCGGGGGCGCCGGGCAGACCGTGTCGGTGAAGGTGACGGGCTGTCCGAAGGCCGCCTGGCCGCCGTCCGAGGAGGCGAGCGTGGTGGTGACGGAGGCCTGGGTGACGGTCTGGGTCAGGCTCATGGCCGTGTTGCCCTGGAAGTCGAGGTCACCGCTGTAGGTGGCCTCGACGGTGTGGTCGCCGACGGTCAGCGAGGAGATGGCGGCCGAGGTGGCCTTCCCGGTCGTGGTGTCGACCGGCACCGGGCTGCCGAGTTGGGTGCCGTCGACCTTGAACGTGACCGTTCCGCCGTCCGGGGTCGGGACGACGGTGGCGGTGAAGGTCACCGGCTGCCCGTAGACGGACGGGTCGGCGGAGGAGGTGAGCGTCGAGCTGGTGGCCGTCTTCGGGACGCTGAAGAAGATCGTGTCGGTCGGCTGGGCCGTGGTCTGGCCGGTGCCGTTGAGGTTGCCGACGAACGCGCCGTAGAAGGTGGTGCCGACCGCCTTGAGCTGCTCGTAGTCACCGAACAGTCGCTCGGTGGGGAATCCGGCGGTGCCCACCGGCGTGGTGTAGGAGCGCAGCTGGAAGTCGGTGAAGGTGGCGCCGTGGTCGAAGCTCCGGGCGAGGTGCGCGGTGAAGATCGGGAAGCCGTTGGTGTTGTTGCCGTCGGAGGTCAGGTAGAGGACCCCGACGGTGCCGTCGCTGAGCACCGCGACGGACGGCAGCGCCGCGTTCGTCGAGGTGGAGACGTTCACCTCGGAGCCGATGGTGAGGTCGTTCGCGCCGTTGTCGGTGAGCCGGCGCAGCCGGATCTGGTTGGTGCCCGAGACGTCGACGCCGTACGCGACGAACACGTCGCCGCTGGTCGGGTCGACGGCGGCGTGGTGGATGCCGCCGATCAGCGCGTTGACCCCGCCGAACTTGAAGCCCTGGTTGCCCTGGTCGCTGCTGACCGAGGCGACGGTGACGCCGTCCGTGGCCGTGGTCGGGGGTGTGCTGGGGGAGCGGGGGTTGCCCAGGTCCCAGGTCCGGCCGCCGTCGGTGGACCGGTTGATCCTGATGGTGACGGGCTGGGGCTGGCTGACCGTGTTGCTGCCGCCCTGCTGGTAGAGGGCGTACACGGCGCCGTTGCGCGGGTCGCCGGCCAGCCGGAGGCCGCCGTTGATGCCGTCGTTCAGGGCCCCCGATCCGACCCCCACGTCGTTGGCGGCGGGGAAGTCGACCGGGCTGGCGTGGTTGCGGGCGACGTTCACCCGGTCGTGCGGACTGGCCGTGGTGCCGGTGGCGTTGAAGTCCTGGTAGCCGACGTAGACGTTGTCCTGGGTCGGGGTGGCGGTGTCGGGGTTGGTGATCAGCCAGGGCTGGTCGTTGAACGGGTGCGTGCCGGTGGTGAGCTGGGTGGTGGTGGGCGTGGGGTTGTTCCACGCCCACGACGAGGCCTTGGTGGGGTCGGTGGTCGAGCCGGTAACCACCACGTTGGCGCCGGTGTTGCAGGTGAGGAAGGTGCCGTAGAGGGTGCCGTTGCGGCCGTAGTCGATCGTCTGGTCGCACGGCCCGCCGGAGGTGCCGGGGACGCCCGGCGGGACCGGGATGGCCGACTCGGGGGTCCAGCTGGTGCCGCCGTTGGTGGAGTAGAGCAGCTGGGCGGCGTTGTTCCAGCGCGATCCCGGGATGGGGCCGAATCGGGTGATGGCGATCTGCTGGGGGTTGGCGGGGTTGATCGCGATCGACGGCTCGCCGAAGGTCGGGGTGGAGCTGGCGGAGGCGTCCGCGTCGATGATGGTCAGCCCCGGCACCCGCTGCAGCGGCCTGACCAGCCGGGGCGCCTCCGGTCCCGGGCGGTCCGTCCGGTCCGGCGGCTGGTCGGTGGCGCCGCCGGACCTCGCGGTGGTGGTCGGGTTCGGCGGCGGCGCGGCGCTCTCGCCGGCCCAGGCCTGTACGGACAGCAGCAGCGGTCCGGCGGCCAGCGAGAGCGCGAGGGCCGCGCCGAGCGGGCGCCTGAGGGAGGGTCTGCGGGGACGTCCGGGAGGGATCGGTCTCCGTCGGTGTGCGGGTGCCACAGGTCGGTCCTTTCGATCACGTGACATGGCCGTCACATTGTGTGATCGAGAAGGACGACTGGTGCTCCGGCGCCCCCGACATGGACACGTTCGCTCACGGAAGTACCGCAGACGGCCGAGCAGCGGTACCGGCAGTACTGGCGGTACCGGTCAGGATGTCAGGATCTTGGTCGCCAGGACCCCGCCCTGGGCGTCGTACGCGGTGATCCTGACGCCCTCGGCCGGGTAGATCTTCGGGTCGCCGGTCGCCCTGAGACTGGGCGCCCAGGCGTAGCCGGTGGCGTAGCCCGGGGTGCCGGGGAGCGTGACGACGGCGGCCCAGTAGGCCCGGCCGCCCAGCTCCACGGTCATCCGGGCCACCGGACCGGGCCCGTGGTAGACGAGGTTGTACAGACCCTCCTCGCCCTGCGGCAGGTTCGCGAGGTACTGCATGGCCATCCCGGTCGAACCCGCCGCCCAGGAGTATCCGCCGCAGCCCGGCCCGGTCTTGTACGAGGGGGCGTCGTGGATGCAGATCTCCTGGTCCTTCAGCTGCATCCACCAGTCCTGGCGGCCCAACGGCAGCTGCTGACCGGGCTCCAGCACCACCGGCTCGGGCGCCGGCTCCGCCGGTACCAGCGGGGCCTGCGCCGCCGGCCCGACGGCCCGGGGCCCGTGCTGCGCGGACAGCACCGCGCCCGTACCGGCCACCACCGCGAGCGCGGCCACCACGGCCGACACGCCCGTCACCACCCGGCGCCCGCGCCGCTGCCGGCGGACGTGCTCCCGGAGGGGCCCGACGGTCCACTCCCCCACCGCGAGTCCGTCCGCCTCGTCCCGCAGCGCGCCGCGCAGCATGTCCTCGGTGTCCATGTGCTGGGTGTCCATCACCTGTCTCCTCCGTTCGTGCGGTCGGTCGTGCTGCCGGTCGTCGGACCGGTGCTGTCGCTGTCCGTTGCGTCCGTTGCCTCCGTTGCGTACGAGGCCAGGGCCGGATGGCCGCGCAGCTTCGAAAGGCCGCGGCTGGCCTGGCTCTTCACATTGCCCAGCGAGCAGCCGAGCACCTCGGCGACCTGCTGCTCGCCCATGTCCTCCCAGTACCGCAGGACGACCACGGCCCGCTGGCGGGGCGGCAGTTCCGCCAGCGCCTGGAGCAGCACCGAGCGCTCCTCGACGGCCCGGTGGCCGCCGCCCGCGGTGTGCGCCCGGTCGGGGAGGACGGGCACGAGCAACTGCCTGACCCGGCGCCGCCGGTGACGGCTCAGGTTGTTGTTCACCAGGGCCCGGTGGACGTAGGCGTCCGGCTCGTCCAGGCGACTGATCCGGGACCAGCTCCGGAAGACCTTCGCGAAGGTCGCCTGCACCACGTCCTCGGCCTCGTGGTGGTCGCCGGTGAGCAGGTAGGCGGTGCGCACCAGCCGCCGCCAGCGGGTGGCGGCGAACTCCTCGAAGTCGAGCCCCCAACGGTCGGCGCCGGTCACGGCAGCCAGTGCCGCTGCCTCGACGGGCCGGGGAGGTTCCTCCTCCACCGGGATGTGCAATGCGCTCAGGGTCATCCGCTTCCTCTTCCGTCCGCACGACGACCCTGCCGGACCGTCGCTCTGCCCTACTCACCGCCGCGACAACGGAAAGGTTGCACACCGGTCGCGAGGTTGTGAGGTCATGCCTCCGGAGTGACCGCTTCGGCAGACACCTTCGTCGACCTTGGCGCCGACCTGGCGCCGACGAACGCCGACCGACCGGGTTCAGCCCTGAGACATCCGGAAGTCGTAGTGCGGCGGGACCGGCCGGTCCGGGTGGACGGCCAGCCAGAGGGTGTCGAGGGAGACCTCGCCCTCGCGCATGTTGTCGACGCGGATCCCCTCGGCCAGCAACCGTCGGACGTGGTCGTGGTCGCCGAGGGCGTGCGCGGCCTCCGCCTCGGCCAGGCGGATCCGGCCGTGGCCGCGGGCGGCGGCGGGCAGGGCCCGGATGGCGGCGAGGGCGTCCTTCGCGCGGTCGGCCCGCAGCAGGGCGTCCAGCACCTCGGTGGTCAACTCCCTCAGGTCGGGGCGCAGTCGGTGTGCCTCGGCCATCAGGTCCGCGGCTTCGTCCGGCGTGGCGGCCAGGAAGGCCAGCGCCCGCAGGGCCCACGGCGACCGCCGCTCGGCGAGCGAACGCTGCCACGCCCGGCGGGCCGCGTCGGGTTCGCCGTCGGCGAGCCGGACCAGGCCGAGGTGGTAGAGGGCGTGCCAGTCGTTCGCACCCTCCTCCAGCAGTGCGCGCCAGCGTGCTCCGGTGACGGGGGCGGCCGGCGGGTCGCTGATCGGCAGGGTGCCGGTCGCCAACAGGTGCCGCCAGGGCTGCTGTTGGGCGCCGGGGACGCCGAAGGGCAACAGCGGTGACGGGGCGAAGCTGCCCGCCTCGATCTCCAGGGCGGCCCAGCCGTCGCCCTGCGCCAGGACCTCCTGCGGCTCGCCGAACTGGCCGGCCAGGGCCAGCGCCCGCTCCAGCCCTTCGGCCGGGACGAGCAGGTCGAGGGCGTCGGCGGCGGCCGACCGGGCCTGCTCCCAGGGCCCGTGCACGGCCGAGGGGTCGGTTTCGAGCATCCCGTACGCCTCGACCCAGGACCAGGTCGCGCCGGCGGGCATCGGCAGGTGCTCCAGCTGGGTGCGGGCGAGTCCGGCCTGGATCTCCAGGTACGCGGAGCCGGGCCCGGACAGCCACTCCTGCCAGTGCCTGCCGCCGGTGCCCGTGCCCCAGCAGAAGAGCTTGCGGCCGCGCAGCCGCTCGGTGGAGGTCTGGACCAGGCCTGCTCCGGTCCCGTCCAGGGCCGCGATCCAGCGGCGTTCGCCGGCAGGGAGGTCGAGGAAGTAGTCGGCGGCGGCACCGGCCCGGCCGGGGTAGCTGTGGTCCCTGTTGTGGTCCCTGCTGCGCTCCCCGCCCGTGACGGCCGGGAACGGCACGCGCCTGAGCTCGCTGACGTAGTCGCAGTGGAAGGCGTGGTCGGCCGGGGCGAGCACCCGTACGTCCGCGGCCTGCGGGACGGCGATGTTCGACCACCAGTAGACCGGGGCCTCCTCGGTGGACGGGTTGTGCACGGCGACGTGGACGAACAGGACCGGCGAGCCGGCCGGAAGCCAGGTGTCCATCCGCAGGATCAGGCCGCGCAGCCGCTCGTAGGCGAACATCCGCAGCACCGGGGTGCCGTCCGGCGCGCTCGCGCGGACCGCGTGCAGCGGCTCGCAGGTCAGCGGCCAGTGGCCGGTGGTGCCGAGGTTCCACTCCACGCCGCCGGCCGGCCAGGCGTCCCGCAGCGCGAGGTTGGCCGGCTGCAGGATCGGGTTGCGGTGGAGCAGTTCGCGGCCGCTCGGCCGGTGGACCAGCGACCAGAGGCGGCCGCCGTAGCCGGGCAGGAAGGTGGCGGTGAGGACGTCGTTCTCCAGCACCACGGTGGGCAGGTCGCGCTCGGTGCGGGTGCGGTCGTAGCCGTCCTGCCGGGTGTAGGGCAGCAGCGAGTGCGGTGCTCCGTAGGCGAGGTTGCGGCGCATCTCGGCGTCGATGCCGACGCCGTCGGCGACCCGGGACGGGATTCCGTGCAGGATGGGGAGGGTGCCGACCGGGTCTCCGGCCCCCTCGATCCGCAGGACGTCGGTGCGCAGGGTCGAGGTCATTTGCCGATTCCCATGGTCATGCCCTGGATGATCCGCGTTCCCAGCCAGGAGAATAGCGCGATCATCGGGGCGAGGATGATGCAGACTCCGGCGAACATCGTGCCGTAGTCCATGCCGTTGAGCTGCGCGGCGGCGACGAACTGGGAGAGCGCCACCGGCAGGGTGATCCGGTCCTGGCTGTGCGTCAGGACGAGGGCGAACAGCGTCTCGTTCCAGGAGCTGATGAACTGCAGCAGGAACGCGGTGATCAGGCCGCCGCGGGCGACCGGGATCACGACCTGCACGAAGGTGCGCAGCGGCCCGGCGCCGTCCAGGGCGGCGGCCTCCTCCAGCACGGTCGGGATCCCGCTGAAGAACCCCGTCAGGACGAACACGGTGAAGGGCATGGCCAGGCCGACGTAGACCAGGATCAGGCCGAACCGGCTGTCCAGCAGGTTCACCTGGGCCAGGCCGACGAACAGCGGCACCACCAGCACCTGGCCGGGCACGCCGAGGCCCATCGCGAAGGACACCGTGAGTGCGGAGGAGACCCGCGAGCGGCGGCGCGCCAGGGCGTAGGCGCAGGGTGCGGCGATGACGACGGCGAGGACGGAGGAGACCACCGCGGCGATGACGCTGTTGAACGCCGCGGGCCCGAAGCCGCCGTCCTGGAAGGCCCTGGCGTAGTTGTCGAAGCGGGGCGGCGCCGGCAGCGCGAAGGCCTGCCGGAGGATGTCGGAGCTGCCGCGCAGCGAGGTCAGCGCGATCCAGGCGATCAGCAGGAGGTCCGCCGCCACCACGCACCAGACGAGCGCCGTGGCGATCGGTCTGACCGGGCCGCTCGACCGGCGTTGGGTTTGCACGGGCTGTGACCTTTCTCAGTACTCGACGGGATCGCGGCGCATCAGCCGGCGCAGGACCAGCGTCACCACGGTGACCATGAACAGGCTGACGATCGCCGCTGCCGTGGCCGTCCCGAGCCTCGGCGTCGTGGCCTGGGGGAACGCCTCCGCGTACACGTACATGGCGGTGTTCCAGCTGTCGGCCGGCGGGTAGGCGCTGCTGGTGCCGCCGAACAGCAGGATCAGCTCGAAGATCTTCACCGAGCTGACCGTCCACAGCACCGCGCACACCGAGACGACGTCCCAGGCGCAGGGCAGGGTCACGTGGCGGAAGCGCTGGAAGGCGTTCGCGCCGTCGAGTTCGGCCGCCTCGTAGAGGTACTGCGGGATCTGGTCGACGGCGGCCATGATGATGGAGGTGTAGTAGCCGGTCGCCGTCCAGATCAGTGTGGACAGGATCATCGGCAGCAGGTTGTCCGTCGACAGCCACTTCGGCGGCGTGGTGACCCCGAGGACGTGCAGCACCTGGTCGACCGGTCCGGTCGGCGAGAACAGGAAGCCCGCCGCGATGCCGAAGACCATGCCGTTGACCAGGCACGGGAAGAACAGCACGGACCTGGCGAACAGTCTGGCCCGCATCTCGCGCAGCACCAGGGTCAGCGCGAAGCTGATGGCGAAGGTGACCGTGCCGCCGACGAACATCAGCTTCAGGGTGTTGACCAGGGCGGTACGGAAGTACGGGTCCTGGAACAGGAGTTGGTAGTTGCGCAGGCCACGCCACTGCATCGTTCCCATGCCGTCCCACTTGTGGAGGCTGGTCCAGACCGCGTACCCGACCGGGGCGAGGAACAGCACCCCGTAGGTGAGCAGGGCGGGGGCGGTGAACGGCCAGAACGTCCGGCGCTGCCGGGCCTGCAGCGGGCCGGCGCCGCGGCGGGCCGAGGCCGGTGGGGCCTGCCGGGCCGGCCCGCTCCGGGGCCGGGGGCTGTCACGGAGGCTGGCACGGAGCAGGGTGGGCACCGGCTCAGCCCTGGGTCTTCCAGTACGAGGCCTGGTCGGCCTTGCACTTGGCGACGAACTGCTCCGCGCCGGTCTTGCCGTGCCACAGGTCCAGGTAGTTCTTGTCGAGGACCTTCGGCAACCAGTCGCCGGCCACGCCGTCGAAGGCCAGCCGGACCGTCGAACCGCTCAACGCCTTCTGAGCGTCGGCGAGTTCGGCCGGGGCCGGGATGTCCTCGCGCGGGGTGATGTTGAGCGCGGTGGTCGAGATCCCGGCGATCTGCTTCTTCTGCAGGAAGAAGGCGATGAACTGCTCGGCCGCCTCCGCGTGCCTGGCCTTCTTCGGGACCGAGAAGCCGAACAGTGCGGCGTCCGGGCTCTTCACGCCGGGCGGCAGGATCGAGCCGAACGTCCAGCCGGCCGGGACCTGCTTGGCGACCTCGGCGGTGACCCAGCTGCCGTTCATGTAGAGCGCCGCCTTGCCGGCCGTCCAATTGGTCTCCTGCGCCGGGTACTTGGTCGCGTCGTAGCCCGGGATGAGGTACCCGCCCTTGACCAGTTGCTCGACCTGCTGCGCCGCCTTCAGCACGGCGGGGGCGTCCCAGGCCGCGCCGGACCTGTCGGCGGCGAGCTTGCTGACGTCGACGCCGCCCGCGTTCAGCAGGTAGTCGAGGTAGAGGCCGTTGGTCCAGGGGTCCTCGCCCTCGGAGGCGATGCAGGGCCTGTTCCTGGCCTTGAGCGCGTCGCAGGCCTTCAGTAGGCCCGCCCAGTCGGCGGGGGCGGCGGGCAGGGCGGCGGCGATGTCCGGGTCGGCCGCGTTGTAGTAGAGGCCGGTGGTGGCGACCTCGTAGGGGATGACGTAGTGGTTGGACCCGGCCGGGTCCTTCGGCAGCATGTCGAAGTACTTGGCCGGGATCACCTGGGAGACCGGGACGTTCTCGCCGGGGACCTGCATGGCCAGCACGGCGGACAGGTCGCGGGCCTGGCCGGCCGAGGCGACGGCGCCGAAGATCGCGTCGTTGGCCTGGTCCCACAGGTCGGGCGCCTGGTTGGCGGCGATCGCCGGGCCGATCTTCTTCGAGACGTCGCGGCCGGCCCAGTTGACGTCGACCTTGATGCCGGTCGCGGCGGTGAAGTCCGCGATCGAGGCCTTCAGCACCTGGGCCTGCGGCTCCTCGGCCCGCCACATCGACCAGTAGGTGAAGCTCGACCCGGCCTTGGCCTCGCCGCCGGAGCCGGAGTCCGAGCCGGAGCCGGAACCGCATGCGCCGACCCCGAGGGCGAGTGCCGAGGCGAGTGCGGCTCCCAGGACGCGGCTGGTGGCGGGCATGGTTGATCTACGCATGGGGTGTCCTCTCGGAGGCACGACGGCCGCGCGGGCCCGGGCAGGCAGACGTCGGGGGCAGGGAGGCGGCAGACCCGGCCCCGCTGGATGGTTGGGAACCGTATAGCTCACTTGACCGGTAAAACAAGAGACCCGGCAATATTGGCCGGACCGGCCCGAGCGGTCGTACGCGCTCCGCTTCCGTCGCCCAGTTCACGGCCTGTCAGGACGGCTTGACTCCTCCTCAACCCTGGTCCTACGGTCGAGTCATCAGGATTGACCGGTCAAATCGTGGGGCGCTCATGGTGACGATGCAGGACGTGGCCCGACGGGCCGGCGTCACGAAGCAGACGGTCTCGAACGTCATCAGCGGCCGGGTCGCCGTACGGCCCGCGACCGCAGCCCGGGTCCGGGCCGCGATCGACGAACTCGGGTACACCCCCAACCTGGTGGCCCGCTCACTGGCCACCGGCAGCACCAGGACCGTGGGGCTGTTCGTGCCCACCGTCGCCGGGGCGTTCTACTCCGCCGTCGTCGAAGCCGTCGAGGACGTCCTGGAGGAGCACGGCTACCACCTGCTGCTGTGCACCACCCGCCTGGACGGCGAGCGCGCCCGCCGCCACCTCGCCGGCCTCACCAGCCGCTCGGTGGACGCCCTGCTGATCGCCGGGGACCGCGACCTGATCGGCCACCTGCCGCTGCTGGCCGACGCCCGGTTCCCGGTCGCACTGTGCGCCTGGGAGAGCGACGTGCCGGACACCTTCCCGGTCGTCACCATCGACTACGAGCACGCGGGCTACCTGGCCGGACGCCACCTGCGGGCCCTCGGACACGAGCGGGTGGCCGTCCTGGCCAGTCCCGACCACGCCCCCCGCGTGGCCGGATTCCGGCGGGCCTTCGCCGCCGACGGCCTCACCGTCCCCGACCGCGCCGTCCACACCGCAGCCGAACCCACCGTCGCGGGCGGCTTCGCCGCGGCCGACGCGGCCCTCGCCGCCGACCCCGCCCTGACCGCGGTCTTCGCCACCCACGACGTCCTCGCCCTCGGCGCCCTGGAGGCCGCCAGGTTCGCCGGGCGTTCCGTGCCGGGCGACCTGTCCGTCGTCGGCCACGACGACAACCCCGAAGTCCGCCTTGCCCGGCCCGCCCTCACCAGCGTCGCCATCCCCAAGCAGGAGATGGCCCGCCTGGCGATCGAACTGCTGCTGCGCGCCGTCGCCAAGTCCGGCACGGTGGTCAACTCACTGCAACTGCTGCGGCCCGAACTGGTCGTCCGCGACAGCACCTGTCCCCCGGGATGAAGAACCGCCGGTGTGCGGACCGGTCGGATGACCGGTCCGCACACCGGCGGTGTCGCTCGGCGAAACGGGTCAGAAAGGGATCAGAAACGGATCAGTCGTCCGTCTCGTCGTAGCGGCCGTGGCCGAGACGGCGCAGGTCGAAGGACCACACGCCGCGGCCGAAGGTGGCGGCGTAGAGCTTGCCGTCCGGGCCGATCTTCAGCTGCTGCACCGAGGTGGTGGGCAGGCCCTTGCCGAGGACCCTGAAGTCGCTGGTGCCGGGCGCGCGGTAGAAGGCGGCGAGGTCGGTGCCGAGGGCGAGGCCGCCGTTCGGCAGCAGCTTGATCGAGGTGGCCGGGACGTCGGGCAGGTTGGCCGAGACGTCGGTCCAGCTCGTGCCGCCGTCGTGGGTCTCGAAGAGGTGGCCGATGCCGGCGCCCGGGCCCTCGGTCCAGCTGCGGGAGAAGCCGCTGAAGGAGACGAAGACGTGCTGGGCGTCGTTCTCGTCGACCGCGAAGGAGGAGACGTAGCGGTTGGGCAGGGTGCCGTCGACGGGCAGGTTGAGCTGGTGCCAGCCGGTGCCGTCGGTCTTGCCGACGGCGATGCCCCGGCTGAAGCCGACGTTGTTGCACGGGCCGCACCAGCCCGCGTAGACGGTGCCGTTGACGGTGGCGACAGCGGTGGCGACGTGGCCCTCGCCGAGGTCGTACGCCGGGGTCCACTCGCTGCCGCTGCGGATCGCGTAGCCCTTGTGCTGCACCCAGACGTGCCGGCCGCCGGCGATCCAGGTGTCGCCGTTCTTCGGGTCGGCGGTGATCGGGGCGATGAAGCGGGCCCCGGCGCCGCCGAGGTCCTTGTCGGGCGGGGCGACCTCGTAGGAGGTGGCCTTGCTCGGGTCCTTCGTCCAACTGCCGTCGTTGACCGCGCAGTTCTGGGTGACCCACATGTCGAGGTAGACGTACTCCTCGGCGATGTTGCAGCCGTTGGCGGGGTCGACGATCGTGTCGGCGCCGTCGCCGCCGAAGTCGGAGCCCATCACCTTGTCGTGGGCGCGCAGGATGGACTCGCCGTTGTCCTGCAGACCGCCGCTGACGATCACGCCCTTGCCGGAGCGGTCCGCCGGGTCCTTGCCGACGCCGACCGAGTAGTACTGCAGGGTGTCGATCGTGCCGTCGTTGAGGGACTTCCAGTCCTTGGCGTGGCCGCCCGCGTCCAGCTGACCGTTGACCGGACGGGTGTAGATGCCACCGTCGTTGCCCACGTACACCGAGGCCTGGCCGTGGCTGCTGCCGACGGCGACGGCGTGCTGGTCGGAGTGCGTGGTCGGCGAGCAGTCACCGGTCTGCTTGGCCGGGTCGATGCTCCAGCACGGGAACGGGTTGTTCCAGTACGGGGCGATGGTGGCCCACTTGGCGCCGCCGTCGGTGGTCTCGAAGACCTCCTCCAGGCCCGCCCAGACGTGGTCCGGGTTCGCCGGGTCGACCTGGAGGAACTGGTTGTACCAGGACTGGATGCCGGGCTGGTAGCCGTCGTCCTGCAGCGCGGAGCCGGAGCCCTTGAGCTTGTCCTTGTCCGCGATCAGCGTCCACGGGCCGGACGGGGAGCCGGACGTGGAGACGTAGATGCCCTTGAGGCCCGTGTCGGGGTCGTGCGCCATGACGTCCGGGGACTGGTCGATGGCGTAGTAGCGCGAGCCGTCCGCCGAGCGGGCGAAGGTCACGTTGCCGACGTTCGCGGCGTCGGTCGGCAGGTCGCCGAGCGAGGCGACGCGCTGCCAGCTGCCGTCCGCGGCCTTGCCGTAGAAGCCGTTGTAGGTGTCGCCGCCGCGCCAGCCGACCGCCAGGATCACCTTGGACGGGTCCTTGGGGTCGATCGCGACGTCGTTGGCGATGTTCTTGTACGGCGCGCTCGGGTCGCCCGCCTTCGAACCGCCCGGCAGGTAGTCGGGGTTGGGCGCGAACTCCAGCGTCCACGGGCCCGAGAGCGTGGTGGTGGAGTGGCTCCACACGCCACGGTTGGTGGCCGCCCACACCTTGTCCCCGGCGAAGCGCAGCTGGTGGATCGTGGTGGACTCCAGCTCGGCGCCGCCGACCCGGTTGCCCGGCTGGAACTCGCCGTGCTTGGGGTCCGCGAGGACGTACACGCCGGTGCCGACGTACGAGGTCGCGCCGGTGTTGGACTCGCCGGTGGCGTACCAGAGCCGGCCGCCGCCGTCGAGGTTCAGGGTGCCGGTGGACAGCGTGGGCAGCCTGTCGGCGATCGCCTCCCAGTGCCCGCCGCCGGTGCGGGAGCGGAACACCCCGCCGTTGGCGCCGCCCGCGTAGACGTACCCGTCGCTGTCGGCCGCGAGGCCGGTGATCCGGCCGGTGACGAAGCCGGCACCACCGCTGGAGTTGGAGTTGACGTCCCGGTAGCGCGGGTCGTCGCCGTTGTACGGCTTGTTCGTCACGTGGTCCCAGGAACCGCCGGTGTGCGGCAGCGACTGCAGCTGCGCCCACGCCGCGCCGTAGGCACCGGGAGCGACCACGCCGGGGGCGGTGCGCGCCTCGGTGTACTGCGCGGTGCCCTCGGCGGAGTTCTCCGCCTCGTCGCCCTCGTCCCCGCCGGACTCGGCCTTGGCGGAGAACGCCTTGGCGGAGACGGCCTGGCCGGCTGCCGACTTGCCCTTGACCTTCTGGGCGTGCTTCTGACCGATCTCGGTCAGGTGCTGCACCGGGACCGGCTGGGCTGCGGACGGTGCGGCGGGTGCGGCGAGGGCCTGAGTGGTGGTCAGGCCGAGAGCGGTGAGCGTGACGGCGCTCATGAGCAGCCGTCGTCGTTGCCTGTTCGGCACGGGTGCGTCCTCCCTGGGCATCCGGGGTGCGCGATCGCGCACCCCGACTTGAGCAGATCGAAGCCTGGCCGGTGAAATGGCACGCTGGGAAGGGAATTGGCATAACGAGTGATTAAAACCAATTCTGTGAAATCAGTTCAGGACAACGGAATGCCGACCGGCCGCACCCGGTCGAGGCAGCGCCGATCGGGGAGGGTCGGGGCCAGGCCCGGGGAACCGGTTCCGTCCGGATCCCGTCCCATGGCCACACCGTCCGCCACAACCGGGAGATCCTGCCGCATGCACCGACACAGAGCCGCGGGGATCGCCGTCCTCGTCCTCACCGCGCTCGGTACCGCCTCGGCCTGCGACCCGGGCAAGGGCGGCAACCAGCCTCCCGGCCCGCCCGCGGCCCCCACCAGCACCGTCACGGCACCGCCTTCGACGGCAGCCCCGACGACGGCCGGCACCGGACCGGCCACCACGACGGCACCTTCGCCGGCTCTTCCGGCAGCCCCGGGCACGGCCGCCCCCGCACCGCCCCGGACGGCCCCGGCCGCCACGGCGCCGTCCCGCACCGCGACTCCACCTCCCGTGGCTGCCACGCCGGCCCCCGCGCCGACGCCGTCCCTCGACGTCGAGAACCCGACCGACCGGGTCCACGGCTCCGCCGCCGCACCCCCGGGCCCGGCGCGCTGAAGCGGCGGCCCCCCTACGGTGGGCCGGCCGCCGTCGGTCTCGCCCGACCCGGCGAAGGGGGGCGGTGCCGGGGCAGGCGGGTGGCAATCCGCCCGCCCCGGCACCCAGGGTCGCTACTCCTGGAGGAACGTTTCGGTGAAGCTGGTGCCGCTGGAGCCCAGGCCGCCGGTGGTGGCCTCGTAGGCGCCGTTGGAGCTGGGGTCGAGGGCGACCGGCCCGGCGGAGCCGAGGGACCTGCCGTTGACGGTGGCCGAAGTGAAGGTCAGCGTCCCGAAGTCGGGGTAGGCGCCGGTCGGCGACTCGATGATGACCTCGGCGCTGGTCCGCTGGGCGCTGGTGGACTTGGTGGTGGTGTAGGTCCAGCCCCGTGAGGAGTCGGTCAGCTTGAGGGTGTACCGGTTGCTTCCGACGTAGGTCACCGAGGCGGTGATGTGGTCGCCGGCCGACACCGGGTACGAACTCTGGCTCAGGTAGACCGGGCTCGCCGGGTACATCTCGTACCAGGCCTGGTCGACGGGGCTGCCGCTGGAGCAGTCGGTGGCCACCCCGGTCTGCTCCACGCTGGAGGAGCCGTACCCGTCGATGCCGACCCACGGGGCGTAGAGGTCGTTGGTGGAGTTGCAGGTCGCATTTGGCTCGGTCCAGGACGCCGAGACCGAACTGAAGCCACTGCCGGTCGCTGCGTAGCCGCCCCAGTTGTAGCCGTTGGTGTTGTACTGCAGCGGGCGGAACGCGAGCCCCTGGGCGGCCGCCGCGGCGGTCGGGGCGGCGGGGGCGGCCAGTGTGGTGGCCGCGGAGGCAAGAATGGCGAGGCGGATCACGAATCTGCGCATGCTGGGCTCCTTCGTGAGGGGACGATCAGGAGCGCACACGCCAACGAAGGCCGTGGGGGCGGCCGTTGACGGGTGGCAGTTCAGGATGAGCCGCCTGTCATGGCTTGGGCAAGAGGATCAGGGACAAGGTTGGCCAAGCCATTGCACTGTCGAGCACACCACTTGACGATCCGTCCGGTGCGGCGGGCTCACACGACCCGCCCCCCCCGGAACGACGCCGCCGACGCCGCCGACACCGCCGACGTCAAGGTGCTCACGTCCCGCCCAGCGTCTCCACCAGCGCCGCCAGGAACTCCTTCGGGCGCTCCAACTGCACGCTGTGCCCGGCACCTTCGACCGCGACCTCGCGCACCCGGCCGCCCGCGGCGGCGTAGCGGTCCAGCACGGCGCGGGTCTGCGCCACCATCGGCTGCGCCGGGCACGTGTCCGCGCCGGGCCAGCCCGGAACCGCACCGATGGCCCCCAGGTGGGCCAGGTCGAAGAGCGAGGCGTCGGAGACGATCACGTCGGCCGTGCCGCGGATCCACAGGATCGGCGGCTTCGGCTCGACCACTTCCAGGTCGTCGATCCGGAAGTGGGTCGGCGCCATCGAGTTGAGCACCCCGCGTTCGCCGGGTCCGAAGCCCGGCCAGGCCTCGCTGGTACGGCTGTCGCCCGGGTAGTGGTCCTCGCCGGTCCGGGTGGTCAGCATCGCCGCCACATAGCGGTCCGGCTCCGCGAGCGGCTCGCTGACGTAGGCGGTGTCCAGCACCGAGCGCGGCGCGAACGGCGACCCGGTGCCCGGCTCGCCCTCGCGCAGCAACCGGACGAACTCGGGGGCCGCACCGCCGGCGCCGGAGCCCGCTCCGTCGGGCGAGTTGAGCCGTCCGTCCACCCCGTGGGTGCCGCCGAAGCCGTACGGGGAGACCGGGTTGACCAGGGTGAGCGAGCGGACCAGCTCCGGCCGGTCGCGCAGCAGTTGCAGCACCACGCCGCCGCCCATGCTCCAGCCGACCAGGTGCACCGGGCCGAGTGCCAGTTCCGCCACGAAGGAAAGCAGGTCCTCGCTGTGGTCGCGCAGACCCCGGGTGGCGTCCACCGGCAGCGGCTCGCTGCCGCCGAAGCCGCGCAGGTCGGGCGCCAACGGCCGGTATCGCGGCGGGAGTTCGGCCATCGTCGAGTGCCAGAAGACGCCGGAGGAGACGTTGCCGTGCACCAGGACCACGGGCTCCCCGGTCCGGCCCTCGACCTCGGCGTAGTTCACGGTCAGCCGGTCGGTGGCTACCAGTCGATCGGTGATCATCCGGATCTCCTCAGTTCAGCCAGCCGGCGACCTGCGCGCTCGCCGCGCTGTCCCAGCCGAGTTCCAGGTGGTTGGCCGAGGCGATCAGCGTGGTGCCGCCGACGGTGCCGAAACCGGTGGTGTCCAGCGCACTGGCCACGAAGACCACGCCGTCGCTCGGGCCACGGTCCTCGTTGAAGATCCCGAGGACGTTGGGCGTGCCGCCGGCCAGCAGGTACGCCGTGACCGAGGAGGGCACCCCGGCCTGGTGCAGCGGGGCGATCAGCGAGCCGGCGTCGATCGCGGCCTGGATGCCGCCGCCGTCGGTGTAGAAGCCCTGCCCGCCGTAGTAGGTCGTGTACCAGTCCTGCTGAGTCTGGTCGACGCCGAAGGCCGAGTCCCAGCGGGCCAGCATCTGCCGCTGCCCCGGGTAGTCGTCGTAGCCGCTCGTCGGTGTGAAGGAGAACTCCGGGTGCGCGGTGTAGGTGCCGTAGCAGGTCATGTGCAGCTGCGGGGAGGGGGCGTTGACCGCACCACCGCACTGCGGCCAGATCGAGAAGTCGTGCGCCCAGCCGTGCGCGAAGGGATAGTCGTAGCCACCGTTCGGACCGCCGAGCGTGATCAGCTTGCGCACGTCGCCCGCGTACGGGCGGCCCCAGGCGGGCTTGACCGAGGAAACGTAGGCCCGGGCCGACATCTCGCCCTTGCTCCAGCCCACCACGTCCACCCGCGGGACACCGAGCTTGGCGCGGATCAACGCGACCGCGTCGCCGACCTCCTGAGCCTGCATCAGGTTGTCGCCCTGCTTGTGCGCGAAGCCGATCGCGAAGACCCGGTAGCCCTGCCCGGCCAGCGTCTGCATCAGCCCGGTGCCCGGGCAGGAGGCGGCGCCGCAGCCGTAGCCGCCGGACTCGCCGGGGTTGGCCCAGGCCCGGTCCGGATTGTCGTTGGCACCGTGCACCAGCAGCACCGGGACCTGGTGCGCTCCGGTGTTCCAGCCCGGCGCGGAGTAGAGCAGGAAACGGCCGGAGAAGGGCTGCTTGACGCCGCCGAAGAAGGTGAGCCGCTGGCCGTCCTGGTTGCCGCGGCCGTCCGGCGGATACTGCTCCTGGCGGAAGCCGGGGGTGGTGTCGAGGTAGCGCTCGACGCGGTCCCAGCCGTTGGCGACACTGCTGTAGGTCGCCTCCAGCGTCAGGTTGGACGGCACCGCCGCCGAGGCCGACCCCGCCGGAACGGCCGCACCGATCAGCGCCAGTACGCTCGCGAGCAGCCAGCCCAGACGTCTCCGCCCACCACGTCCGTTCCTCCGCATGCGGTCACTCCTCCTCGTTCGGCTCCAGTGCGCGACACGCTACGGAGGACGAAGTGCCATCTCTATGGCGGCGACACATACCTCGGGCGTCACGGTGTGGGCGTCTGCCACCTGGCCCGTGGCATTCGCGTGAGTCCGCGCATTCCCCCGTCCACTCCCTACGGCTTCTCAACCCGAAGCCGGCCACCGCGGCCCCCGTCACCCGGGCGAGCACCCCGGAGACGGCCGCCTCCGCACACTGAGGCAGGCTGGTCCACTGCCACGGCGCCGGAGGCCGGCCGGGCGCCCCAGGTGGAGCGGGGACCGCCGAACGGCTCCTCCGGGCCGTCACCGGTGAGTCCCCCTCCCGGTGTGCCCGGTCGACGCCGGCGGTGTCACGGGGTACCGAGGGCGGCTTCCTCCCGGTCTAGGTCGTGCTGGAGCCGGCGGCGGGTGGTGTCGCTGATCCGGTGCTCGTCGTAGAGGCGGTGCAGTTCGGTGCTCTGGACGGCGATGACCTCGTGGCGCAGCTGGCGGTAGGCGGCGTCGGCGGTGGTGCCGTCGGGGGTTTCGGGGGTGCGGTCGAGGCGGGCGGTGAGGGCGCGGCGTACGCGGTCGAGGGCGGTGTCGGGGACGGCTTCCAGTTCGGCGAGGTTCTCGACGTGGTGGAGGGCGGCGCGGTTGAGGGCGTCGCGGGTGTCGTCCTCCTCGCGGGCGGTGTGTTCGGGTTCGAGGGCGAGGCCGGAGCGGTTGACGACGGCTGCGAGGGTCAAGCCCTGGACGACGAGGGTGAACACGACGACGGCGGTGGTCAGCACCAGGACCAGGGGCCGTCCGGTGAGCTTGGTGCCGTCGTCGGCGAGCAGCGGGATGGACAGGGCCGCGGCGAGGGGCATGACGCCGCGGGTGCCGGCCCAGGTGACCACCCCGGCGACCCGCCAGGAGAGCCGCCCGCGGCCCTGGCTGGGTTTGACGGCGCGGGTCAGCGGCAGGGTGGAGAGGACCCGCACCGCGATCAGGACGGCGGCCAGCGCGAGCGCCTGCAGCGGCCACCAGCCGGTGCCCGGGGGCAGCTCCCTGACCAGGGTGGGCAGTTCCAGGCCGACGATGGAGAAGACGATGCTCTCCAGCAGGAACACCACCACCGCGTACACGGCGTGCAGCTGCAGCCGGATGTGCGCGTCGGTGAGCCGGTGCCCGGAGCGCCCGAGCAGCACCCCGGCGACCACGACCGAGGTGACGCCGGACGTGTGCGCGGACTCCGCGAGGACGTACGCCGCGTACGGGGTGACCAGCGCGATCACCGTCTCCAGCACCGGGTCGGTGGTGCGGCGGCGCACCAGCCACACCAGGCCCGCGACGGCGGCGCCGACCACGCTGCCGCCCCCGCCGAGCAGCAGGAACTCCCCGCCCGCCGCCGGCACGCTCACCGAGGCGCCGACGGCCACCGCGATCCCGACGGCCACCTTGAACAGGACGAGCGAGGTGGCGTCGTTGAACAGGCTCTCCGCCTGCACCAGCACCTGGAGCCGTCCCGGCAGGGCCAGTCGGCGGCCGAGCGCGGTGACGGCCACCGGGTCGGTGCTGGAGAGCACGGCGCCGAGCACGAAGGCCATCGCGGGCGGCAGTCCGGCGACGGCGACGGCCGCGAAACCGACGGCGGCGGCGGAGGCGAAGACGAGACCGAAGGAGAGGATCGTCACCGGCCGCCACACCGTGCGCAGGTCCCGCAGCGACAGCTCCTCGGCGGAGGCGTACAGCAGCGGCGGCAGGACGACCATGCCGATCACCTGCGGCGGGATGTGCAGGGCGGGGACGCCGGGTATCAGCGCCACCCCGATGCCCGCCAGGACCAGCAGCGACGGCGCGGGCACCCGCAGGCGCCCGGCGAAGGTGGCCACGGTCGTGGCCAGGACCACCAGGACGAGAACGATCGCCACAACGTGCATCAGCGGAAATGACCCCATCGCAAGGACCGGGGTCACCGCCGCCGATCGCCGCAGTCATCCCCCGCGCCGACCAGGCTTCCCGGCACACCTGCGGTCATCTTATCGGAGCATTAGCGGGGAGTGGCAGGGCAGAATCACTGGGCACAAGCCCGCGCCACACTGTGGTCAGGCGAACTCGCGCAGGCGCGGCCGCACGCCCAGCGCGGTCAGCGCGAGCACCACCGCCGACACGGCCGCACCCAGGCCCGCGGTGGTGGTGTCGAGGTCGTCGTCGCCGTCGGCGACCGCTCCCTCGAAGGCGCCCTGGTTGATCGCCTGGTTGTCCTCCAGTGCGGCGCTGAGCACGCCGAAGTCCGCATTGGACTGGCCAGGGTTGAGGCCCGTGTTGAAGGTGACGGCCTCCTTGAGCTTGCCCTGGGCGTTCAGTTCGCGGATCTTACGGTCGTCGCGCTGGTACTGCTGGAAGGCGGCCAGCACCCGCTCCGCCGCGTCCTGTTCTCCGGCGAAGGTGATGTTGCGCAGTTCGTCGCCGAGGTACCCGCCGAAGCCGACCTGGCCGGTGTCGGCCCGGTGCTTGTCGGCCAGTGCGGCGAGCCGGTCGTTGTACGTGGCGAGCGTGGCACCGTCGATCCGGGCGAGGGACTGGGTCTTGTCGAGGAAGCTCTGCTCGTAGGCGGCGGCCCGGGCGGGGTCGGTCAGGTAGCGGCTCTCGTCGGCGTTGAGGTCGTACGCGACCGCGCGCGCCCGGCTGAGGGCGATCACCGAGTCGAAGGAGTTGCTCTTGGCGACCACCAGGTGGTGGTCCGCACGGGAGGCCAGCGTCAGCGCGGTGGCCAGGCCGACCGCGGTGAGCACCGTGGTGACGGCAAGGGGCACGTTCACCAGCCGCCGGAACCGCACAGCCAGCAGCCGCTGCAGCAGCCCGAGCCCGGCCAGGGCGAGCAGACCGGTGAGCAGGATCCACCACCAGCCGCCGGCCAGGGCGTCGCGCTGGTCGGTGTAGTTGCGTTCCACGACGGCCGTGTTGGCCTTGGTCACGTCGTCGACGGCGGGCAGCAGGTGCTGGCGCAGCAGGTCGGTGGCCTGCCGGTAGGCCGCGAGGGCGTCCGCCGAGGGGCGGCCGGCCGGAGCGTGGGCCTGGTCCTCCAGTAGCTGGGCGCGGGCCACCAGGGCCTCGTAGCGGCCGAGTTCGCCGATGACGGTCTGCACGGCCCGCTGCCCGCCCTGGTCGCCGGCCACCGCTTCCGTGACGCGCTGGAGGTCGGTGTCGGCCTGGGCGCGCCGCTGTTCGTAGCTGTCCAGGGTCTCCTTGCGCAGCGCCGTGTAGTCCGGGTCGGCGCCGAACAGCAGCAGGTTGGCGGCCTGGGCGTCCATGTCGTTGAGCGCGAAGTACAGGTCCGCCGAGCGCACCACCTGCGGGGCGGCCTGGTGGCCGATGACGTCCGTGCCGTCCCGGGCCCCGCCCAGGACGCCGGCGGTCACCGTGCCGGCGACGATCAGCGCCCCGAGGCAGAGGCCGGTGAGCCCGCGCACCAGGCGCGGTGTGTTCCACCAGTCCCGGCTGCGCCAGGAGCTTCCGGGCCGGAGCCGGGGGGCGCGCGGTGCGGGAGGTGGTGCGGCTGGCTCTTGTCGCGCCGTGTCCGACGCGACCGTTCTCCCCATGACAGCCGTACCGCCCGACGTTCCCGTTGGCATCGCCGCGCGCCCCCTCCCCCTGTTTTTCACTGGCCGCCGAACCTTCCCCGGAGGAACCCGCCGGGAGTCGGGGTTCGGCAAACGGTCCGCCGCCAGGCCCCACGCCCGGGCAGCGAACCGTTTCCTCGCAGCTCACACTAGGTGCGGCCGAACACCCGTCCGCCTACCCTGACGGTTCCTTGACGCGGCTGACGGCCGTCTTGACGCAGCCTTGGCACCACCTCAGCGGGAGATCGTCCACTGCTGCTCGGCGGAGCCGTCGACGGTCCACACGCCAAGCGTCTTCTGGTCCTCGTGGTCGGTCAGGCAGGTCCTGGTCGCCGATCCTGGCCCGGAAGCGGCCCCCCGACGGCTTCGATGAGGCCTGCCGGCGCAGCTCTCACCTGCTCACATCCGCATCCGCAGCCGGCAGACCACCGCGTCGGTGTGCCGGCGCAGCGCGCGGTCGATCACGGCGCCGCGCCGGTTCTGCAGCGCCCGCTGCCACCAGCGGGCGGGCTCCACCTCGGGGATCAGCACGGTCAGCCGGTCGTAGGCGTGCTCCGACCCGAGCTCGTTGACGAAGTCGGCGATCGGCCGCCCCAGGCGCCGGTGGTCGTCCGGGATCTCCATCAGCGGGACGCCCGGCTGCCACAGCTCCCAGTCCCGGCGCAGCGCCTCGGCCGCGGTCGGCTCGTGCACCACGGTGACCGCCATGACCTCGTCGCCGAGCGAGAGCGCCGCCGACAGGCCGTCCCGGGTGAGCCGGGTGATCGCCGTCACCGGGACGACGACCAGGCTCCGCTGACGGGTCACCGGGCCGGGCACCCGGCCCAGCTCCAGCCGCTCGCCGATCCGCCCGTAGCTGCGGTGGACCGCCTCGAACAACACCACCAGCAGGGGCAGGGCGATCACGATGCCCCAGGCGCCCTCGGTGAACTTGGTGCCGGTGACGACCAGGGTGGCGACACCGGTGAGCATGGCGCCGAAGCCGTTCAGCGCGGCCTTCCACCGCCAGCCGTCCGGCCGGTGCAGGAACCAGTGCCGGACCATGCCGACCTGACAGATGGTGAACCCGACGAAGACGCCGATCGAGAACAGCGGTACCAGGCTGTTGACGTCCCCGCCGGAGCCGACCAGCAGCGCCGCCGACACCGCGGCCAGGAACAGCACGCCGTACCGGTACACCTGGCGGTCGGCGCGCAGCGCGAACACGTGCGGGAGGTGGTTGTCCCGGGCGAGCAGGTCGAGCAGCACCGGCAGGCCGCCGAAGGAGGTGTTGGCGGCCAGGCCGAGCAGGACCACGGTGGCGAACTGGACGACGTAGAAGCCGGCGCCGTGGCCGAGCGAGGCGTCGGCGAGCTGGGCGAGCACCGTGACGCCCTCGACCGGCTGCAGGTGGAAGCGCCCGATCAGCACGGCCAGCCCGATCAACATCACGCCGAGCAGCGCACCGAGCGCGACCTCGGTGTGCTGGGCGCGCTTGACCCGCGGGGTACGGAAGGAGGGGACGGCGTTGGCCACCGCCTCCACGCCGGTCAGCGCGGAGCAGCCGGCCGCGAAGGACTTGAGCAGCAGCAGCGCGCCCACGGTGGTGGCGTTCTCGGCGAGCGACGAGGCGTGCCCGGCGGCCGCCGCGGTGCTGGCCGGACCGTCCCGGAACAGGCCGACCACGATGATCGCCAGGATCGACAGCACGAAGACCGCCGTCGGTGCCATGAACCAGCGCGCCGACTCGGCTATCCCGCGCATGTTCACCAGGGTCACCAGCGCGAGCACGCCCAGGCAGAGCCAGACCCGCTGGTCGTAGAGGCCCGGCACGGCCGAGGTGAGCGCGGCCACGCCGGCCGTGACCGAGACCGCGACGTTCAGCACGTAGTCGATCACCAGCGAGGCGGCCGCGGTCAGCGCCGTCCGACGGCCCAGGTGCGCCTTGGCGACCGCGTAGGAGCCGCCGCCGTCCGGGAACGCCGCGATCACCTGCCGGTAGGAGGCCACCAGCACCGCCAGCAGCACGGCGATCGCCACGGTCACCGGCAGCGTGAAGCCCAGCCCGTACGCGCCGGCCGCGGCCAGCACCAGGACGATCGACTCCGGCCCGTACGCGACCGAGGCCATCGCGTCCAGCGAGAGCGCCGCCAGCCCGCCGAGCGCACTGAGCCGGTGCCGCTCGTCGCCCACGCCGGTGTCCGGCGGCTCGGGCTCGGCCGCTACGGTCGGAACAGTGGTTTCTGGCATTCCTGGCTCCTCGATCGTGATACTGACGATCGTGGAGCCCCCCGGGGCACCGTCCTCCGCTTCCTACACACCCTTGATGTCGGCAGCATCGACCTTGATGCGATCTTGACGCCCCGTACAACGACTCGGCCCCCGAGGCGTCGCCGGTCCGCACAGCCGGACGGCGGGCCTCAGGGGCCGAAGGTGTGCACCCGGTGCCGGTGGCACGCGGCACCGGGTGGGTCTGTCGGGTTACTGCCCGGGCTTGCGGCCGTGGTTCGCCTTCTTCTGACGCCGGGCCTTCTTCTTACGGGCGCGCTTGGACATCGTGCTCTTTCTCTCGGAACGCGGGAGGTTCGGGACGGTTCAGGCCGCCTGGCCGACCAGCTGGTCGGCGAGCCTGGCCAGCCGCTTCAGCGAGCGCTCCTCCTGAGCGACGGCCGCGGTCGGTGCGATGACGCCACCGTCGAAGTACGCGCCGTTCGCGACGGCCGTCTCCGGCAGGCAGAGCCGCACCACGGCCGCCGCGCCCTCGGCGGCCGGCGCGCCGACCCGCCCGTACAGCGGCAGCAGCGCGGTGTCGCACAGGCCCGGGTTGACGCTGACGGCGGTGATGCCGGAGCCGGCCGGGGCCATGTCCGCGGTCGCCATGGTCAGCGCGAGCTGCGACTGCGCGTACGCGGCGACCCGCGAGTACCTCTTCACCCGGTGCGGATCCGACCAGTTCATCGAGGCGGTGCGGTGCAGGGAGGAGGAGACGTTGACGATCCGGGCGTCGCCGGCCGCCGACAGCGGGGCGCGCAGCAGCTTCGCCAGCAGGTGCGCGGCCAGGAAGTTGACCTGCAGCGAGACCTCGTTGCCGTCGTCGGTGAGGGTGCAGCGTTCGGGTGCCATCGCGGCGGCGTTGTTCACCAGCAGGTCCAGTGCCGGGTAGTGCTTGACGACCGTGCCGGCCAGCATCGCGGCCTCGGACAGCTTGGTGAAGTCGGCTGCCAGCTCGACGAGTTGGTCTCGCCGGGCACCCGCGGCGACCAGGCGCTCCACGGCGTCCTCCGCCTCCGCGGTGGTGCGGGCGTGCACGAGCACGGTCGCGCCGTGCCCGGCGAGCAGCCGGGCGGTCTCCCAGCCGATCCCCGACGAGGCGCCGGTGACGAGGGCGGTGCGGGCGGAAAGAACAGCGTCGGACATGACCCATCCAAGGGTGAAAAGGCATCGACGGGGTGCGGGGGCGACGCGGCACGAAGCCGCTCGCCACCGGGGCCGCCGATGCGAGAGGGGTGTGTTGCGAGGGAAGGCTCGTCCGTCCCCTGGCCCCCCGGAGCCGGTCGGGACAGGGGACGGACGGCGGTGATCGGCACGGGCCGGACGAACGGAACCCGGACCATGCCCGCGGCCGGCGGCGAGCGGGGTAGTGGCTCGGTCCTACCGGCCGGCGGCGACGACCGCGACAGCGACGATCCGCGGCCGGCTATGCGGCGGGCGGTCGTGGTGGCGTGTCGAGCGGTGCATGCCCTCCATCAAAGCCGTCCTCGCCACCCCGGGGCAAGCCGGATCACTTTCCCTGACGAAGCTCTGACGGGCCCGGCCGGCACACATTGACGAACACGCGTCCGACGGGGCGTCATGGAGCTGTCAAGGAAGCGGCGGCGCACGCCAATTCGCCGTCAAGGCGGCATGCCGTGCGAGGTTCCGGTGCTTCGCTGTCCGGCGTTCCCCCGTCGTTCCCCGAACCGCCGCCCCTCTCCCGGGCGGCCCGGAAGGTCCCCCGAGACGATGCGCCGTTCGGCCCTCACCCCACCGGACACCACCCCCGACCAGCAGAACTGGTTCCGCCGCCCGGACCCCGTACCCGAGGAGCCACCGCAGCACCCGAGCCACCGGCCCACCGGCCCGAAGGGGCGCCGTCGGCTCATCACCCGCCAGCAGCTGTCCGAGGCCCTGCCCGCCGCCGTCCGCAAGCTCCACCCGCGCATGATGATGCGCAACCCGGTGATGCTGGTGGTCGAGACCGGCTCGGCGCTCACCACCATCAGCGCCGTCATCCACCCCAGCGTGTTCGCCTGGGTCATCAGCTTCTGGCTCTGGCTGACCGTGCTGTTCGCCAACCTCGCCGAGGCCGTCGCCGAGGCACGCGGCAAGGCCCAGGCCGACTCGCTGCGCCGTGCCCAGGCCGGGACGACGGCCCGGCGGCTGCTGCACTGGCGGGTCGGCACCCGCGACCTGCGCCACGAGGTCATCCCCGCCGAGCAGTTGCTGCTGCACGACATCGTGCTGGTGTCGGCCGGCGAGGTGATCCCGCAGGACGGCGAGGTGGTCGAGGGCGTGGCGACCGTGGACGAGTCGGCGATCACCGGGGAGTCCGCACCCGTCATCCGGGAGTCCGGCGGCGACCGCACCGGCGTCACCGGCGGCACCAAGGTCCTCTCCGACCACCTGGTCGTGCGGGTCACCTCCCGGCCCGGGCAGAGCTTCGTCGACCGGATGATCGCCCTGGTCGAGGGCGCGAACCGGCAGAAGACGCCGAACGAGATCGCGCTCAACATCCTGCTCGCCTCGCTGACCATCGTCTTCCTGCTCTCCGTGGTCTCGCTCCAGCCGATGGCCATCTACGCGAACGCACCCCAGACCACCATCGTGCTGGTCGCGTTGATGGTCGCACTCATCCCGACCACCATCGGCGCCCTGCTCTCCGCGATCGGCATCGCCGGCATGGACCGCCTCGTCCAGCGCAACGTCGTCGCCCTGTCCGGCCGCGCCGTCGAGGCCGCCGGGGACGTCGACGTCCTGCTGCTCGACAAGACCGGCACCATCACCCACGGCAACCGCCGCGCCGTCGCCCTGCACCCGCTGCCCGGCGCGACCACCGAACAGCTTGCCGAGGCAGCCCAGTTGGCCTCCCTCGCCGACGAGACCCCGGAAGGACGCTCACTGGTCGAACTGACGAACCGTCAGTACTGGGTGCCACCACGCTCCCCGGGTGAACTGGGCGAGCAGCAGCCCGTCCCGTTCACCGCCCACAGCCGGATGAGCGGCGTCGACCTCACCTGGCCCGACGGCACCACCTGCCTCATCCGCAAGGGCGCCGCGAACGCCGTCGCCCGCTGGGTCGTCGACTCCGGCGGACGGCTCCCGATGGAGGCCAAGCCGCTCGTCGACCGCATCGCCGAAGCAGGCGGCACCCCGCTGCTGGTCGCCGTCCGCGACCGGCACGGCGCCCGCGCACTCGGCGTGGTCGAACTCAAGGACGTCGTCAAGGAGGGCATCGCCGAACGCTTCGCCGAACTGCGCCGGATGGGCATCCGCACCGTCATGGTCACCGGCGACAACCCGCTGACCGCCAAGGCCATCGCCGAGGAGGCCGGGGTGGACGACTTCCTCGCCGAGGCCACCCCGGAGGACAAGCTCGCCCACCTCAAGCGCGAACAGGCCGCCGGGAACATGGTCGCGATGACCGGCGACGGCACCAACGACGCCCCCGCCCTCGCCCAGGCCGACGTCGGCGTCGCCATGAACTCCGGCACCCCCGCCGCCAAGGAAGCCGGCAACATGGTCGACCTCGACTCCAACCCGGCCAAGCTCATCGACATCATCCGGGTCGGCAAACAACTCCTCATCACCCGCGGCGCGTTGACCACCTTCTCGATCACCAACGACGTCGCCAAGTTCTTCGCGATCATCCCCGCGATGTTCGCGAACGCCTACCCCGGACTGCACCACCTCAACATCATGGAACTGCACAGCCCCACCTCGGCCATCGCCTCCGCGATCATCTTCAACGCCCTGATCATCATCGCCCTGATCCCGCTCGCCCTGCGCGGCGTCCGCTACCAGCCCGCCTCCGCCACCGATCTGCTCCGGCGCAACCTGCGGGTCTACGGCCTCGGCGGGCTCATCCTGCCCTTCCTCGGCATCAAGGCGATCGACCTGCTGATCCAGTTCGTCCCCGGCCTCGGATAGCAGCACCAGCCCGCCGCCCCCGGAACAGCACCGAGGCGGCGGGCAGGGGTCGGGCACTGCTACGACGCGGCGAGCTACCCAAGGAGTGAGAGCTCACCCTCCCGATCAGCCCTCCCCTGGCAGGTCGACCGCCAGAAGGCCGATGAAGATCTTGCTGAGAGCTGTCCGGCCGCAGGCCGGGCGGCCTCTCGGCTAGGGCCCGTCTTCAAACCCCCGTCGTTCGCCCGGAGGGCGGGCGGGGCGGCGTTGGGGTGCGTGCATCGCAAGGCGGAGGAGGGAGCCCAATGCAGCGCATTGGCGACCGACGACAACGCGGCGAGGTGCGTGCCCCGGCGTCGGCCCCCAGGCGGGGGTTTGAAGACGGGCCCTGGACCCGATTGTCGGCGTGGCGCGCCGCTGCCCGGGCCAATGCCCGGCCCTGCCGGGCGTCGGGTGTGAGCATCGCAGGGTTGCCGGTTGGGCCAGGGGAGGAGTTGTTGTGGTGACGGTGAGTGATGCCTCGGAGCGGCGACGGCTCGGCGGCCGGACAGGTGCCCAGTGCTGGCTGCTGACCGGGCCCGGGCTGCTGGACAACGGCGTCGTCGCCGGCCTCACCACGGCTCTTGAGGACGCGCTGCCCGGCCGGTTCGCCGTGTGGCGCACCGATGAGCTGCTGCTCGGGATCGAGGGCGGCAAGCTGACGCTGCGGGATCTGGACGGCTGCCTGCTGGAGGCGCCGGGTGTGGTCTACGCCCGGCTGGCGTCCCCGAGCCTGAGCACCGACCGGGAGGGCACGCTGCTGCGTCATCTGGTGGCGATGGGCACGGTGCTGCTCAACCCGTTGGAGGCGGTGCTGGCGGGGGCGAACAAGTTCTGGCAGCTGCAACAGCTGGCCCTGGCGGGTCTTCCCGTTCCCGACACCCGCAGCTACACGCACGCGGAGCTGGAGGATGTGATCGCGGCGGGGGTTTCCGTGCCGTCGGTGGTGAAGTCGGTGCGCGGCCAGCGCGGCGGGCAGGTGTTCCTGGCCCCCGACACCCAGATGCTGCGGGAGGTCCACGGCAGCCTCAAAGCGGAGTCCCCCTACCTGTTCCAGCGGTACGTCTCCCACTCGCACGGCCGTGACCTGCGGGTGGTGGTGGTCGACGGCCGGGCCGTCGCGGCCCAGGTCCGCTCCGCCACCGACGGCGGAATGAGGTCGAACGTGGCGCTCGGCGCAACCTCCGTGCTCTGCCCCGGCCTGCACCCCGAGGGCGAGGCACTGGCCGTCCGTGCCGCCCAGGCACTCGGCCTGGCGGTGGCGGGCGTGGACCTGCTCTTCGAAGCGGACGGCGGGTTCACGATCTGCGAGGTCAACGCCAACGTCGGCTGGCGCGAGCACATGAGCGAGGTCACCCCGGCCGTCGTGGCCGCCTGCGTGGCCAGACTGACCGCCCGGGTGTAGCGATGGCCCACCCCCGCGCACCCGCCGCACCGACCCCACCCGCGCGCACATCGGCCCTCGCACCGCTGCGCCACCGCAACTACCGCCTCCTCGCGATCGGCCAGGCGGTCTCCAACACCGGCACCTGGATGCAGAACATCGCCCAGGGCTGGCTCGTCCTGCAGCTGTCCCACGGCGACGGCACACAGCTGGGCATCACCACCGCCCTGCAACTGCTGCCGATACTGCTGTTCGGCGCCTGCGGCGGATCACTCGCCGACCGCTTCCCCAAACGCCGACTGCTGCTGCTCACCCAGACCCTCCACGGCACGCTCGCCCTCGCCGCGGCCCTGCTCACCGCCACCGGCTCCGCCACCCTGGGCGCCGTCTACGCGCTCTGCCTCGCACTGGGCCTGACCATGGTCGTCGACAAGCCCACCCTGCAAGCCTTCATCGCCGAGGCCGTCGAGCCCGACGACCTGCCGAGCGCGCTGGCGCTGAACAGCGCGGTGCTCAACCTCGCCCGAGTGGCCGGCCCCGCCCTGGCCGGCCCCGTCATCGCCGCCTTCGGCGTCGCCCCGGCCTTCGCCCTCAACTCCCTCTCCTACGCCGTGGTCCTGGCCACCCTGCTGCGCATGGACACCCGCGCCCTGCACCCGGCACCGGCTCCCGCAGGCGCGGGGCGGCAGGTACGGGCCGGACTGCGCTACGTGCGCCAGCGCCCCGAGCTGGGCCTGACACTCGTGCTGGTGGCCCTCGTCGCCGCCTTCGGGATGAACTTCCAGATCACCACCGCGCTGATGGCCGCCCAGGTCTTCCACAGCCCGGACGCCGCCTTCGGCATCGGCTCCGCCGCGCTCGCCGTGGGCGCGGTGACCGGCTCACTGCTCGCGGCCCGCGCGCGCCCCCGCGGCCGGCGGCACACGGCCGGTTACGCGCTCGCCTTCGGGACGCTGGAGGCCGCGAGCGGTCTGATGCCCGACTTCCGCACCTTCGCCCTGACGCTGGTGCCGACCGGAGCGGCGCTCCTGCTCTTCATGACGGCCGCCAAGGCCCGACTGCAGCTCGCCGTCGCCCCCGCGCTGCGCGGCCGGGTCATGGGCCTCTACATGCTCGCCTCACTGGGCACCACCCCGCTGGCCGCGCCCGGCATCGGCTGGCTCTGCCAGGCGGCGGGCCCACGCTACGGACTCCTGCTCGGCGGCACCGTGTCGGCGCTCTCCGCCGTCGGGACGGGCGCACTGCTCGGCCGACGCCCCAAGACCCGGCCCACCACGACGGCGGCCCTGCCGGCGTGACCGGCTCCGAGGAGCCGCACGCCGGCAGGGCCGGTCCCGGACGCGTCAGCGTCCCGGGGTCAGGTACGGGAAGCGGTGAAGTCGAGCTTTCCCTCGACCCCGGCAGTGGAGACCTTCCCCGTGATCTTGGTGACCCGGGTGCCGACGGGGCAGAGCGTCCCGGTGGTGACGCCGCTCTCCCCCGCGTAGGTCGGGAAGGTGATCTGCCCGCGCCCGAGGCTGTTGATACGCAGGACGAAGTTCCCCACCGCCGCACGCGACTCCTCGGCCGACGCCGTCACCTCCGTCCTCACCAGCGTGCTCCCCAGCGCCTGCGGCGCGATCGAGATGGCCCGCGTCGACCCACCCGGCAAGGTCACACTCCCCTCGAACGCCGTGTCGAGTTCGCCCTCGCCGACCCAGTCCGAGACCGCACCACCGCACGTGTTACCGGTGGCCGCCCCCGCCGGCACTGCCAGCACCGCCACACCCAACGCCCCGGCAAGAGCAAGAGCACAAGCAGAACGAGCACCAAGAGACACCGGTCGCATCGAAGATCCAATCATCAGCACACCCCTATAGCTACCGTTCGCACTCACACAAGCACGCTCCGCAGCCACCAGCCACCGGAGCCGCCCACAGCTACGCCATGTGCCGCCGAAACGCCGCCCGCAGTGTCAGCAAGATCTTCATTGGCCTTCCAGGCCGTGTTTTAGAACTGGTGCAGGATGGGGTCAACGGCGTGCCCTCAGGAAGAAGCTCTCGTGGTTGACCCCACCCCCAAGGCCGCCCTGGTCCACCTTCGCGCCGTGAAGTCGCAGCGGCCGACCGATGCGAAGCTTGCCGGGGGATGGGGGTGCCGGTCAGGCGGGCAGCTGGTTCAGCTTGCGGATCTGCCGGTCGAAGGCACGAGCGGGGACGAGGCGGCGCAGGGTGCTGACGCGTCCGGCGGTCGGTCCGGCGGGGTAGCGCAGCTTCGGCTTCGGGTCGGTCGCCGCGGCGACGATCGCCCTGGCGACGGTGGCAGGGTCGTCGCCGTCCTTCATCGCCGCGGCCATCACGCGCTCGAAGACCTGGCGCTGCTGCTCGTAGACCGGCAGAGGCGTGGCGGGTTTCGGGGAGTTGGCCTCGAACGCGGTCCTGGTCTGGGCGGGCTCGACGAGCAGGACGCGGACACCGTGCTGGCGGACCTCGTGGTCCAAGGACTCGGAGTAGCCCTCGACGGCGTGCTTGGACGCGGCATAGGCGGCCATGTAGGGCGCGGGGACGAACCCGAGAACGGACGAGATGTTGATGATCCGGCCGCCGCCCTGAGCGCGCATGTGCGGCAGGACGGCTTTGGTCATGCGGATCAGTCCGAAGACGTTGATGTCGAACAGCTGTTGGTCCTGGATGAGGGAGCGTTCCTCTCCGGCGCCCGCAGAGCCGATGCCGGCGTTGTTGACCAGGACGTCGATCCGACCGAACTGCTCGATCACGCGGTCGACCAGGCCGGCGACCGAGGTGTCGCTGGCCACGTCGAGGTCGAGGAACGTCACGCCCTCGCGGCGGTCGTCCGCTGAGGCTCGGCGGCTCGTGCCGACGACCTCGAATCCCGCATCGGCGAGCGCGGAGGCGGCCGCCTTGCCGATGCCTGACGATGCTCCGGTCACGAGTGCTACCGGCCGGCTCGTGGTCATGATGGGCCTCCCCATGGATTGGATTATGACCGTAATGCAATTACTCTAGGACGGGAGACGGAGAGCGGCAAGCGGCCTCTCCACCGGGGCTACGAGGAGGAGCGCGTGGCGCGCTACGCGAAGGACCACAAGCAGGCGACGCGCCAGCGGATCATCGAGGCCGCCGGCCGCCGGTTCAAGAAGGACGGCATCGACGGCTCAGGGGTCTCCGCGCTGATGTCGGACGCGGGGCTGACCAACGGAGCCTTCTACGCCCACTTCGCCTCCAAGGAGGACCTCGTCGCGAACGCCGTCGCCGACCAGCTGGGCGCGCAGAACGCGAGCCTTGAAGCACTCGCGCCGGGCCGCGCCGGACTCGAACAGTTCGTCCGCGCCTACCTGTCCGCCGAGCACCGTGACGACCCCGAGAACGGCTGCCCCACGGCCGCTCTCCTCGACGAGATCGGGCGCTGCACGGACGCGACCAAGCAGGCGTTCACCGACGGCCTGCTGGCCGTCATCGACGACATCGCTGCCCGCCTGGCACCCGACAACCCGCCCTCGGCACGCGCACAGGCGCTCGGCGTCTTCGCCATGATGGTCGGGACGCTCCAACTCGCGCGCGCCCTGGCCGATCCCAAGCTCGCCGACGACGTCCTCGACCACGGCGTCCACAACGCCCTCGCGCTGCTGGACGCCGGACCTGTCCGGTAGGGCCGCGTCCGACGCCCCTCTGCGGCCTCGCGCCGGCCGACACCCTGGCCGCCGATGCGGCCCGCGACGACGGCGGAGCGCTCACCCCGTGCCGATCCTGCGGCCGGTGACCTCGGCGGGCCGGATGCGGACCCACAGCGGGCGGGCGCCGCCGGCCCACGGTGTGGCGCCCGGTAGCGCCGCGAGCCGCTGTTGCTCCTGCGGGTCGTCGATGTGGTGGGCCTCGCCGAGGATCAGGACGCTCCAGCCGTCACCGCGGTGGTCGTCGATGCGGTCGACCTGGAACGAGGCGGGCGAGCCCTCGGCCGGGGCGGCGGTGCCCCTGGGGGCGGTGCGGTAGACGATCGTGCGGCCGTCCACCGCGTAGTTGACCGGGAGGACGACGGGTGCCGGCCCGAGGGGCAGGCCGACCCGGCCCACGCCGTGGCTGCCGATGAGTTCCCAGCACTGCGGCTCGGTCAGGTGGAACAGTGGGCGCGGGTCGGCGTCGGCCTGTCCCGGCGGTGCGTCGGGGCGGTGGCCGGACAGCAGCTCCGGCCAGCTCGTCCCGAGCGCGGTGGCGATCCGGACGAAGGAAGGCGGGTCGAACTGGGGGCCGGTCCTGAGGAGTTGGCGCAGGTACGCCGGTGCCATGTTCGCCCGGTAGGCCAGTGTTGCTTCGCTCAGGCCGAGTTGGTCGCGGCGCTGGACGATCCGGTGGGCGATGGCGACGGGGTCGGGGCCTTCGGTCATGGTGGCGGTTCCTCCGTCCATGGCGGGTCACGTCCGGAAGAGCGCGACCTTGAGCGCGCCGGTGTCGGCCGCGTCGGCGAAGACGTCGTAGGCGTCCTGCATCTCGTCGAGCCCGAAGCGGTGCGTGACCAGCCCGCCGATGTCCAGTCGGCCGACGGCCAGCATGTCGAGCAGCAGCGGGGTGCTGTGGGTGTCGACCAGGCCGGTGGTGATGGTGATGTCGCGGATCCAGAGGTCCTCCAGGTGGAGCACCGCCGGCTTGCCGTGCACGCCCACGTTGGCGACCCGGCCGCCGGGGCGCACCAGGCGGGTGCAGAGTTCGAAGGATTCGGGGACGCCGACGGCCTCGATGGCGACGTCGACGCCGAGTCCGTCCCGGGTGAGTGCCCGCACGGCCTCCGGGGTGGCTTCGGCGACGGTGAGGGTGGTGTCGGCGCCGAAGCGTTCGGCGGCGTCGAGGCGGCTCTGGGCGAGGTCGATCGCGATGGTGCGGGAGGGGCTGTAGAGCCGGGCGGTGAGGACGGCGGCGAGGCCGATCGGTCCGGCGCCGACGATCGCGACGGAGTCGCCCGGGCCGAGACGGCCGTTGCGGACGCCGACCTCGTAGGAGGTGGGCAGGATGTCGGCCAGCAGCAGGGCGTCCTCGTCGCGGACGGCGTCGGGCAGTTTGTGCAGGGAGGTGTCGGCGAAAGGGGTGCGGACGTACTCGGCCTGGCAGCCGTCGATCAGGTGGCCGAGGATCCATCCGCCGCCTCCGGTGCACTGGCCGTAGCTCGCGGCCCGGCAGTAGGTGCAGCGGCCGCAGGCGGAGATGCAGGAGACCAGGACGCGGTCGCCAGCGGTGACGGTGCGCACGCCCGGTCCGGTCTCGGTGACGGTGCCGACGGCCTCGTGGCCGAGGACGCGGCCTTCGATGACCTCGGGGACGTCGCCCTTGAGGATGTGCAGGTCGGTGCCGCAGATCGTGACGGCGTCCACCCGGACGACGGCGTCCTCGGGGTCTCGGACGGTCGGGTCGGGGGCGTCGCCCCAGGTGCGGCGGCCGGGTCCGTCGTAGGCGAGCGCTTTCATGGCTGTGGTGGCTCCTCTCGGACGGCGGAGCCGGGACGATTCCGTCCGCCCTTCCAGCGTTCTGCGCGGCGGGGCCCGTCGCCATGGGTCCGGCGGATCCTCCGGGTGGGCCGTTGGACCCCCTCTCGCACCCGCCACACCGTGACGAGCGTGCCTACCCTGGTGAGTGGGCCATTGGGGGCGAGCCAGGGAGGACCCCTTGGGCAGCGCGTCGGAAGGTTCCGCACCCGTTCCGAAGCTGCAGCTGGACGAGCTGCTGGACGAGCTGCAGGCCAGGTTGGACGCCGCTCGCGGGACCCGTGACAGGGTGCACAACCTGCTGGAGGCGGTGCTGGCAGTCGGGCGTGATCTGGAGCTGTCCCAGGCCCTCCAGCACATCGTGGAGGCGGCGGTCACCCTGGTGGACGCGGAGTACGGCGCGCTCGGGGTGATCGGTGAGGACCAGCGGCTGTCCCAGTTCATCCCGGTCGGGGTCACCGACGACCAGGTCAAGCTGATCGGCGACCTTCCGTCCGGCCACGGCATCCTGGGGGAACTGATCCGCCGCCCGGAGCCGTTGCGGCTCAGCCGGATCTCCGACCACCCGGCCTCCTACGGCTTCCCGGCCAACCACCCGCCGATGCGCAGCTTCCTGGGGGTGCCGATCCGGATCCGCGGCAAGGTGTTCGGCAACCTGTACCTGACCGAGAGGCGGGGCGGGGGCGACTTCGACGCCGAGGACGAGTCCGTCCTCGCCACCCTGGCCGTCGCCGCCGGGGTGGCCATCGACAACGCCCGGCTCTACGCCCGGGCCCGGCAGCGACAGCGCTGGCTGCAGGCGAGCGCCGAGATCACCAGCAGCCTGCTGTCGGGCAGCGCGGAGCAGGAGGTGCTGGACCTGCTGCTCGCCCGCGCGACCGAGATCGCCGGTGCGGACCTCGCGGTCGTCGCCATGCCGCTGCCCGGCGCCGGCGAGTTGGAGGTGCGGATCGCCGTCGGCCTCGGCGAGGACGAGCACCGGGGTCTCGTGCTGCCGGTCGACGGCTCGTTCATGGGGACGGCCTTGCGCACCGGCGGGCTCGTGGTGAGCCCCGATGTCCAGCACGATCCCCGGATCACGGCCGGGCCACCACGCTGGCGCGGCCTCGGCCCGGCGCTCGCGGTCCCGGTCGGTACCGCCGAGCGCGGCATCCGCGGCGTTCTCCTCCTGGCCAGGGCCGCCGGTGCGCCACTGTTCGAGGAAGACGAGTCCGTTCCGCTGCTCGGCTTCGCCGGCCAGGCGGCGGTGGCCATGGAGCTGGCCGAGCGGCGCCGCGACTCCGAGCAGATCGCAATGTTGCAGGAACGCGACCGGATCGCCCGCGACCTGCACGACCTGGCCATCCAACGCCTCTTCGCCACCGGCATGACCCTCCAGGGTGCGACCCGCTTCATCGAGCACCCGGAGGCGACCGACCGCGTGCTGCGGGCGATCGACGACCTCGACGAGACCGCCAAGACCATCCGCGCCACGATCTTCGGCCTGCGCCTGCGCGAGAAGGGCCCGGCAGCGGCCGGCCTGCGTTCCCGCGTCGTCGAGGTGCTCGAACGCGCCGCCCGTCCGCTCGGCTTCGCCCCGGCCCTGCGGATGAGCGGCCTGCTCGACGTCACCGTGCCTCCCGAGGTCGCCGACGCGGTGATCGCCGTCCTGGAGGAGGCGCTGTCCAACGCCGCCCGTCACGCGCGGGCCTCGACCGTGGACGTCACCGTGACCGCCGGCGAGGAGCTGACCGTGACGGTCAGCGACGACGGAGTCGGCCTGCCCGAGGGCGGCCGCCGCAGTGGCCTGGCCAACCTCGCGGACCGGGCCACCGCCCTGGGCGGCACCTTCGCCGCACGTGCGCGCCAGGAGGGCGGCACCGAACTGGTGTGGCGCGTCCCGCTGCCAGGCGTCTAGGACAGCACGTCGCCGGGTGCCAGGCGGGGAGTGGGCGCGCCCTCGGGGCCGTAGCCGAGGCGGATCAGCATCTGGACGTGGCCGGGGCCGCGGTGCGGGTCGCGGGCCTCCCAGCGCAGGTACGGCCACTCCATCGCCTGGTGCAGCAGCGAGGCGCGGACGCCGTGGACGGTGGCCGCGAGCAGGACGTGTTCCAGGGCGAGGCCGGCGCGCAGCCAGTCCTGCGGGGTGTCGTGCTCGGTGGCGAGGACGGCGATGCGGGGTTCCCTCTCGAAAGGGGCGGGCGCCTGGTGCTCGGCGGCGTGGATGGCGGAGTAGTCGCGCATGGGCAGGTGGCCGGCGGCGTCCTGGGGTCCGAGCGCGTCGACCGGGATGCCGTAGGGCGGTGCCTCCCCGGTGCGGATCCAGGTGCGACTCTCGGTGCGTTGGGCCTCGTCGGTGGTGTTGCGGCGTTCGGCCTCGGCGGTGAGGTGCAGGAGTCGGTCGGTCTCCTCGTGGTCGGGCAGGTGGAGCAGGGCTTCCTCGGACCGGGCGGCGGTGGCGAGTTCGTCGAGGACGGCTTGCGGAACCGGCTTGCCGGTGAAGGGCGTCCGGGTGGAGTGCCGGTGCCAGATCGCCTCGTACAGCTTGTCGATGCCCCGGGTGCGTGCGGCGGCCGGGGCGTCCAGCCGGACGGTGGCGAACAGCTCCGGTTCGCCCGGGTCGGGCAGCAGGCGGACCTCGGGTGCCCAGCCGAGGTGTCGGGCGGCGATCCGCAGGTTGAGGACGGCCGTACCGACGGAGATGTGCAGTGCCCGGCCCCGGGGATCTGCAGCCGGGACGGCCCGACTGCGGTCGGCCCACACCTCCAGGGTGGAGGTGTCCGGCTGGAGCCGGAAGCGCCAGGGCTGGCTGTTGTGGATCGAGGGAGCCGCGACCGCCGCGGAGACGAGCTTCTCCAGGGTCAGGGCGTCGAGGGCGAGGGTGGGCATGACCGCCTCCAGGGTGCGTGGTCGGTCGGAGTCAGCCGGAGACGGGCGGCTCACCGCCGCCGCGCAGGACGTCCGGACGGGTCCGGTACTCGTCAGGGTCGGTCTCGCCCCTGACGAGGCGTTCGGCGAGCAGTTGTTCCGCGGGGCTCCGCTGGGGAGGCGCCACCGGACGTACCGGGGCCGACGGGCTGTGCAGAGCCGTCCGGCCCAGATGCCGTACCAGCGCGACCACGCCGAAGATCACGAGCGCCCAGAAGAGCAGCATGCTCACGGTCATCAGGCCGATGCCCCAGCCGTTCATGCCGCCGTCGTTCCAGTACAGCATCGCCGTCTCCTCAGCCGTGACGGGAGGTCGAACACCTCCACCGTGCGACGGGGGGACGGCGTACCGCTTGGGCCGTTCGGCACCACCTCCGGGCCCACTCGGGCCCGGCTGCTCAGCGCGGGCCGGTCAGTGCGGGCGCTGGTGGTGCTGCGGATCGGGTTCGGCGTGCGCGGCGAGGACGGCGGCCTGGAGGCGCCGTTCGACGCCGAGTTTGGCGAGCAGCCGGGATACGTGGTTCTTCACCGTCTTCTCGGCGAGGTAGAGCTCCTGGCCGATCTGCCGGTTCGTCTTGCCCTCCCCGACCAGGGCGAGGATCTCCCGTTCGCGGGGAGTGAGCCCGGCGAGGGCGGCGTCGGTCGCGCTCTCCTCGTGGTGGCGCAGGCTCTCCATCAGCTTGTGCGTGGTGGCCGGGTCCAGCATGGACTGCCCGGAGGCCACCGTACGCACCGCGCTGACCAGGTCGGCGCCCTTGACCTGCTTCAGGACGTAGCCGGCGGCCCCGGCCATGATCGCGTCGAGCAGGGCGTCGTCGTCGTCGAAGGAGGTGAGCATCAGGCAGACGAGTTCGGGCATCTTGTCGCGCAGGTCCCGGCAGACGGTCACCCCGTCGCCGTCCGGGAGCCGCACGTCGAGGACGGCGACGTCCGGGCGCAGGGCCGGCACCCGGGCCAGGGCCTGGGCGCAGCTGGCGGCCTCGCCGACGACCTCGATGTCCGGTTCGGCCTCCAGGAGGTCGCGGACGCCTCGGCGGACCACCTCGTGGTCGTCCAGCAGGAACACCCGTACGGGCCGGGGCATGTCCATGGCCTGCTCCCTGGGGTGCGCGGGCGGTGACACCACCGATTCTGCGCGTCCGCGCCGTTCGGCGCACCGGGTCAGCCGCGCGGGACGAGCCTGCGGGCGCGCAGGTGGTCCGGAAGATGGTGAGCACGGGGTAGTCGGCCGCGAGGCTTGCGGGCGTGTGCATGGGCGTGTCCTGTTCATGAGTCGGAGGGATCCGCGGTCAGTGGCCGGCCGCGGCGCCGGCGGGCGCGGGCCGGTCGGTGTCGCCGTGCCAGGTGGGCCAGCCGAGGAGCCGGGGGCGTTCGGTGACCCAGGCGCGGGTGTCGGTGCCGATCTCGGCGCTGATGAGGTCCTCCAGCCGACTACTGCAGCGGGCGACGAGGTCGCGGTTGGCGGGGTCAGCGGCGAGGTTGCGCATCTCGTGGGGGTCCTCCACCCGGTCGTAGAGCACCACGTCGTTCTGTTCGTGGAGCTCTTCCACGGAGGTGGGGCGGTTGGGGTTCAACGGAGAGAAGTAGCGGCCGAAGGTGTACCGCTGGTCCAGGTACCCGCGCAGGAAGCCGCGCTTGCTCCAGTCCGGGCGGAGCGCACCGGACTGGATCCGCTCGGGGGCCTGCGGGTCGGCGAACTCGAACCAGAAACCGGCGTCCAGCGTGGTGATCGACTCGACGGCGGTGAGCACTCCCTCGCGGACCGTCCTGCCCTCCAGCACGGGTGCGAGGGAGTGGCCGTGCAGGGCGGGGAACCGGTCGGCGGTCGCCGCCCGGTCGAGCCCGGCGAACTCCAGGAGGGTGGGCGCGAGGTCGACGGCGGAGGCGAGCGCCTCGGTGCGGCCGCCGCCGGCGACGTCGGGGTGGCAGAGCAGGAACGGGACGTGGAAGTTCTCGTCGTAGACCAGGTTGCCCTTCTGGCGCAGGCTGTGGCTCCCGGCCATCTCGCCGTGGTCCGAGGTGAAGACGACCACGGTCCGGTCGGCCTGGCCCGAGGCCTCCAGCGCGTCGAGGACGAGTTCGATGCTGCGGTCGACGTCCCGGATGGCGTTGAGGTAGAAGTTGAGGCCGTCGTACCAGTGCCGGTCGTCGGCGACGGGACCGAAGACGGTGTCGAGCATCCGGGCGTACTCGCAGACCGCCGGTGCCGCGGCGGACAGGTCGTCGCGCAGGCTCGCGGGCAGGTCGAATTCCCAACGACGCTGGTAGAGCGGGATGTCGGCGGCCGCGCGCGCCACCACGGCGTGCGCGAGTCCGAAGGGCAGTCGGACCTGGGGGGAGCCCCCGTAGTCGAAGCTCATGACGTCGTGCGGGTTGACGAAGTTGACGGCCATGAACCAGGGCTGGTCGGGTGCCACGACCGGCGCGCGGTTGCGCAGCCATTTGACGGCCTGGCCGGCGATCACCGGGTCGATCTTGAGTCCGGCCCAGGCGCCGCCGTCGATGTCACCCCAGTCGTTGAACTCGCTGAACCCGTAGGGTTCCAGGGCGTCGGTGGTCGGGCCGGGGTTCTGCGGCGTGACGTAGGCGTTCGACAGGTGCCACTTGCCCTGGTAGGTGCAGTAGTAGCCGGCCTGGCGCAGCATCGTGCCGAGGGTGCCCAGATCCGGATCGAGCGGGCGGATGTAGGGCATGTTGTCGTTGTCGTAGATCTCGGTCAGCGGCAGGTGCTGCCCGGTGTAGATCACGGACCGCGCGGAGCTGCACATGGCCGAGGCGGTGTAGTACCGCTCGAAGGTGTGGCCGCGTTCGGCGAGCCGCTCCCTGGCGGGGAGAGTGAAGCCCGGCGGACGCGGGATCGCGGCCCGCTCCTCGTCGGTGACGATCAGCAGGATGTTCGGACGGGTCATGGCCATCCATGCCTTTCCACGTGGGTTGCGTCGGTCATTCGTTGAGGTCGACGGCCCAGGTCACCGGCTGGGCGTGGACGCGGTCGGCTGGACCAACCGGGTGGGACGAGCCTCCGGACGGCGGCTCTCACCGCCCGGGCGGACCGGTGAGGTCGAACCTGCGGCGCCGGCGGACGGCCGGCGCACCGCTGCCCTCCCTCAGTCCCGGCTCCCGGGCGACGGCCCGCTCGTACCACCGCCCGTACCGGTCGGAGAGCGTCACGGCGGTCACCCCGTGCAGAAGGACGCTCAGGCCGACGGTGACCGCGACCACCCGTCCGATCAGCTCCACCCCCGGAACGTGCTGCTCCACGACCAGCAGCCCGAGCACGATCGAGGCGAGCCCGCGCGGCCCGAACCACCCGATGTAGGCCACGGTGGGCAGCCTCAGCCCGCTCCCGGCGAGGGAGAGGGCGACCGGGACCATCCGGACCACGGTGAGACTGAGCACGGCGTAGAGGACGATGCGCCAGTCGAGCTGCTCCAGCGTGGGACCGAGGATCACGGCGCCGAAGACCAGGAGGCTGAGCAGGGCCAGCAGGCTTCCCAGGTACTCGGCGAGGTCGGCGCTCCGGTCGTCCTCCGGTACCGGTGCCGCGGCGACACTGCGTTCGGCGGCCGCGAAGGCGAACCCCGCCACCCAGGCCGCGATGAAGCCGCTCCCCTGGGTGGCTACCGCAAGACCGTAGGACGCCGCGGCGACCGCCAGGACGTGGAGACTCCGCCACTCCCCCGTGATCCAGCCCCGTCCGCTCGACCATCGCAGGAGTCTGCCGCCGACCCCTCCGACCGCCAGACCGAGGGCGGTGCTGAGCAGCAGGGCCCGCCAGAACGTCCCGGCCTCGCCCTCCTCGGCGTACGACGTGCCGGGGATGGCCGCCAGGAACAGGACGAAGAACGGCAGCACCATGCCGTCGTTCAGGCCGCTCTCCACGTTCAGCCCTTGACGGACCAGGGCCGGCACCCGTGGGTTGGCGATGGCGCTGGTGCCGAGCGCCGCGTCGGTCGGCGCCAGGACGGCGCCCACCAGCGCGAGCTCCCAGACGGTGAGCCCGGGCAATAGGGGCCAGGCCAGCAGCCAGCCCAGCGCGATGCTGAGTACCAGGCCGAACCCGAGCAGCCGACCCGGCAGGGCGGCGCCGGTGCGGAGTTCTCGGGGACGCACGGCCATGGCGTCGGTGAAGAGCACCAGCGTCAGTGCGGCTTCCAGGAGCGTGAGGAGCGGCCCGCCCACGGTGTCCAGGCTGATCAGGTCGAGGCAGAGGGGGCCGAGCAGGACGCCGGCCGCGGTGAACACGATGGCGCCGGACACCGGGGTGCTCGCCAGGCGTCGCGAGGCGAGCGCGTACGCGCCGGTGACGCCGGCCACCGCCACCCCCGCCCAGGTGGCGTCACTCACCGGGGCCCGGCCTACCCGGCACGGGAGGCTCCCCCGTGGTGGCGGCCCGTCCGGAGGCGGCGAGCAGCGCGAGGACGGCCAGCACGGCGAGGAGCACCAGGGCGAGCAGCAGGACCGTCAGCACGGTCGGGTGGTTCCAGAGGGCGAACACCGGGACCACGACCAGCAGCGCCGCGAGGGCGAGCCAGCGGCGGTGGGCCTGGGTCCAGGTTCCGGCCCGCCCCGTGCGCACGCCGTGGGCGGCGCCCCAGCGGGCCGCGGAGTCCGCGGCGGCGTCCGCCCCGCCGCGGACGGCACGGGGGGACCGTCCCGCCCCGGACAGGTACGCGCCGAGCGCCACCACCACGCCGAGGACGATCGCGGCGTGATCAGCACCGCCGAGACGGTGCTCATGGCGATCCGCCCGGCCCCGGCGCGGCGCCTGGCCCCGGACGGCGAGCCGCCGTTGCCCGCCCCGCCCGTCCCCCGCGCGCGTGGAGGCCCCGGCGGCTCGTTCATCGGGTCTCCCAGCGCTCCACGCGGCCGTGGCGCCGCTGAGCACCATTGCCCCGTAGAGCCCGGCGACCGGCACCCCGGGGTGGTCCGTCCGGACGAGGCTCCGGCCTGTTTCGCCGAACGGCAGGCCGTCCGAGGTGCCGTACGCCGTCCCGTCTCCCAGGCTTGGACGGAATCCGGAGCGCTTGAACTGATGAGTCGTGGCGGACCTGTGGGGGGACGGGGACAGGGGAGCTCGGGTTCAGAGGGGCTCCGGGGAGACGGCGACCCTCGGGATCCCGTGCGGCGACGCTTGACCCGCCAGGAGATCGGCGACGCGGAGCATGGCGAGGATCCGGTGGAACCGCGGCCGGACACCGGTGAGACGGAACTCCGTCCCGTGGGCTCGGCAGACCCGGCGGGCCTGGAGGAGCGCTCGCACACCGGCGGCGTCGCAGAATCCGAGGGCCGCGACATCGAGATCCAGGTGCTGCGGGTGGTCCCGCACGGACCGGCCGACGGCGGTCAGCAGAAGCGGTGCCGTCGCGATGTCGAGCTCGCCTTCCAGTGACAGCGATGCGGTGTCCTGGGACACCACGGTCCTGGTGCGGAAAAGGTCTTCGTCTTTCATGGCGGCCGCCCGGGAACTCGGCTGGCGGAAGCACCTCGGAACGGAAGCCCTACGTCCACCGTAGGAGCGGGTTCCGCAGCCGGTCCTGGGCCGCACGGACCGCGTCGATGGTCCGTACGGCCCCGCCCTGCGGCCCCGACCCCGCACGGGAGTGCTCTCGTGACGCACGGTCCTCTCGTCGACCGGCCCCCGAAGTGTGGGCCGGACGGCCCATGCCGCCGTGGCCGTGCTCTGTGAATGTCGGAAGGGAGGGAAAGTCCCACCGCATCGACCGAGGGAGATGAGACGGATGTCCGGCATCCACCTCCAGGTGTCACGACCCGCCGTCGGGCCCGGACCCCACGAGCTCGGACGTGTCGACTGGCTCGTGCTGGGTTCCGCGGCGCTCGTCGCCGGCGCGGCCGTACACGCGCTGTCGGGGGTCGTGGCGATCACCAAGGACCTGGTGCACGCCGCGCCCGCACCCGATGCGGAGCTCCCCGCGCCCGCCGCCAAGCTCACCGTGGACGAGCGGGACGGGTGGATCCTCATCACCGCCCTGTTCGTCGTGACCGGCGCGGTGGCACACTCCGTCGCACGCATCGTGGAGAGCGCCAGGACGCTCGTGCACCCGGCGCACCTGCTGGTGCGGCCATGACCACCCAAAGCGCCCGACCGGCACGCGGCGACACCGGCCGGGTCCGGCCGATGGCCGGCGAGTCCGTGGCGGCGGGGCGGCAGGCCCGCAAGCGCGTACCGCGCTCGGCCCACGGGAACTGGGCCCCCGCGCCGGACCGGCCCGACCCCGTCGACGTCCTGGAGCGGCAGGCCGCCTCCCGCGTCCCGGAGCTGGTCCCGATCCGGTACGGCCGCATGGCCGCGTCCCGGTTCGCCTTCCTGCGCGGGGCGCCCGCGGTCATGGCCGCCGACCTCGCCGCCGTCCCGAGCACCGGGCTGACCGTCCAGCTCTGCGGGGACGCGCACCTGTGCAACTTCGGTCTCTTCGCCTCGCCCGAGCGCGCCCTGCTGTTCGACCTCAACGACTTCGACGAGACCCTCCCGGGCCCGTTCGAATGGGACGTCAAACGCCTGGCCGCCAGTGTCGCCGTGGCCGCGCGCCAGAACGACGAGCCGGAGGCGTCCGCGTGGGCCGCCGCGCTGGCGTCCGCGCGGGCCTACCGGGTCGCCGTACGACGGCTCGCCGGCCTCGGCGAACTCGACGTCTGGTACGAGCGGGTCGACACCGCCGACCTCCTGCCACAGGTGCGGGAGCCGAAGTACCGGAAGCGCGTCGAGGGCGCCCTGGCGAAGGCGCGCGGGCGGACCAGCCTCCAGGCCCTGGGCAAACTCACCGAGCCGGGCCCCGACGGCGAGCGCCGCATCGTCCACGACCCACCGCTGCTCGAACCGGTGGCCCCGCAGGACGTGCCCCGCCTCCAGCAGATCCTCAAGGACTACCGCGCCACCCTCCCCGAGGAACGCGCGGCGCTGCTGGACCGCTTCGAACTGGTCGACGCCGCCCGCAAGGTCGTCGGCGTGGGCAGCGTGGGCACCCGCTGCTACATCGGCCTCTTCCTGGGGCGCCTCACCGGTGAGCCGCTCTTCCTCCAGGTGAAGGAGGCGGAGCGGTCGGTGCTGGAGCCCTACCTCCCGCCCAGCAGCCACCGGCACCAGGGGCAGCGGGTCGTGGTCGGACAGCGAAGGCTGCAGGCAGCGAGCGACATCTTCCTGGGCTGGGCCACCGGCCCGGCGGGCCGTGACTTCTACTGGCGCCAGCTGCGGGACATGAAGGGCTCCGCCGTCATCGACGGCATGCCCCGATCCCTCCTGGAGCAGTACGCCGACCTGTGCGGCCGCGCACTCGCACGCGGCCACACACGCTCCGGGGACCGCGTCGCCATCGCCGCCTACCTGGGTGCCGGTGACGCCTTCGAACGGGCCGTGGCCGACTTCGCGCTCGCGTACGCCGAACAGACGGTCGCCGACCACACCGCGCTCACCGCGGCGATCTCCGACGGCCGGATCACCGCCAGGGCGGACGTGTGAACGGGCCCCACTCCCACGAACCGGCCGCCCGGCCCCCCGGCCCCCCGCAGGCGTGGCAGGTCGGTGGAAGACGCTCTACGTCCTCGGCTCGGCGCAGTTCCTCATGGGGCTGGACGCCTCGGTGATGAACGTGTCGATCAGCCGGCTGGTCAGCGGCTTCCACACCGCTGCTGCAATGCCGAGGCGGCGGCGGTGCCGCCCATGACGAAGAACACCGAGGCCGCGCCGGTGACGGCGTTGCTCGTGGCGCTCGACGAGGCGAACAGGCTGCCGACGTCGGCGGACGCCTGCCGGTCGAGCCCCAGGTGCCGGACCAGCGCGGTCACCGTCGAGCGGCCGGCCACAGGGCCTCGACCCACGACCCGGCGTACCGTTGCGCGCCCGACTGCGCAATCCGCCTCACCTGCCGCACGACCCGGCGATCGTCAAACCCCATGCGTCGCCGCTCCTCCGGCCGGACCCGCGGGAGCCGTCCGGCCCCCACCGCGCGGACCGAGTCGCAGGGTCAGGACGTAGGCGACCACGACCGAGACGATCACCAGCGGCATGACCGTGAGACCGGCTCCGCCCAGCAACAGGGTCGCGAGGAGCACGGAGGTCATCGGGAGCCGCAACAGGGCGACGGACATCCCGCCGATGCCCATGGCGAACGCGGCTGTGAGGGGCAGGCCGGGCAGGTGGGAGAGCGCCATCCCCCCGGCCGCCCCCACGAACATCGCCGGGAAGATCGGGCCGCCCCGGAAGGCGCCGAGCGAGGCGCAGTATGCCAGCGCCTTGCACGCGACGAGGAGGACCAGAGCGCCGACCGAGTAGCCGGCGTGACCGGTCAGCAGCGGATCCATCGCGTTCTGTCCGGAGTAGAGCACCTCGGCCCGCACCCTTGCCGGTGGCCTCGGAGTACGCGATGGCGAGCCCGGCGACGGCCAGGCCCAGGACGACGGTCGCGGGCATCCGGTGCCGCTCGACCCGTGCCCGCAGCAGCAGGGCGAGCCAGCGGATGCCCGCGCCGAGAAGCGCCGCCGCGATCCCGATGACCAGGGCCCAGCCGAACTCGGCGACCTCCGGACGGTCCGCGTGCGGCACGTCCGTCAGGGCCAGGGAGTACGTGCCGAGGCCGGTCCAGCTGCCGAGGCCGAGGAAGACGAGGGAACCGATGCCGGCCGCGAGCAGGCCGGGCACCAGGACCGCCCCCAGCAGGGGGCCCGCGAGCCCGGACGCCTCCATGAGCAGGAAGGCGCCCAGCAAGGGCGAACCCAGCAGGGCGCTCACGGCCGCGAAGCTCCCGACCGCCCCGACCACGGCGACGGCCTGCGGGGCGACGTTCCGCCCCGGCCGCTGGACGGCGAGCACCGCCAGCCCGCTGCCGAGCGCGATCAGCGGCGCCTCCGGCCCGAGGACCGCGCCCAGGGCGAGGGTCGCCAGCGCTGCGAGGAAGACACCCGGGAGTTCGCCCGCACGCGGGGGCCCTGCGGCCGCGAACCCCTCCGTCGGTTCGTGACCGCCGTTGCCCGGGAGGTACCGGACGGTCGCGCCGACCAGCAATCCGGCGACGCCGAGCAGCGGCAACGGCCACCACGCCGGCGTCCCGTGGAAGCCGAGACCCTTCGGCAGGTCCGTGTAGGTCATCGACTGGAGCTCGGAGACGAGGGCGAGGAAGCCGTAGGCCGCGGCGGAGACCAGTACTCCGAGGACGGCCGCCAGCGCCAGGAGCTTCAGGTAGCCGGAGGTGCGGACGAGGCCCGCCGGGTCCGGCTGCGCGGCCCCTCGCTCCGGGGACCGACCGTCGGCCGACAAGCGCATCGCCTCCTGGACACACGTCTGCGCGGGGAAACGTAGCGGCGAACGCCGCTCGCCTGACGTCCTATCACGGCGCCCGGGAGCAGTGGGGTCCGCCGGGCGCAGCCGATCGGTGGTGCGGGGACCCTCATCCGGTCGGACCACGCCCGTCCTACGCCGCCGCGTCGCGCGGCCGCCGAACCGGCCTCGGCCCCGCACCCGATCAGGGATTCGGCGTCCGGGAGTTCGGGCCGTACCAACCCGGCGTCGGCGCAGACGTCCGCGGCCAGGATGCCGATGCCGCCCGCGTTGGACCCCCCGGCGACCGCGCTGCGCGGTGCGGGCAGCGGCTGGGCGTGCAACAGGGCTGCAGCTTCGACGAGTTCCTCGATGCTGCGGGTGGCCGTGATGCCCGCCGCCTGCCTCCTGCCGGAACAGCGCTTCCCGGGTGACGGTCGGGGTGGCGGCGGCACCCGGGGCGTCATGCCGCTGGCCGCTGGCCGCCGCCCTGTCCATCCAATCCGAACGGGCCTGTGCAATATGGCCAGTTGACCGCCCGATGACGTTCCACCACATGACCATCGGCCAGGCTAGCCCGAAGGCTTCGGACCCTGTTCACCGAGGTCACCGGTTCAGCGGTGTTCGGGGTTCTCGAAGTCGAAGCGGCAGCCGGCGTCCCACTCGGAGCGCTGGTTGCCGTGGGCCGGGATACCGCCGGCGTCCTTGAGCATGCGGGCGAGGTGGAGCTGGTTCCAGGTCATGAAGGTGGCGTTCCGGTTGGTGAAGTCGTTCTCCGGGCCGCCCGAACCAGGGTCGAGGTAGGACGGCCCGGGGCCTGCCTCGCCCACCCAGCCGGCATCGGCCTGCGGCGGGATCGTGTAGCCCAGGTGCTGGAGGCTGTACAGGACGTTCATCGCGCAGTGCTTCGCGCCGTCCTCGTTCCCGGTGATCAGGCAGCCGCCGACGCGGCCGTAGTAGGCGTACTGGCCCGCCGAGTTGAGGATCGACGAGCAGGCGTAGAGCCGTTCGATGACCTTCTTCATGACGGAGGAGTTGTCGCCCAGCCACACGGGTCCAGCCAGCGTGAGGATGTCGGCGGCCATCACCTTCGAGTAGATCACGGGCCACTCGTCGGTCTCCCAGCCGTGCTCCGTCATGTCCGGCCAGACGCCCGTCGCGATGTCGATGTCCACCGCGCGCAGGACTTCGACCTCGACGCCCTGGCGTTCCAGGATGCCGGTGCTGACGTCGATCAGGCCTTGGGTGTGGCTGCGCTCCGGGGAGCGCTTCAGCGTGCAGTTGATCACCAGGGCTCGCAGGTCGGCGTACGACGTCGGATCCGGCACGGATTCCTCCTCCGGGAACTGTGGGAGAGCGGTCAGACTGCGGGGCTCCCCGCACAGCTGACCAGTCCCGCCTGGCGAGCGCTCGCCGGACTGCACCGATTGCCTGACGGCGCACCGGTCGGTCGACCGACCGGATCCGCGTACTCGCGTTCGATCGTCGGGCCTCGGGTCTCAGTCCTCGCCGGCGGCGAAGGGGCCCTCGTCGACGAAGCGGCGCAGGAGGCGGGCGAAGGTCTCGGCGTCGGACCGGGGCCAGGTGGCGAGTGAGTCCTCGATGGCGGCGGCGAGTTGTCGGCGGGTGGCCGCGATGACGGCGTGGCCGGCGTCGGTGAGGGTGAGCAGGGTGGCGCGGCCGTCGGCCGGGTCGGGGCGGCGCTGGAGCAGGCCGGCCTGTTCGAGGCGGTCGGCGCGGCGGGTGACGGTGGTGCGGTCCAGTCCGATCTCGCGGCCGAGGTCGGCCGCGCTGGCCGGGCCGGTGCGGGCCAGACCGCTGATGACCGGGTAGGTGAGGTCGTCGACCGCCTCCCCCAGTCCCTCGGTGAGGCGGTCGTAGAGGCGGGCGCGGGTGCTGCGCCGCAGGAGCAGCCCGAGGGCGTCGGCGATGTCACGTCCTGTCGAGTTCTTCACCCCTCCAGATTAGCGTGCGCGGAACACGCTTTTCCTGTACGGTCAGAAGCGTGCTTCAGGCACGCATCTCCGATCGATCCAGCGCGGGCGCTCCCGCACGACCGAAGGAATTCCGATGACCTGCACCGACGTCCGCACCGCCCTCACCGACCTGCTCCTCACCCCGGGCCTCAGCCTGGACGAGGCCGCCGACCGGCACTTCGCCCCCGACTACCGCCAGCGCACCGACGGCAGCTGGGCCGACCGCGCCGAATTCCTCGCCCACATCGCCCACCTGCGCACGGTCGTCGCCGGCGGCTCCGTCGAGGTCCACGACGAACTCTCCGTGGGCAACCGCTACGCCGACCGTCACACCATGACCGTCGTCAAGACCGACGGCTCCACCGTCCGCATGGAGGTCTACCTCTTCGCCGAGTTCGCCCCCGACGGCCGCTTCCGCCGCCTGGAGGAGACCACCCTCCTGCTCGAAGGCACCGACGGCGACCGGGACCTCGGCAGCGCCCGCTGACCGCGCATCGGCAGGGGCGGCCCCATGAGGACGCTCGTTGAGAACCCTCATGGGGACCGCCCCTGCCCGGGCACCCGACCGCCACCGCAGGCCGGCCCCGGCGGAGGCCCGCGTCAGCTCATGGTGACGGTCTTGCCCCGGATGAAGCCCTGGTAGCCGTAGTGCTCCGGGTCAACGCCGACGGCTCCACGACGCAGCAGGGCCCGGATGGCCGTCGTGATCTCCTCGGGGGCCTCTTCGGCCATGAAGTGGCCCGCTCGGGTCAGCCGGTGGTCCAGGTCCGGTGCCCACGCCCGCCACACCGCGGCGGCGTCGTAGCCCAGTCGGGCGCCCCAGTCATGCTGGACGACCGTCACGGGCATGGCCAGCTGCGAGCCGGCGGCCAGGTCCGCCTGGTCGTGCAGGACGTCGATCCCGGCCGAGGCACGGTAGTCCGCGACGATCGACGGCACCGCCGCGGCGCTCGCCCGCAGGTAGGCGGCGCGCACGTCCTGCGGGATGGCGGTCGCGTCGCCGGCCCAGGTGTCGAGGAAGGAGCCGAAGAACGCGTCCGCGCTGTTGGCGATCATCGTCTCCGGCAGGCCCGACGGCTGCGCCATCAGGTAGAGGTGGTAACCGACCGCCGCCGAGGTGCCGTGCAGGACGTTCCACATGTCGAGCGTGGGCACGATGTCGAGGATGCCCAGGTGCGTGACGGTCTCGGGGTGGTCCAGGCCCGCGCGGAAGGCGACCAGGGCGCCCCGGTCGTGGCCGACGAGGGCGAAGCGCTCGTGGCCGAGCGCCGCCGCCAGGCGCACGACGTCGGCGGCCATGGTGCGCTTGGCGTACACCTCGGGGTCGGTGGCCGCCGGCTTGTCGCTGGCGCCGTAGCCCCGCAGGTCGGGGCAGATCACCGTGTGCTCCGCGGCGAGCCGCTGGGCGACGTGCCGCCACATCAGGTGGGTCTGGGGGAAGCCGTGCAGCAGCACGACGGGACTGCCGCTGCCGCCGACGGCCGCGGCCAGCCGCACACCGTCCGTGCCGGGCAGGCGGACGTGGTCGAAGCCGGGGATGGTGGGCGCGGGGGCGGGGGTCGGGGTCGTGGGCGGCATGAGGGGATGTCCTTTCGGGTCGGAACTGACGGACGGACTGACCTGGTCAGCCTGGACGACGGCGATCAGCAACCGATCAGTGCGGTTGGGCGCGGCCGACCACCGGCGCGGAGGATGGGGGCATGCGAATCGACGTGCTCGGTGCCGTACGGGCCCTCCGTGACGACGGCAGCCCGGTCGACCTGGGCGGCCCCCGGCATCGCGAGGTGCTGGCACGGCTCGTCGCCGCCGAAGGCCGGATGGTGACCACCGACACCCTCGTCGACGACCTGTGGACCGATCCGCCGGCGCGCGCCGTGGGGGCCTTGCGGACCTTCGTCGCTGCACTGCGCCGCGCCCTGGAACCGGACCGGCCGCCCCGCACTCCGCCGCGCGTCATCGTCACCGAAGGTCCTGGGTACGTGCTGCGGCTGCCGCGGGAGGACGTGGACGTCCACCGGTTCCAGGACACCCTGGCCCGTGCCCGGCGCGACGCCGGCGCGGTGCCGGCCTCCATGCCGGGCGCAGTCCCGGGCGCAGCGCCGGGCGCCGGCGCGGTGGCCGAGCTCGACGCGGCGCTCGCGGACTGGCGCGGGCCCGCCTACGCGGATGTGACCGGCTCCGCGTGGGCGCAGCGCGAGCGGACCCGGCTGGAGGAACTGCGGCTGGAGGGGGTGGAACTGCGCGCCCGCATCCTGCTGGACGCCGGGGACGGGGCCGAGCTCGCGGCCGAGCTGGGTGCCCATGTCGCGGAGCATCCGTGGCGTGAGCCGGCCTGGGGGCTGCTGGCCCGGGCGCTGTACCGCGCGGGGCGGCAGGCGGACGCGCTGGCCGTGCTCCGCCGGGCCCGTGCGATGCTCGTCGATCAGCTCGGGCTCGATCCCGGTGCCGAACTCCGGCGTCTGGAGGCGGACATCCTCGACGGGGCCGCGTTCCTGGGTGGTTCTGCGGGCGCCGACGGGGTCGCGGGCGTCGGCGGGACCGCGACCTGCGACGGGACCGCGACCGCCGACGGCGCACGCGCCGGGTGGAGCGGCCGCGGCCCCGGTGTCCGGTTCGGGCCGCGCACCACCGTGGATCTGGCCCGTACCCTCGCTCTGGCGGGTGGCGACGCCCTCGTCCACTCGCGGCGCGAGCGCCTGCGCGCGATCCGGGCGGCGGAGCGCACGGGCGACACCCACCTGACCGCCCGGATCATCGGCGCCTACGACGTACCCGCCCTGTGGAGCAGGGCCGACGACCCCGAACAGTCCCGCGCCGTCGTCGCGGCCGCCGAGCGTACGCTCACCGCTCTCGGCCCCGACGGCCCCGCCGACCTGTCCACCCGCCTGCTGGCCACGATCGCCGTCGAGAGCCGCAGCGCCGACCTGTCCGCCGGCGGCCGGTCCGATGGCGGCCGGTCCAGGGCCGACCTGGAGCGCGCGCAACAGGCGGCGCGGCAGGCCGAGGCGCTGGCCCGGGGCCTGGCCGACCCCGCCCTGCTGGCCTTCGCCCTCAACGGGGTGTTCCTGCAGTCCTTCACCCGTCCCGGGCTCGCGGCGGAACGGGACGCGATCGGCGCCGAACTCCTCGACCTGGCCACCCCGCACCAGCTCCCGAACTTCGCCGTCCTGGGCCGACTCGTCCGCCTCCAGTCCGCCTCGGCCCTCGGCGACCTCGACGCCGCGGCCGCGCACGCCGAGGCCGCCGAACGGATCGCCGCCACCACCGAGGCGCCGCTCGTCCCCGTCCTCACCGGGTGGTTCCGGGCCCGGGCCGCAGCCGACCGCAGCACCGAACCCGGCGGACCGACCGCCGCCACGGCCGCGGCGCAGTACCGCGCCGCCGAGAACGCCCTGCGGACGGCCGGAATGCCGGGGCTGCACCGCGGCCTGTTCCCGCTCGCCGTCCTGGGGCTGCGCCTGCTGCACGACCGGCCCGCGCCCACCGATCCGCAGCTCGACTGGGGCCCGTACCGGCCCTGGGCGTTCCCGCTCGTGCTGCTCGCCCAGGACCGGGTCGCCGAGGCCCGTACGGCCCTCGCCGCGACGCCCGACCCCCCGCTCGACCACCTGCAGGAGGCCCTGTGGTGCCTGACCGCCCGCGCCGCCGTACGCCTCGGCGAGCGCGCGGTCGCCGCCCGCGCCGCGGCGGCCCTGCGCCCGGCCGGTGCCGAACACGCGGGCGCGGCCAGCGGACTGCTGACCCTGGGCCCGGTCGCGCGCTACCTGGCCGAGGCCCAGGCGTGCGCGGCGGCGGGCGCGGCGGGGTAGGCGGGCGCAACAGGCCCAGCGGAGGGCGGCGCAGTCGTGATGGCCGCGGCCGTCGTCACCGGGGCGGCCCTGCGTGAGCTGTTCATCCGTTCCTCGGCGGCACCGACATCCTGGGCCGGCTGCCGAACTCCAGGCAGGTGGCAGTGCCGCTCTCCACGAGCCTCCGGTGAGCGTCAGGTGGCCGGCCCGGCCCGGCTCGTCACCTCGTGAGGATGCCGGCCAGGCGGGCCGCCTCGGTTCGGACGCGGCGGGGTATGGACGGTATGGCTGGTACGGCAGGTACGGCCAGGGCGTCGAGGGCGGGCAGGGTGGTGCGGATGCCTTCGGCTGCCGCGCACTCGGCGGCGAGGACGAGGACGTCCGCCAGTGCGCGCCGGCCCGGGTCGGCGGCGAGGTCGGTGATCAGGGCCGCGAGCACCGCCCACACCGTCCGGCCCGCGCCGCTGCGGGCGGCGTCCGCCAGGACGGGCAGGACCCGGTTCGGCTTGACGACGGACAGGCACCACAGGGCTGCGAGCCATGCGCCCAGCGCCTCCGGCCGCAGCCGGCCCCTGGCGGCCGCAGCCAGCAGGGCGTCCAGCGCGGCCGTGCGGTTCTCCGCGCGGGCGGCGGTCAGGCCGTACGCGAGCAGCAGGTGGCTCACCGGCCCGAACTCGCCCGGGGCTTCGGCGAGTCGGGGCAGCAGGGGTTGTTCTCGTGGTGGCTGGCCGTGTCCGCCTGGCGCACCGCGCGGGGGAGGCCGTGGGCGGCGATGGTCTCCGGGTGCCAGGGCGCCAGCCAGGGCAGCTGGGCGAGGTCGGCGGCCGACAGCGACGGCGTGCCCGTGAACCGGTCGATCTCGGTGGGGTCGGGCAGCGTGTGGAGCAGCCCGGTGATTCCTCCGGATGCGGACACGGGGGTGTCGACGAGCGGTGCGATGCGCGGGAGTACGGGCGGGGCCCAGCCGTAGCCGCCGACCCGCTCCGGCAGGTCCGGCGTCTGGGTGTGGAAGCGGCGCGGTGCCGGGGGCGCGGTGTCGGGGGGCAGGTCGCAGCCGAGTCCGGCGGCAGCGGCACGGAGGCCCGGCAGCGCGTGCGGGGGGACGCGGAGCAGCGCCTGGGCCATGTCCAGGGGCCAGGGGCGGGCTCCGGACGCGCGGTGGGCCGCGAGCCGTTCCGTGAGCACGGCCGGGTCGATCGTGCCGTCCCCGGCGGTGGGGGTGGCGAGCAGGAGCGGCACCGGTGCGGCGGCGACCCGGCCCGCCGCCTCGTGGATGCGCAGTACGGGGATCACGGCGGGAGTGCGCAGGTGCGCCGGCCAGTCGAGCAGTTCGGCCGCGTGCCGGTCGGACTCCTGCGGTCGGCCGGTGAGGGCGTCGAGGAGGCAGCCGAGCGCTCCCCCGAGGCTGCGGGCCTCCCAGAACGACGCCGGGCCTTCGCCGCGCCGTGCGGTGAGCGGGGCGAGCGCCGTCCGCAGCGCGGACGCGTCGCGGCGGTGCTCCGCGACCAGGGCGGCGAGCACCACCTCGAACTCCCCGGGATCGGGCACGCGGTCGGCCAGCAGGGCGCCCAGCCGCTCGGCGAGATCGACCGGCCCGGCGGGTGCGGCCGGCATCGCGGCAGAGCCCGTAGGTGATGCCTCGACCTGCGGGGGCTCCTGCCACTCGCCGGATGGGGTCGGGATGGCCAGCAGGCGGTGGGCGTCGGCCTGCAGGGCGGGGCTGAGGGCGCTCACGGCAGCGCGCACGGCCTCGGCCGCGGCGGCGGCCGTGTGGGGCAGGTGGCGGGCGGCGAGGCCCAGGGCACGTTCCTGGACCGTGGGCGCCGGATGGGCGAAGGCCACGGCGACAGCGGGCAGCAGCCGGTCGGCCTGCGCCGGGTCGCGGCGCAACGCGGCCCCGACCCAGCCGAGTTGGGCGGTGGCGAGGGCCTTCTCGGGGCGGGCCAGGACGGCGGCCGTGAGTTCGGCGAACAGCTCGGCGGGCAGCCGGGTGTCCACGGCTCGCAGCGCCGCCTGGGCGGTCTTGGCGGCGGTCGGGGCGCCGTCGGCGGCCAGCCGGACGTGGTCGCGGGCCCGGGCCAGGACCTCCTCGGCGTCGGGGGCCAGTTCCGCGTACAGCTGGAGGAATCCGCGCAGGTTGCCGGGCCGGTCGCCGCGCAGCAGCCGGCCGAGGCACAGGTCGATCAGTTCGGCGCGGTCGAGCAGGCCCTCGCCCGCCAGGGCGGTGAGGACCTTGGGCCACTCGTTGTCCGGCCCGGAACGGGCGGCGTGCGGGTCGGCGAACTCGCTTCCGACGTCCGGGACTTCGAAGAGCCGGCGGACGAACTCGGCGAGCCGGGGCTGAACCCGCAGCCAGGACCGCAGCGTGCCGTGGTGCGGCACCGGCCCGCGCAGGCCCTCGGCGGCGAACCACTCGCCGATCTCCCGGTGGTGGTGCCGCATCATGCCGCCCTCGCGCACCCAGCCGATCACGTAGCCATCGGTGGTGGGGAGTTCGGCACCGGACCAGACCGCGAGGCCGTGCGCGATCAGCCACCGGGCGCCGTCGCCCCGCGCGGGCAGCCACTCGGCGAGGCGGACCGCCAGCTCCCGGTGGAAGGCCGCGTCACGGTGCGGCCCGAGCAGGGCCCGCAGCAGGGCGTGGTGGTCGGGATTGGTGGAACCGCCGCCGGGCCGCGGCCAGGTGAGGTCGAGCAGCCGCCGGGCCGTCAGCCACTCCAGGGCCTCCGCCGGAGTCGCCGCGGCGAAGACCCCGGCGAACTGCAGCGCGGCGAGCTGGTCGTACGCGGCGCCGTACCGGCCCATGTCACCCGAGGAGAGCTCCCTCCCGAGCTCACTCCGGAGCCTGCGCAACGGCCCCCGCAGGTGCCGCAGCTCGGCGGCGGGCACCGGCGAAAGCCGCTCGATCACCCCCTGCGGAACCCGGGCGGCGATGAGCGCACGCACCTCTTCCCAACTGATCATCTCGATCGTACGGTCGGTCACAACGCCCCCCATCCGGTCCGGCTGATGATCGCGAACGTAGCGCACGGCACTGACATTCACGTCGACGGCCCAGTCGACAACCCAGTCGACAGCCCTGTCGACGGCCGGACGGACGGGCGGGCGGGGGCGTAGGAGATGCCGACGATCAGGCCGTCCGTGGTGAGGAGCTCGGTCACGGTCTGGCTCCGTGTCACCCGATCGGGTCAGACTCGGCGACGGGTCGACCGGGCGGCGGATCGCATAGGGTCGGCCAATGGCGAAGTACTTCGACGTGCACCCGCAGACCCCTCAGGCCCGCACCATCGGCACCGTGGCCGACAGCCTCCGCTCGGGGGCCCTCATCGCGTATCCGACCGACTCCTGTTTCGCCCTGGGCTGCCGCATGGGCAACCAGGACGGCCTCGAACGGATCCGGACGATCCGGCGGCTCGACGACCGGCACCACTTCACCCTGATGTGCCAGGACTTCGCGCAGCTGGGGCAGTTCGTCCACATCGACAACGCGGTCTTCCGGGCCGTCAAGGCGGCGACGCCGGGCAGCTACACCTTCATCCTGCCCGCCACCAAGGAGGTCCCGCGCCGGCTGATGCACCCGAAGAAGAAGACGGTGGGCGTCCGGATCCCCGACCACGTCGTCACCCAGGCCCTGCTCGCCGAGCTCGGCGAACCCCTCGTCTCCAGCACCCTGGTCCTGCCCGGCGAGGACGAGCCGATGACCCAGGGGTGGGAGATCAAGGAGCGGCTGGACCACGTGCTGGACGCCGTGGTGGACTCCGGCGACTGCGGGACCGAGCCGACGACGGTCGTCGACTTCTCCGGCGGCACGGCGGAGATCGTCCGACGCGGGGCCGGCGACCCCGCGCGCTTCGAGTGACGGCACCGCCCGGGCGCGGCTCCCGGGCGCGGCTCCCGGGCGCTGCGCCCCGCACGAAGGGCGCCGGCCGGCAGTGGCGCGGATCACAGCAGCGTTCGCTCCGGCGGCGAAATGCGGGGGCCGTCGAGGTGGTTGGCAGGGGCAACCGTATTCGTTCCGGCGCACGCCACCGGTATCCGCGAGGGATCCCCATGACCATCACCGAGCCCACCGACCACGCCGCATCCCGGGCGGCCGGGATCCTGTCCCGGCCCGTCACGATCAACGGGCTGACCGTGCCCAACCGGATCGTGATGGCGCCGATGACGCGCCAGTTCTCCCCCGGCGGCGTGCCCGGCGAGGACGTGCGCTCGTACTACGCCCGCCGCGCCGCCGCGGGCGTCGGCCTGATCGTCACCGAGGGCACGTACGTCGGGCACGAGTCGGCCGGGCAGAGCGACAGCATCCCGCGCTTCCACGGGGAGGAGCAGCTGGCCGGGTGGGCCCGCGTCGCCGAGGACGTCCACGCGGCGGGTGGCACCATCGTGCCGCAGCTGTGGCACATCGGCATGGTGCGCAAGCAGGGCGACCCGCCGTACGCCGACGCCCCCGCCATCGGCCCGTCCGGGATCCGGCTGGACGGCACCGAGGGGACGGGGCGGGCGATGACCCGCACCGACCTGGACGCCGTCATCGGCGCGTTCGCCGAGGCCGCCGCGGCCGCCGAGCGGATCGGCTTCGACGGCGTCGAGCTGCACGGCGCCCACGGCTACCTGCTCGACCAGTTCCTGTGGGCGGGCACCAACCGCCGCACCGACGCCTACGGCGGCGACCCGGTCGCCCGGACGAAGTTCACGGCCGAGCTCGTCGCCGCGGTGCGCGAGGCCGTCTCGCCCGAGTTCCCGGTGATCTTCCGCTACTCGCAGTGGAAGTCGGAGAACTACGACGCCCGGCTCGCCGAGACCCCCGAGGAGCTGGAGGCGATCCTCACCCCGCTCGCCGAGGCCGGCGTCGACGCCTTCCACGCCTCGACCCGCCGCTACTGGGTGCCCGAGTTCGACGGCTCGGACCTCAACCTGGCCGGCTGGACCAGGAAGCTCACCGGCCGCCCCACCATCACCGTCGGCTCGGTCGGCCTGGACGGCGACTTCATCCGCGCCTTCGCCGGCGAGGGCGCACCGGTCCAGGGCATCGACGACCTGCTCGACCGGCTGGAGCGCGACGAGTTCGACCTGGTCGCCGTCGGCCGCGCCCTGCTCCAGGACCCGCAGTGGGCCGCCAAGGTGCTCGCCGGCCGTTTCGCCGACCTGAGCCCGTACGACGCCGCCGCGCTGCGCACGCTGAGCTGACCGGCGCGTCCCGGTGCCCGGGCGGGTCACCCGTCCCGCCCGGGCACCCGGGGGGTCAGTGGCGCGGCACCGCGACCGCCGTCACCTGTTGCTGCTGCAGGTGGCCCGGGTTGGTGCCGTCGTCGTAGGTGGTCACCGAGGTGGTGTACGCGGTGCCGCCGCCGATCGTGTTGCCGAAGTAGTCCCCGATGAAGGTGTCGGAGCCCTCGACCGGCGCATCGAGCTGCGGGTCGAAGGAGTGCGCGCTGAGCCGGATGTTGTGGCCGAGCGGGTCGAGCGTCGGGCCGTAGAACTGGGCGCTGGTGTTCACGCAGTAGTCGGCGGCACCGTAGGGCGCGCCGGGGTGCTTGGGGTTGGCGGTGTCCAGGGCGAGCCCGGCGGCCCGGGCCTCGGCGGTGCCGGCGGCGGGGCAGGCCAGGCGCCGGTCGTAGAAGGCGACGCTGACGGTGCCGTCCTCGCCGGTGGTCAGGTTGGGCTGGAACTCGTCGACGGGCGCCGTGTTGTCGTTGACCCGGACGGGCGCGCTCCAGGTGGCGCCGCCGTCGTAGGAGGCGGTCAGCAGGACGTTGACGACGCCGGTGGCGTAGTCCTCGTACGCGACGTACAGCGGGTAGTGGCCGTTCACCGGCCGGCTGCCGAGGGTGAAGGTGTCCTCGATGCCGTCGCGGAAGGTGGTGTTGGCGTACTCGCCCGGGGCGGGGTGATGGTGCCCGGCAGCGTCGAGACGGTGGACCAGGTCCGGCCGCCGTCGTGCGAGGCGTCCAGGAAGATCGCGTCGCAGCAGAACCGGTGCGCCGGGTCGGAGTTGGTGAGCGTGGTGTACACCGTGCCGTCCGGCGCGACGTGGGGCAGCAGGTAGGTGGCGCCCTGCGGGGTGCCGGGCGGTTCGGGGAGCACCTGCGGGGTCGACCAGTCGGTGTGGGTGCCGTCCGGACGGGCGTCGGCGTACGCGAGGTAGGGCACGGCGGTCCTGCTGTGGAAGTCCACCCACATCGCGTAGATGCGGTTCGGGTGCGGGCTGCCGGGGTTGGTGTCGATCGCGATCCACTGCTTGTCGGGACCGTTGCCGACGCTGTCGTAGCTCGCCACGTAGTCCGGGTGCCCGGCGTGGGTGCTGACCCACTGGGTGGCGGTGGTGGCGCCGTGCGGGCGGACCGCGACCGAGATGACCTGGGACGGGACGGCGGGGTTCGGCTCCTGCGCGGCGCCGGGGGCGAAGTCGTGGCTGCCGTCGGGGTCGTAGGAGAACTGGTAGGGCAGCAGCAGCGAGTAGTAGTTGCCCCAGCTGTCGAAGGCGCCGACCGGGTCGGTGTTGTCGGTCCACCCCTCGTAGCCGGGGATGTGGCCCTGCACCGGCCAGCTGTGCCCGCCGTCGAAGGACTCGAAGAAGCCGAGCAGGTGGTTGTAACCCTCGGCGCTCGCAACCCACTTGGAGGAGCCGATCAGGTGGGCGGGGTTGGTCGGGTCGATCCGCAGGTCCGACTCCGAGTGTCCCTTGACCAGCATCGGCGTCGCCGCCGGGTAGCCCGGGTTGCTGCCGGCCTGGCTCGCGTACGGTCCGGCCGTACCGGCGTCCTCACCGGTGGTGGGGCCCGACGCCGGGCAGGGCGTCATGCCGCTGTAGCCCTCGGCCGGGCCGCTGTCGACGCCGTACGGCACCTCCGGGCGGTAGCAGCTGAGGACGCCCGAGGTGGCCTGCACGTTGCTGACGGCGTTCGCGGCACGGCTCGTGGCGTAGGCGTCGTCGCTCTGGGTGCCCTGCGGCAGCGCCGGACCGGCGGCGGCCGAGGAGGAGGAAGGGGAGAAGAGGGAGAGGCCGAGCAGGGCCGGGCCGACCAGCTGGGCGATTCTTCGAAGGCGCACGGCGGATCCTCCTGGAGGGTGTGCGACAGCCTCGGGGCGGTGTCGGCCCCGGGTCGCGGCGCGGTGACGGGCCATCAGGTGATCGAAGCCCGATGACCGTAGTGAGGGCGGGGCCACGTCAACAAGTGCACGGGAGGGAAGTTGACGTGCCGTTTGCTCGCGCGCGGGGAGTGCTTTCCCTGCGGCCGCCCGTTGTCGGCCCCTCGCCGCCCGGCCGGGACGCCGCTCGACCTGCCGGGGCGGCCGACCGGACGATCGGGCGGTACGGACCAACGGGAGGCGTCGGCGTTGGAGCGCCGGGGTCCGGGGGGCGCCGGTGGCCGGTGCGGACGGGGCTGGCAGGCTGGGGTGGTCGGGGCGCTGCCGGGCGCCCCTCGGCGAGGGGGGTTCCTGGTGACGGTGCCGGACGCATCGGTGGCACAGGGCGTGCCACCCCTGGATCCGCAGGTGGGGGCCGCCGTGGCGGCCGCCGGGGAGCGGGCGCGGGCGGTGCTCACCCCGGAGGGCCTGACGGCGTGGCAGGAGCGGGATGCCGCCGCGCGGCCACGCCCGACGCTGGAACGGCTGCGTGACGGCGGCCGGTTCGAGGTGACGGAACTGCACGTGCCGCGGGCGGACGGCGTGGCCGACGGCGGGGGCTCGGCCGACAGCGGCGAGGTCACGCTCGTCAGTGCCCGGCCCGCCGGGGTCCGCGAGCCGCTGCCCCTGCTGTACTACCTGCACGGCGGCGGGATGGTGACGGGCAACGCGTGGTCGGTCCTGCCCCGGCTGCTGCGCACCTGGGCGCTGCCGCTGGGGCTGGCGGTCGTCTCCGTCGAGTACCGGCTGGCGCCGCGCACCCGGTTCCCCGGGGCCGTCGAGGACTGCTACGCCGGGCTCTCCTGGGTCTTCGAGCACGCGGACGCGCTGGGCGTGGACGCGCGGCGCGTGGTCGTCGGCGGCAAGAGCGCCGGCGGCGGGCTCGCCGCGGCCCTGGCCCTGCTGGTCCGCGACCGCGGCGGCCCTGCGCCGGCCGGCCAGCTGCTGCTGAGCCCGATGCTCGACGACCGCGGGGACACCTTCTCCAGCCACCAGCTGGCGGGCCACGACACCTGGGACCGCACCTCCAACGCCACCGCCTGGCAGGCCCTGCTCGGCGACCGCTACGGCGCCGCCGACCTGTCGCCGTACGCCGCCCCGGCCCGCGCCACCGACCTGTCCGGGCTGCCCGCGGCGTACGTCGAGGTGGGCTCCGCCGAAACGTTTCGGGACGAGGCCGTCGCCTACGCCGACGCGATCTGGCGGGCGGGCGGCGACGCCGAGCTGCACGTGTGGCCCGGCGCCTGCCACGGCTTCGACACCCTCGCCCCGGACGCGGCCCTCAGCCAGGACGCCCAGGAGGCGCGCACCCGCTGGCTGCGGCGCGTCCTCCACCGGTGACCTCGTCAAGGCTTCAGGCCGGGTGGTCAGCCGGGTGGTCGGGAGTCTGCGGGAGCAGGGCCTCGATCTCCTCCAGGATCGGCCGGTAGGCCGCCTCGGCCCTGCGCATAAAGGCCTCGCACTCCGCGAACAGCCGCCGGGAGCGGGCCCTGCGCCAGGGCAGCAGGCCGTAGCGGCGCAGCCGCACCGAGCGGAGGTCCACCATGAAGCCGGGCTTGCAGCGCACGCCGTGGGCGTAGCGCACCTCCTCCTCGGCGTGGCGCAGCAGGCCCTGGTAGGCCTCGTGGGCCGTCCGCCAGCGGGCGGCGTCCTGCTCGGTGGCGGGCACCTCGACGCCGCCCGCCTGGACGACCTCGTACAGGGTGAAGGCGAGTCCATCGGGCACCCGGGCCCAGGACATGGCTCTCCACGGCCACGGAATCAGGGTGTAGCTGCGTTGCCGTACGCGTATCACGCGGTCCCCCCGGGGTCGGTGCGTGCTGGGCTCGGCGCCCGGCGCCAGCGTAGAGGCAGCCGCCCGCACACGGCGAGCGGCGGGGGCGGCGGGGCGGGACGGTGACGCGAACTCCGGTCGGCACAGCAGACCTTGGTGTCCCATCAGGTATCGTCGCACGTCACCCGAATCCACTCACACGTTCGACCCGTCCGTTCGATCCCCCTGCGACGAACCGAGGAACCGAGGAACCGAGGAGCCATGGAGACGCAACCGACCGTGAACCAGCCCCGCCACGTCCTGATCACCGGTGCCGCCGGCCGCATGGGCAGCTGCCTGCGGGAGCTGCTGCCCGCCCACGGCTACCGGCTGCGCAGCTTCGACCGCCTCCCGGTGCCCGGCGAGCCCGAGGCCGTCGTCGCCGACCTGCGGGACACCGAGGCGCTGGCCGCGGCGATGGACGGCGTCGACGCCGTGGTCCACCTGGCCGGGATCCCGGGGGAGGCGCCGTTCGCCGACATCCTGGCCGCCAACATCGACGGCACCTACCGGCTCTACGAGGCCGCGCGGGCAGCAGGTGTCCGGCGGGTCGTCTACGCCAGCAGCAACCACGCGACCGGCTTCACCGAGCGGCCCGCCGACGGCAGCAGCGTGCCGGTGGACGCGCCGGCGCGGCCCGACACCTACTACGGGGTCTCCAAGTGCTTCGGCGAGAGCCTCGCCTCGCTGTACGCCGACCGGCACGGCATCGAGACGGTCTCGCTGCGCATCGGCTCCTTCACCCCCGAACCCCGCAGCGTCCGGATGCTCTCCACCTGGCTCAGCCCGGCCGACTGGGCCCGGCTGGCGCACGCCGCGCTCACCGGCCCGGTGGCCGGCGGCCACACCGTGGTCTACGGCATCTCCGCCAACACCCGGGCCTGGTGGGACCTCTCGTCGGCGCGGGCGCTCGGCTACCGGCCGCAGGACGATGCCGAGGCCTACGCCCCCGAGCTGATCGCCAAGTTCGGCGAACTGCCCGCCGACGACCCGGAGTTCCGCTACCTCGGCGGCAGCTTCACCCAGTCCGGGCGCTGACCGGGCGCTGACCGCCGACCGGCATGGACTGCGGGTGCTCCGTGTCCGACCCGCACGATACGGTTCGTCATCTCACAACCGGAGGTGGAACATGGCTCGTTGGGGAATCGGAACCGGGCAGGCCGGGCTGCGCCGACGCCGGGCCGAGCGGCAGCTCCTGGCGGCCGAACAGGGCTGGGACTTCCACGAGGAGAGCCCGGAGCTCGCCGCGCGCTGGCACGAAGCCGTGCCCGTCGGCGCAGGTGGCCGCGACGCCGCGTCCCACGCCCGCTTCGCGGCCACCGGCATGCTCGACGGCCACCGGGTCACCGTCTTCGACCTGGTCGGCGGCGGGCCCGACGGCGACATACGCACCGTTCACCTGGTCGAACTCCCCTGCCCGCTGCCCCTGGTGGCGGTCGCCCGCCACACGCTGGCCCTCGACACCCTGCTGCCGCTGCTGCGCCGCCGCGTCCTGGAGACCCCCGGCCGCCACCTGTACGAGAGCGGCGACCCCGAGTACGACGCCGTCCACCTGGTCGAGACCACCGACCCCGGCCTGGCCGCCCGCCTGCTCACCCCCGCCGTCCGGGAGTACGCCGACGACCGCCGCTGGCTGGAATGGCGGGTGGACGACCGCTGGCTCTGTTACGCCGGGAACCCGGGGCCTGCGGCGGCGGGCGAGAACCCGCCGGCCGTCCTGCGTTCCCTGGCCCGGCTGGTGGACCTCGCCGACCCGGCACTCTGGGGCGACCAGTCCCTCACGCGGAAGCCTGTCGCACCCGCTGCCGCGCCGCCCCGACCCGCCGGCACCAGCACCGGCCCGAGCACGGCCCGCGGCGGCCCCGGCCACGCCGGCTTCCACCCCTGGAGCACCCGCCTGCCCGAACGCCCCGGCTCCGCCCCCGCCGTCCGCGCCGGAACCCTCTACCAGGCCGCCGGCCCGCACTGCTACGCCCTGGACGCGCTCACCGGCCGACTCCGCTGGCGCCACCAGGCCCAGGACCGGCTGACCACCACCCCCGCCGTCGCGGGCGACACCGTCTACCTCACCGGCGAGGACGGCCTGCTGCGCGCGCTCGACGCCACCGACGGCGCCGAGCGCTGGAGCACCCGCGTCGGCACCTGCGCCGCGCCCACCGTCGCCGACGGCGTGGTCTACACCGTGACCACATCGGAGTTCCGGCTGCAGCACGTCCGCTCCAGCACCCTGACCGCGACCGACGCGCGCACCGGCCGGACGCGCTGGCAGCAGCACCTCCCCGACGGCTCCTGCTCCGCGGCGACCGTGGCCGGTGGCCTGGTCCATGTGACGGGCGTCAAAGGGCAGTTGGGCGCCTACCGGACGGAGGACGGCGAGCGGGTCTGGTACGACGACAATGCCGAACGCTACCTCGCCCTGTGCGCGCCGAGCGTCGCCGACGGCACCGTCTACCTCGGCACCGGCGGCGGCCTGGCCCACGCCTTCGACGCGGCCACCGGCAGGCAGCGCTGGGGCGCCGAGGTCGGCGGCACCGCGATCGACCACAGCCCGGCCGTGACCCACGACCTCATCCTCGTCGCCGACTTCGGCACCGGCGTCCACGCCCTCGACCGCACCACCGGCATGCGCCGCTGGCACCTGCCCGGCCCCCACGGGGCTTCCGCCGTCACCGTCAGCGGCTCCGACGCCTGGGTGGTCACCGGGCCCCGCCGCCGCGTGCTGCTGCGGCTCGACCCCACCACCGGCACGGTGCACTGGCGCCGCACCCTCGACGCCCCCGGCAGCCGCCCCGTCCACGCGGACGGCGTGGTGTACGCGACCACCGCCAAGGGCACGGTCCTGGCCCTCGACGCCCTCACCGGCCGCCGCCCCGCCCTACGGCAGCGCGGGCAGCGCATCCCCTGATGGCCCCGGGCGCTCCTGCACGGTCACTGTCGGCGCGCGACATCGCCTTCGGTGGCAGGGGCGAGCTGCAGGTGGATCGCGAGGACGCCGAGCGCTTCCTTCTCCGGCGGGTAGATCTCGCTGCAGGCGGCGAGGAGTTCGGCCCGGTCCATGCCCTCGCTGCCGATCGCCTCGTTGTCCTCGGCGTCGAGCATCGCCTCGAAGGTCGGGTACTCGGCGACCTTCACGACCTGGGTGCGGCAGCGGGCCCCGCCGGACTCGAAGACCAGGGCCTGGCCGGGGTGGATCCGGCGCATGCTCGAGTAGCCGACGCGGACTTCGATCGTCTTGGTGCCGTCGGCGATCAGGTCGAGGTAGGGGCGGCGGATCTGGATGACGCGGTCCTGCTCGGGCATGGGGATCTCTTCCTACGCCGGGATGGACAGGGTGGTCAGACGCTCGCGCAGTTCACCAGCAGCGCCGTGGCCGGGTGGAAGGTGAGGGCGTAGTCGGCGAGCGACAGTGGGCCCAGGCCGAAGCAGTGGGCCATCCGGACGGGCCACGTGTCTACCGCCCCAGGCGGTCGGCCAGGGACTCGATGGTGCGCCGGCGCAGGGTGTAGGCCGAGACGGCCGAGCCGTCGGCGAAGTGGAGGCGGAAGCGGGCCATCGCCTGGAACCTCGGGCGGCGTTCGATCCGGGTGACCAGGTGGCGCGGGACGTGCCACAGCACCTCGCCCGCCCGCCGGATGTCGGCCGCCGAGACGAACGCGACCCGCCGGTCGGTGACCATGAGCAGTTTGTGGATCGCCGTGCCGGCGCCGGTGGGGAAGCCGTGCGCCAGGCTGCCCGTCTCGCCCGAGACCGCGCCGATGCGCCCCAGCTTGTTGCCGATCTTGGCGCCCGCGCCGTCCCCCAGGCCCTTGGCCCCCGCCACCGGAATGACGGTCGCCACGTCCTGCAACTGCTCGCCCGGCACCAGGAGCGGTTCCACGGCCTGGCGGTAACGGTTCACCAGCTTGTCTGTCACCCGGTCAGCGTAGCGAAGCCGTCAGCCGAGCTCCGCAGGGCCCGGGACGAGGGGCCCGACGACGTGCTGGGTCGGGTTGGTGACGTCGTCGTTGTCGTCGTCGTCCGAGTTCACCGAGGTGGTGACCGAGCTCGTCACCCAGGACACCACGCCGAGCAGGATGAAGAGGACGAGCAGTCCGCGCCCGGCGCCGCCCAGCACCAGCGGTCGGGTGGCCGACACCGGGCCGCCCGGCTCGCTGCCCGGCTCCTCGCCGAACAGGCGCTTGGGGTAGGCGGAGGAGAGCATCGTCAGGTACGCGGCGTAGCGCATCCGGTAGCGCAGGATCGCGGTCGTCGCCTCGTACAGCGGCTGCGGCATCCGGCCGAGGACCAGCACCACGAGCCAGCTGACGAAGCCGACCGTCCACCACCCCGCGTACACCAGGCCCTGCACGATCGAGGCCGGGATGACGAGGACGATGCGGAACAGGACGGCGAGCCGGTTCAGCTCCCCCGGCCGCAGCTCGACCTGCACCGGGTGGTCGGGGGCGTGGAAGCGGAACGGCGGGTAGCGGTCCACGGTGAGCATCAGGTACCCGGTGACGCGGGTTTCGTACGGGACGAACGCGGTCAGGTAGTCCGCGGCGAAGCCGGGCAGCCGGCCGAGCACCAGCGCGCCGAACCAGCCGATGACCGTGACGAAGAACGCCACCACCGACAGCACCCACACCACCACGAACTGGGGGATCAGCAACAGCGCGCGCAGCAGCACCGTCCAGCGGTTCTGCGGGCCGGGCGCCGGCATGTCCAGCACCGGGAGCCATTCACGGCTGACGGGAGCGGGGGGTGCCTGCCACATCCGGGCCTCCACGGTCTCGGGACGACGGGCCCGGGCCGCCGTGTGCGCCACCGGGTGCCCTCCGAAGATCGCAGCCACCCGCCCGGCCCGCGCGCCGCGCTGCGCCGGACGGGTCGGGCCCGTCGTTCCGGATCAGTGGGAGGGGCCGGACCAGAGGACGTTCTTGCGCTGCAGCCCGTTGCCGTAGCTGAACTCGACGGAGAACCGGTCGGCCGCGCCGGCCGGCAGGGCGTAGGCGGACAGGCCGGTGGCCTCCTGGCCGGGGGCGAGCGAGCCGGCGAGGACCTTCATCCGGCCGCTGCCGTCGATCAGCGAGAAGACGGGGGCGCCGTTGGCGTCCTTGACGATGGGCGAGCCGGATCCGTAGAGCGAGACCTGCTCGGAGCCGGTGTTCACGACGGTGATCTTCACCTGGACGATCGTGGCGTTCTCGGGGAGGTCGTAGACGGTCCCGCGCGGGACGTACGGCTCCGGCTCGGCCATCGTGACCTTCAGCCCGTCACCGTACGTGTAGGACTGGCCGAACGGCAGGCGCCGGGCCCGCTCGTCCGCGGCCGCCTTCTCCTGCTCGGCCTCGGCCTTCTTCCGCTGGGCGTCGGCCAGCTCCTTCTCCTTCACCGCCCGCTGCCGGGCGGCCTCGATCGCGGCGTCGGCACGGGCCCGGGCGGCGTCCGCCTCCGCCCGCCGCTCGTCGTGCACCGCCTGGATTCGGGCCACCACGAACACCCCGGCGCCGACCGAGACCAGCAGCCCGGAGATGCCCAGGACCACGCCCGCGATCGCCATGCCCCGGTTCGTCGCCACGCCCCTGCGCGCATGACCGACGCCGATGACCCCGAAGACCAGGGCAAGCAGGGCCGGTATCCAGGACACCCAGAACAGGAACACCGCCAGGCTCAGGACCACCCCGACGATCCCCAGCACCATGGCCGCGGTCCCCAGCCCGTTGCGGGGCACCGGCGCCGCCACCGGGTACGGCGGCCAGTACGGTGCGCCGTGGGCGGGGGCGGCGGCGGGAGCGGCCGAGGGAGCCGGTGCGGCGGCAAGGGCCGGGGCGGCACCGGCCGGCGCCGCCCACGGGTCGCTGCCGGACGGCTCCTCAGCGGGCCGCGGACTCTCGGGCGGGACGGAATCGGTCATGGGAATCCTTCGACGACAGACGACAGACGACAGACGGACGGTGAGCGGCTGTTCGGCTCTGGGTCGAGGTCTTTCCCGCCCCCCGGCGACAGCATCCGGCCCCCGCGGGGAGGCCGACGGCCGGGCCGGACTCCACGCGTCCCCACACCCCGGGACGGGAACCCGACAGGCCCGGCACGCGATCAAGATACAGGTGCCGGGCGACGGCCTCGGCCATGACCTGCTCACGCACGCCGGTAGCGGGCCGTCACACGGGCGGCATCAGATCGCTCTCGCTGACGGTGTACGTCAGCGGTGGGTAGGTGAAGTCCGTTTCCCGGTTCTCACGGCGTCGGAGCCGGTAGAACTCGCGGCTCTGCTCGTCGTCGGCCGACACCAGGCGCGCGCCCTGCGGGAGGTGTGCCTGTCCGTCGCGAAAGCGAACCAGGGTCTTCGACGTCCGAAAGGTCACGCCCAGCCACTGGTTGTCCGCCGCCCGGTCGGGCCCGTCCAGGACGATCCTGTGCCGCAGTCGCCGATTGGTGTCGACGGAGAACGCGACGACACCGTGGTGGGTGAGGGGGATCTCGAACTTCTCGCCGTCGGACTCCTTCGGTTCGAAGATCAGCTTCCTCGGCGGGCCCGCTTCGGGATTCCGGTAGCAGGAGAAGACGGCGATGAACGAGTCGTCGGCCAGGTCGAGGGCCTGGTCGGAATGGGCGCCCATGGTGGTGTAGGCGTTCGTGTAGGTCTCGATGAGGGCGTTGTTGAAGCCGACCGAGAGCCCCGCGTGTTCCTGGATCCGCTGTGCGAGCCGTTCGTGGACCGCCCGGAAACGCTGGGCCGGGCTGCCGTACCGCGTGGTGGTACGGACGAGGGGCACCCCGTCCGACTCGTCGGCCCTGGTGAGTACGGCGCCTCGCCGGCCCTTTCCCACGTCCTCCCAGTGGACCGACGCGGACAGCTCCGCGAAGATGTCCGCTTCGGCCGGCAGGGCGTACGAACGGACTTCGTCCGAGATCCTAGGCGCGGGGGGCAACGTAGTCTCCGGCGTTCATGCTGAAGAGGAATTCGTCGCCGTAGTCGACGAAGGACGAGGACCTGTTCTCCTCGGCGTACCGCCGGCGCAGCTCGTCCATCCCGCCCTGCGTGGGCGGCTCCAGCTCCACCAGCCCTCCGGCGCTCTTGAGGAACGTCCGGCCGTCCTTGTGCACGGCTTCGGTGTTCGAACAGCGCACCACGTACCCCAGCCGGGTCGGCAGCAACTCGGCGTCCAGCGCCGAGGGCCGGATCTCGTGGGTGTAGAGGCGGTTGGTGGACAGCGGCATGAAGAACACGGAGCCGGGGTGGAGGGTCACGGTGAACTGCGCGGGGAGTACGCCGCCGTCGTGTCCCTCGATCTCCTCGGCCGAATCCTTGAGACGGAACCGGAGCCTGGTCAGCCCGCTGACGCCCTTCACGCCGTGGTCGAAGGCGTCTCCGGCCAGGGGCTGCAGCCTGTCGAGCCCGTCGTAGAAGGTGCAGAAGGCCATGATGCCGTTGACGGGCATGTCCTTGGTCTTGTCGGCGTGGGCCGAGATCCTGGCCTTGGACTGCTTGCGCTCGGTCGTGGCACGGGTGTTGTGGTAGGTCTGGGCGAGGACGTGGTTCAGCGGCGCGTGGTTCCGGAAGACCGCGGCGGCCTCGCGGTTCAGGTCCTCGACGATGCTCGTGTCGGTCGGGCCGAAGTTCTCGGTCGGCCCCGAGAGGTTCGTGGAGCACCGCAGCAGGCGGAAGTGCAGTTCGTCACCGTCCTGTGTGACGGGCGTCAGGTAGATTCCGCTGCGGTGGGCCGTCCCGGGCTTGGTGGACTCCGTCAGGGACTGGAACTCGTGCTCCGCGCGGATCCGTCCGAAGAAATCGCCGTCGAGCCCGAAGAAGCGGTGGTAGTACACGCCGACACCGTGCACCCGGACCGGAACCCGGCCGAGGTCGACCACGGTCCAGGGATCGCCGGCGTCCTCGCGGTAGCCGTGCGAGAGCTCCCGGACGACGAACACCCGGGCAGCCGCCGGCAGTCGGCGACGGTCGATCCCGGAGATGTCGCCGCACAGGTAGACGGTCTTCTGCGCGAGGTCGGGCGAAGGCGAACCGGAGGCAAGCTCCTCGGGCGTGATGACGGACCCGAAGAAGTCCCGGACCACGTCGGCGTCCTGAAGCGCCGAGGGCGCGACCAGGATGGTGCTCGCATCCTCGATGCGGGCTTCTGTCAGCTCCGGCGTGTCCGTCGAACGGTGCGTACCTGCCATTCGGCGATGCTCTCACGGGGCTCGAACAGCGGACAACGGGGTTTTGTCGGCGACGGTTTCAGTAGTTCTGGTTCTCGCTCTCCGTCGTCAGCCACTGGATGTGCTCGTGGAACTGCCGTCCCGCGGTCCGGAACAGGTTGTACTCGCCCCGCTGCCCCTCCGGGCAACTGGCGCCGGAGGCGTCACGGCGTCACGGCCGGTCGTACCGGCATCGCCCACGACCAGCCCCCTGCCCCGACCGAAAGCGAGAAACGGACATCATGTTGGTCCCGCCCTCTGAGATCCGCTCTCATGCGCCGGGTCGGGGAAGCCGTTCGCTGATCGGGCGCGGCGAGGTTTCACGTCGCGCTCGCCTTCACCGCACGTCCAGGCCGGCAGTCCGGATGCGCGGGTACTGTGGCCTGCGTGCGCAGGGAGCAGGGAGGGAGCCGAGTCATGGGGGACGGGCTTCGGTGGCTGGTCGAGGGTGAGGAGTGGTATTTCGGCGTCGTGTTCGCCCGTGGTGTCACGCCGGGGGAGCTCGCGGTGCGGATGGGCGGCGTGGCCGGGTCCGTGCCGTCGCCGGTGACGGGGGCGCAGGCGTGGGGCGTCGTCATGGACGACGGAACGGATGACGAGTCCGTGGTGCGGGTCGGGGCCTACCAGGGGTGGTCGTTCGCCCTGGAGTACGGCATACCCGGCGGGGTGGAGCGGCTGGCCGAGGTCTCGCGGGGCGGGGTGGAGGCCGTCCGGCTGGACCCTCAGCCGGACCATCCGCCGCGGCAGTTCGCCTACGCCAGGGACGGGGTGGCCGTCTGTTCCTTCGGCCTCGGCGAGGAGGTGTGGCGGTGGGGCTCGCAGCCGGACTTCCTGCTGGAGGAGCTGGTCCGGGCCGGCGTGCTCCGCCCGGACGGCGAGTCCGCCCGCCCGGAGGGGGAGGACGGCGAGGACGCCGAACGGGCCACCCTGGCGGTGATCGAGGCCCGGTTCGGCCTCGGCCTGCCCCGCGATGTCGAGGAGGCGGCCCTTCCGGCGTTCGTGATCAGGTGATCGGGTGCTCCGGTGATTCGTTCCGCCCACATGCACACGGGTGGCTGTCACAGGAGCAGCGCCTCAAGTTCCGGGAGCCGGCCGTACAGGTCGGGGAGGCCGCGCACGCCGTTGCGCGCGGACTCGTGCGACAGGGCGAGGTCGGGGCCGGTGCTCGCCTCGACTCCGGCGAGGCACCGGAGGATGTTCCACCTCGTGTGCCCCAGCCAGCCGCCGACCATGTACACGAACCAGCTCGGACCTGACGGCGGCAGCGCTCCGCCGCCCGCGACGTAGCCGTCGAGGACCGAACGGAAGACGGCGGGCCTGATGTCGTCGAAGCCAGGCCCTTTCGCGAGGCTCAGCGCGGTCGAGCCGAGCTCGCCGGACAGGTCGAGCATCCCGGAGAGCTCCCAGTCGAGCACCACCGGCCGGCCCTCGCGAGCGAGCAGGTTCCACGGTTGGACGTCCCGGTGGGTCAGCACCACGGGGCCCGGCCGTTCGCAGGTGTCGACCAAGCGGGCGATCGCGAGGAACGTCTCGACGTGGGAGGCGAGTTCGTCGGCCCACGGCTGTCCGGTCGCCACCGCCCGCGCGGCGAGCTCGGGCCAGTCCCGTGGCGTTTCCGGTTCCTCGACCGGCGCACCGGTCCACGCGACGTCGAGCGCGTGGAGGCGCGCCAGGATCTCACCGATCTCGAACGCGTACGCCGCCGACACCGGTGCCTCCGGCACCTTCTCGCCCTCGACCCACCGGTGAACGAGCGTGTCGTGGCTCGCCGAGATCGGCTCCGGCATCGGGATGCCGGCGGCGAAGGCCGCCCGCTCGAACCTGAACACGTCCTCGGCCCGATACGGCCGGCGGCGGTCGGCGAGGTTCAACTCCTTCACCGCGAACGACCCTTGGTCGGTGTCGAGCCGGTACATCCGGTTGGCGAACCCGCCGTGGACGCGAACCATCGGCCCGAGCGGCGCGCCGAGATGCGAGAGGTCCATCCACGCATGCTAGGGCCCGCAGTTCCTCGCCGCACCGGAGTTTCCCGCGGCGCTGCCTGCTCACCGGGTCGGCCCGGGTCGCGCCCCCGGGTCGGCCGCAACGGAGCCGGGCGCCCCGGGCCTGACGGATTGTCGAGATGGTGTGCAGGCCCGTTCCCGAGGGCTTGTGCGGGCTCGACGGCCCTGCCCATACTTCCCGTCAGCGCCTGTCAGGGGCAGATCATCCGCGTGGCTCCCGTGAGCTGCGGCGGGTGCCCGCGCACGCCCTGACCGCGCCTCACCGGCCCCCACCCTCAGGGGCCTCTCACTCCCAGGAGGAGATCAGTGAGGACCACGCGCACCACCCCCCACACCGGCACCGCGCGGACCACTCGTCTGCTCGCCGCCGCCGTCGGCCTGCTGTCCGCGACCGCGGTCGCCGTGCCGAGCGCCGTCGCCGCTCCCGCCTCGTCCGCCGCTCCCGCCGCCCCCACGCGGCTGGCGGCGGTCAGCGACGCGGTGCAGCGCAGTGACGTCAACGGCATCGCCTGGTACACCGACCAGGCGTCCGGCCGGGTCGTCGTCACGGCGGACAGCTCCGTCTCCCCGGACGGGATCGCCAGGATCAGGCAGGCCGCCGGCGCCGACGCGGCGACCCTGCGGATCCAGCGCTCCCCCGGGACCTTCCGCCCGCTGCTCTCGGCGGGCAACGCCATCTACGGTGGCCAGTACCGCTGTTCGCTCGGCTTCAACGTGGTGAGCGGCAGCACGTACTACTTCCTCACCGCAGGGCACTGCGGGAACGTCGCGAGCACCTGGTACACCAACTCGGGCCACACCACGCTGATCGGCGCGACCGTCAACTCCAGCTTCCCGGGCAACGACTACGCGCTGGTCCGGTACGACAACAGTGCGCTGAGCCACCCTGGCGGGTACTCCTCCGCCCCGAACGCGTTCGTCGGCGAGTCGGTCAAGCGCACCGGCTCGACCAGCGGCACGCACGGCGGCACGGTCACCGCGCTCAACGCCACCGTGCGCTACTCCGACGGCGGCACCGTACGCGGCATGATCCAGACCAACGTCTGCGCCGAGCCCGGGGATTCGGGCGGCCCGCTGTACGACGGGACCAAGGCCCTCGGCATCACCTCCGGCGGCAGCGGCGACTGCAGCACCGGCGGCACGACCTTCTTCCAACCGGTGAACGAGGCGCTCGCCGCCTACGGGGTCAACATCTACTGACCGACCCCGGCCGTCGTTCCCCGACCCCGATCCCGACCCCGGCCGCCCGGCCGCCCCTGCTGCGTGCGGCAGCGGGGGCGGCCGGGCGGCCCCTTTTCGTCGTCTTGACGAAAACCAGCACGGACCCATATCGTCGCCATGACGAAAAGGGGTTCCACCGATGGCCGACATCACCAGACGATTCGGGCTGCGCCACCTGCGCGCCGTCCCCACCGCCCACGTCCGCCACCTGCGGCGCGGCCGGGTCGCCCACGAGGGCACCGGACTGGCGTTCTGGTTCCGACCGCTGACCGCGGCGATCTCCGAAGTCCCCGTGGACGACCGGGAACTCGCCATGCTCTTCCACGCCCGCACCTCGGACTTCCAGGACGTCACCGTCCAGGCGACGCTCACCTACCGGATCACCGACCCGGCCACCGCCGCCACCCGCGTCGACTTCGGCATCGACCCGGACACCGGTGCCTGGCGCACCGCCCCGCTCGACCAGCTCGCCACCCTGCTCACCGAGACCGCCCAGCAGCACGCGCTCGGCCTGCTCGCCCGCACCCCGCTCGCCGCCGCCCTCGCCGACGGGGTGAGCGCGGTGCGCGAGCGGATGGCCGACGGCCTCGCCGGCGAGCCCCGGATCGCCGAGACCGGGCTCGCCGTGATCGCCGTCCGGGTGGTGGCGCTGCGGCCCGAGCCGGAGGTCGAGCGGGCGCTGCGCACCCCCGCCCGCGAGCTGGTGCAGCAGGAAGCCGACCGGGCGACCTTCGAGCGCCGCGCGGTGGCCGTCGAGCACGAGCGCGGCATCGCCGAGAACGAACTCGCCAACCGCATCGAACTCGCCCGCCGCGAGGAGCAGTTGCTCGCCCAGCAGGGTGCCAACCAGCGGCTCCAGGCCGAGGAGGAGGCCGTCGCCGACCGGGTCCGCACCGACGCCGAGGCCCAGCGCCGCACCCGGCTCGCCGCCGCCGAGGCCCAGGCCGCCCGCGACCTCGGCGACGCCCGGGCCGCGGCGGAGGCCGCCTGGCTGACCGCCCACCAGCAGGCCGACCCGGCGGTGCTGCGGGCGCTGGCGCTGATGCGGCTGGCCGAGCACCTGCCGCGGATCGACAGCGTGACGCTCACCCCGGACGTGCTCACCGGCCTGCTCGCCCGCCTCGGCGCCCCCGGCGCCCCCGGAGCTCCCGGCGCGCAGCGGTGACCCTCGCCCCGCGGGTGGTCCTGGTGCACCGGCGCACCGAGTACGAGGAACTGGTGGCCCGTCACGGCACCCCCGGGCAGGCGGCGTTCTTCCTCGCCTCCCGGGGCCGCTCGGCGGCGGAGGTCGAGCAGCGCCACCGCCGGCAGGCGGCGGCGCTCGCCGCGGCGGCGGCGGCCGTACCGCTGGACTGGCGGCGTACCCGGGTCGAGCGGGCGGACCTGCCGCGCTTCCTCTTCGAACCCGGGGACGTGGTCGCCGTGGTGGGCCAGGACGGCCTGGTGGCCAACGTCGCCAAGTACCTGGACGGCCAGCCGGTCATCGGCGTGGACGCCGACCCCGGCCGCAACCCCGGTGTGCTGGTGCGCCACCGGGTGGACGCCCTGCCGGCCCTGCTACGGGCGGCGGCGGACGGCCGGGGGCCGCTGGAGGAGCGGACCATGGTCGAGGCGGTCGCGGACGACGGCCAGCGGCTGCTCGCCCTGAACGAGGTGTACGTCGGCCAGCCCGGCCACCAGACGGCCCGCTACCGCCTGGGCACCGACGACCCTGTGCTTTCCGAAATCCCCGCCGAGGCCCAGGCCTCCTCGGGCGTCCTGATCGGCACCGGCACGGGCGCCACCGGCTGGTGCCGCTCGGCCTGGCTGGAACGCGGCAGCCCGCTCCCCCTGCCCGCCCCGCACGCACCGGCCCTGGCCTGGTTCGTCCGCGAGGCCTGGCCCTCCCCCACCACCGGCACCAGCCAGGTCCACGGCCTGCTGGACGCCGGACGGCGCCTGGTGCTCACCGTCGAGTCCGAGCACCTGGTCGCCTTCGGCGACGGGATCGAGGCGGACGCCCTGGACCTCACCTGGGGCCAGACCGTCCGCGTCGGCGTCTCCACCACCCGCCTGCGCCTCCTGGGCTGAGCCCGGGCCCCGACCGGACCGTCAGCGGGCCGACAGCTCCCGCGGCTCCGGGCTCCCGTCACCGTAGGCGTCGGCCATCGGGGAGGCTCCGCTGGTGACGAAGTCCCGGATCGCCAGCAGGTAGGCGGCGCGGTCCACGGTGCCGTCACCGTCGGTGTCCAGGGCGGCGAACGCGGCAGCGGCTCCGTCGGTCGTGTTCCCGGTCGCCGCGCGAAGGCGGGTGAACTCCTGGCGGGTCAGCCGGCCGTCGCCGTCGGAGTCGGCGAGGTCGAACAGGGAGCCGAGGGCGGGCCGGCAGGACTGCTCGAAGGCGTCGTGCCCGGCCCAGTCACGGTATTCCTCGAAGGTGACGCCGCCGTCCCCGTCGCCGTCCATCTGCCGGAACACCTCCCGGTGGGCCGCCCTGGCCGCCTCGACCAGGGGGTCCTGCGGCTCGCGCCCGCACGCCGAGGCCGCCCGCTCCACCCGCGCAAGGTACTCGGCCCGGGTGATCACCCCGTCCCCGTCCGCGTCCAACATCGCGAAGATGCGCCGCTTCGCCTGGTCCGACATTCCGTCACCATCCCTTTCTCCCATCCGACTTGCTCCGCCGGACGCTATCGCCTCCACCGGCCGGACCGGAGCAGACACGACGGCCGCCACCCGGGCGTGGCCGGAATCGGACCGAGACCGGCATCGCGGTGTCCCCAGGGGAGCGGGTCAGGGGGCGCGGGTCGGGGGCCTCGAGTGCGCCGTCATCGGCGTGCCCGACGCGAAGTGGGGCGAGATCACCGTCGACGGCACCGTGGAGATCGAGGGCGAGCCGAAGCCGGCCGCGGTCCTGCAGAGCGTCTCGCGCTTCTACGCCTGAGTCACGACACCGCCGGGTACCGAAAAGGTCCCCGTCTCCAGGAGGAGACGGGGCCCTTTCGGGCTACCCGGTCACGGTGTGGTCAGCTGCTCCTCAAGGGCAGCCAGCGTCCGGTAGCAGTTCAGCACCTGGGCGATGGACGCGTTCGGCTCGCGGCCCTCGCGGACGGCGGCGACGAACTCGCGGTCCTGCAGCTCGATGCCGTCCATCGAGACGTCGACCGCGCTCACGTCGATCGGCTCGTCCTTCCCGGTCACCAGGTCGTCGTAGCGCGCGAGGTAGGTGCCGGTGTCGCCGATGTAGCGGAAGAAGGTGCCGAGCGGCCCGTCGTTGTTGAACGACAGCGACAGGGTGCAGATGGCACCGTTCTCCGCGCGCAGCTGGACGGACATGTCCATCGCGATCCCGAGCTCGGGGTGGATCGGTCCCTGGATCGCGTTGGCCTGCACGATCGGCGACCCGGTCTGGTACGCGAACAGGTCGACGGTGTGCGCGGCGTGGTGCCACAGCAGGTGGTCGGTCCAGGAGCGCGGCCGGCCGAGTGCGTTGAGGTTCTCGCGGCGGAGGAAGTAGGTCTGCACGTCCATCTGCTGGATCCGGTAGTCCCCGGCCTGGATCCGCTGCCGGACCCACTGGTGGCTGGGGTTGAAGCGCCGTGTGTGCCCCACCATGGCGACCAGGCCGGTGCGCTGCTGCGCAGCGTGGCACGCCTCGGCGTCCTCCAGCGATGCGGCCAACGGGATCTCGACCTGGACGTGTTTGCCGGCCTCCAGGCAGGCGAGCGTCTGCGCGGCGTGCACCGGGGTGGGCGTGGCGAGGATGACGGCGTCGACGTCGTCGGCCGCCAGCGCCTCCTCAAGGCTCGCGACGGCGCGGCCCGTGCCCTGCTCCTCGGCGAAGCGCCGGGCGCGTTCGAGCGTGCTGCTCACGACGGCGGTCACCTCGACGCCCTCGATCCGCCGCAGCGCGGCCGCGTGCTTGGCGCCGAAGGCGCCGCCACCGACCAGGGCGATCCGGACGGTCTTCTCGTCGGTCATGTCACTCCTTCATGCCGGGCGTCTCGCCCTGCGGGTGGTTCTCGATGATCAGGTGGCCGACGGCGGTGTTGGACGCCGGCACGTGGTAGAAGCGGTGCTTGACCTCGGTCCTGCCGGATCCGTCGATGTCGCTCATCGCCCCCCGGGCGATCAGCCACATGACCAGCTCGATGCCCTCCGAGCCGGCCTCCTCGACGTACTCCAGGTGCGGCACCCGGGACAGGCCCTCCGGGTCCGCGACCAGCCGGTCCAGGAATGCGTTGTCCCACTCCCGGTTGATCAGGCCGGCGCGCGGGCCCTGCAACTGGTGGCTCATCCCGCCGGTGCCCCACACCTGCACCTTCAGGGGCCGGTCGTAGGACTCGATCGCCCTGCGCAGCGCCCGGCCGAGCGCGAAGCACCGCGCGCCCGAAGGCACCGGGTACTGCACCACGTTGACGTGGAACGGGATCACCTTGCACGGCCACCGCTCGACGTCGCCGAACATCAGCGACAGCGGGACGGTCAGGCCGTGGTCGACGGTCATCTCGTTGGCGAGGGTGAGGTCGAAGTCGTCCTGGATCAGCGCGTGCGCGATGTGCGCGGCCAGCTCCGGATCGCCCTCGATGCCGGGGACCGGCCGGGGCCCGTAGCCCTCGTCCGCGATGGGGTAGGCCGCACCGGTGCCGAGCACGAAGGTCGGGATCAGCGACAGGTCGAAGGCGGAGGCGTGGTCGTTGTAGACCAGGACGATCACGTCGGGGACGTTCTCCCGCTGCCACCGCCTGGAGAACTCGTAGCCCTCGAAGACCGGCCGCCAGTAGGGCTCGTCGGTCTTGTGGTGGTCGATGGCCGCGCCGATCGCGGGCACGTGCGAGGTGAACACCGCGCCGGTGATGCTGGCCCCTGCCTTCGGCGGACGTCGGTCGGCGTGCGCCGCTTCGAGGACGGCGTGGTCGATCCGGTTGCCGGCGACGGGGCGTCCGCCGCCGGCCATCATGTCGCGGTAGTCCTGCTCGGTCATGCCGGTCATCGACCCGGCCATCTGCTGGAAGGACAGTCCGAGCGTCGCTCCCCACTTGGCCAGGAAGTAGATGTTGCCGCCCTCGCGGATCGCGGCGTTGAGGTCGCGGTCGAGCAGCGCCTGCTTCTGTTCCTCCCGCAGCGGCCACGCGTCCAGGTAGGCGCGCTCGTCGGCGAGGTAGCTCTGCCGGTTCTCCGCCGTCATCAACGACATGCAGAACTGGTTGAGGTGGTAGCCCTTGGCGGACTGCTCGGCGTCGAAGACGGTCGTCCCCGGGACCAGTTTGTAGCTCTTGTCGAGCGGCACGGGGGGTGCCTCCTCTCGTAGGGCGGTCGGGGCGGTCGGGGCGGCTCAGTCGGCGTCCGGCCAGTACAGGCGCATGGGGTTGTCGACCAGGAGCGCCTGCCGGAGCGCGGGCGTCGGCGCGATGTGCGGGATGAAGTCGACGAGCAGGCCGTCGTCGGGCATGTGGTCGGTGAGGTTCGGGTGCGGCCAGTCGGTGCCCCACAGCACCCGGTCGGGGAACTCCTCGACCACCCGCCGGGCGAACGGGACGACGTCCCGGTAGGCCCGCCGCTCGCCGTCCAGGGCCGCGGGGCCGCTCAGTGACAGCCGCTCCGGGCAGCTCACCTTGCACCAGATGTCGTCCCTGGCCCGCATGAAGTCGAGGAACGCCTCGAACTCCGGGCCCTCCGGGTCCTTGCCGACGTCGGGCCTGCCCAGGTGGTCGACGACCAGCGGCACCGGGACCGACAGGAGGAACTCGCGCAGGCCGGCGAGGTCGCCGGCCTCGAAGTAGACGACGACGTGCCAGCCGAACGGCCTGATCCGCTCGACGACGTCCCACAGGTCCTGCTGCGGGGCCGCGTCGACGAGCCGCTTGACGAAGTTGAACCGCACACCGCGGACACCCGCTTCGTGCAGGTCCCGCAGCTCCGCTGCGGAGGTGCCGGGGCGTACGGTCGCCACGCCGCGGGCCAGGCCCCCCGAAGCCCGCAGGGCGTCGACCATGGCACTGTTGTCGGCTCCGTGGCAGGTCGCCTGGACCACCACGTTCCGGGCGAAGCCCAGGTGGTCGCGCAGGGCGAAGAGCTGGTCCTTGGAGGCGTCACAGGGGGTGTACTTGCGCTCGGGCGCGTACGGGAACTCCGCCCCGGGGCCGAAGACGTGGCAGTGCGCGTCGACGGCGCCCTCGGGCAGCCGGAACTGCGGGCGGCTCGGGCCCGCGTACCAGTCCAGCCAGCCGGGGGTCTTCTCGAACTCGGTGGTCGGGTCGGTGTCCATGTCTCAGTCCTCGTACCGCAGTCCGAGCTCGGCCAGCGGGCCGCGCATGCCGTAGATGTCCAGACCGAGCTCGCCCGCGCGGAACCGCGCGCGCTTGCCCTCCTCGCCCGCCTCCCGCCGGGCCGCGGCCTCGGCGACCTCGGCGGCCCGTTCACGCGGTACCACGACGACGCCGTCGACGTCGGCCACGACCACGTCGCCCGGGCGCACCAGGGCGTTGCCGCAGACCACCGGAACGTTGACCGAGCCGAGCGTGGCCTTGACCGTGCCCTTGGCGTTGACCGCCCGGGAGAAGACCGGGAAGTCCATCCCCTCCAGGTCGGCCACGTCGCGCACGCCGCCGTCGATGACCAGTCCGTGGCAGCCGCGGGCCCGGAAGGAGGTGGCCAGCAGCTCGCCGAAGAAGCCGTCCTCGCTCTCGGTCGTGCAGGCCGCGACGACCACGTCGCCCGGGCGGATCTGCTCCGCGGCGACGTGGAGCATCCAGTTGTCTCCGGGTTGCAGCAGCACCGTCACGGCCGTACCGCACAGGCGCGCCTTCGGGTAGACCGGGCGCAGGTAGGGGCGCATCAGGCCGGTCCGGCCCATGGCCTCGTGGACGGTCGCCACGCCGTACGCCGACAGGGCGGCGACGGCGTCGGGGTCGGCGCGGGTGACCGCCGTGTGGACGACGCCGATCTCGGTGTGTTCCATGCCTTCTTCTCCTCGGGTCAGCGGCCGGCGGCGGCGAGTCGTGCGGCGAGTCGGGGGTAGGCGCGAAGGGCGTTGCCGGCGTACACGTCGGCCCGCTCCCGGTCGGAGAGGTTCGCGGTCGCGTCCACGTACCGCTTCGTGTCGTCGAAGTGGTGGCCGGTGCGGGGGTCGACCTCGCGCACCGCGCCGATCATCTCGCTGGCGAACAGGAGGGACCTGCTGGGGATCACCCGGGTCAGCAGGTCGATGCCCGCCTGGTGGTACACGCAGGTGTCGAAGAGGACGTTGTCCAGCAGCGCCTCGGGATCGGGCCTTCCCAGTGCCATCGCCAGGCCGCGGAAGCGGCCCCAGTGGTAGGGCACCGCCCCGCCGCCGTGCGGGATCACGAACCGCAGCGTCGGGAAGTCGGCGAACAGGTCGCCCTGGACCAGCTGCATGAACGCCGTCGTGTCGGCGTTGAGGTAGTGGGCGCCGGTGGTGTGGAACGCCGGGTTGCAGGACGTGCTGACGTGGATCATGGCGGGGATGTCGTACTCGACCATCGCCTCGTAGAGCGGGTACCAGCTGCGGTCGGTCAGCGGCGGCGCGGTCCACCGGCCGCCGGACGGATCGGGGTTGAGGTTGACCGCCACCGCGCCCAGCTCCTCCACCGCACGGCGCAGTTCGGGCAGGCAGGTCGCGGGATCGACGCCCGGCGACTGCGGCAGCATCGCGCCCACCGCGAAGCGGTCGGGGTAGAGCGCGCCGACCCGGTGGACCAGGTCGTTGCAGATCCGCGCCCACACCGAGGAGACCTCGAAGTCGCCGATGTGGTGCGCCATGAAGCTGGCGCGCGGCGAGAAGACCGTCAGGTCGCTGCCGCGCTCGTCCATGAGCCTCAGCTGGTTGCCCTCGATCGCCTGGCGCAGGTCGTCGTCGGTGATGACCAGCCGGTCGGGGTCGGGCGCGTTGTCGGGGTCGCCGACGCTCGCGACCTGCCGGTCCCGCCACTGCGCCAACTGCGCGGGTGCGGTGGTGAAGTGACCGTGGCAGTCGATGATCATGCGTTCTCTCCTGGTGAGCGTCTGGTGGTGACCGTCCGGGGCTTGTCCGGGGCCTGTCCGGGCCTTGTCCGGCGAAGGTCCGCCGACCGGCCCTGAGGTCAGTGCCGGGCGCTGGTGGGCCAGCCGGTGTACTGCTCGGCGAGATAGGTGCGTCCGGCGCGGGTGCCCACCACGTTGTCCAGCTCGCCGAGTTGACGCCGAAGGTCGTACGCCGTGCCGCCGGGCGCGGTGTGCAGCAGCTGGGTCATCCAGGAGGAGAAGTTCTGCGCCCGCCACACCCGCCGCAGGGCGCGCGGCTGGTAGTCGTCCAGGGCGGTGTCCCCTTCGGGGCCGAGGGCCCGTCGCAGGACGTCGGCGAGGACCTTCACGTCGTGGAGCGCGAGGTTGAGGCCGCGTGCCCCGGTCGGCGGGACGGTGTGCGCGGCGTCTCCCGCGAGCGCCAGCGAGCCCCAGCGCATCGGCTCCTGCACGAAGGAGCGGAACCGCAGCACCGTCTTCTCCAGGACGGCGCCCTCCTTCAGGCGGAAGCCGTCCCGACCGGCCACCCTGGCCTGCAGGGTCTCCCAGATGCGGTCGTCCGGCCAGGCGCCGACGGACTCGTCCGGACCGCACTGGAAGTACATCCGCTGCACGGTCTCGGTGCGCCGGCTGATCAGGGCGAACCCGTGCTCGGAGTGGGCGTAGATCAGCTCGGGGGCGCTCATCGGGGCCTCGGCCAGGATGCCGAACCAGGCGAAGGGGTACTCCTTGCCGTAGCGCACGCGCCGGTGCTCGGGCACCAGGTCGCGGCACATGCTGCGTGACCCGTCGGCGCCGACGACGTACCGGGCCCGGATCTCGTGGCGGGTCCCGTCGGCCGCCGTGCAACGGACCCTCGGCGCCTCGGTGGTGACATCAAGGACCTCGGTGTCGCCGACGCCGAAGAGGACCGTTCCGCCGTCCCGGTCGCGTGCGTCGGCCAGGTCGACGAACACCTCGGTCTGCGGGTACAACCAGACCGACGCGCCGACGAGCTCCTTGAAGTCGATCCGGTGCGCCCCGCCGGCGAACCGCAGCTCCACGCCCTCGTGCTCGTCCCCCTCGCGCAGGATCCGGCCGGAAACCCCGGTGTCGACCAGGTCCCGGGCCACGTCGGCTTCCAGGATGCCGGCGCGCTGCGTCGTCTCGATCTCGTGCCGGGTACGGGTGTCGACCACGACCGTCTCGATCCCGGCGCGTCCGAGCAGGTGAGCGAGCATCAGGCCGGCGGGGCCGGCCCCCACGACGGCGACGGGTACCGAAGTGACGGTGTCGATGGCATCGGCCATGGCGTCTCCTGAACGACTGCGGTCTCGGACACCCCGAACGCTGGCATCCGGGGCCGCGAGCAGTCAGCAGGGTTTCCGCCAGGCGGAAGCGCTCTCGGCGTCAGGCCGTCGTACGGGTCCGCCGTCCGAGCTCCTCGGAGATGCCGGACGCGGCCCGCAGCAGCGGTTCGCGCAGCCCGCGGGCGCGGCCCGCGCCGCGCGCCGCGATGACGATCCCCAACGCGGCACTCACCGGCCCGGTCCGGCCGATCCGCACCGGCGCGGCCACCGCGACCGTGGTCTCGGAGAGCTGCCGGTCACTGACGACGACCTGCTCGCGGCGGATGCGGTCCAGCTGCGCCCGCAGCGCCTTCGGATCGGTCAGGGTGTGTGCGGTCCAGGCCTGCAACGGTGCTTCGAGAACGGCCTCCTGGATGTCCCGCGGTGCGTGCGCCAGTAGCACGCGGCCCATCCCGGTGGCGCTGACGGGGAAACGCGCACCGACCATCGTCACCAGCTCGACCGATCGGTGCCCGGCGATCCGTTCCACGAAGACGAGCTCGGTGCCCTCGCGCACGGCGAGCTGGACGTTCTCGTGCGTGGCCTCGTAGAGGTCCTGCATGAAGGGCAGCGCCACGTCGCGCAGGATCTGGGTGCGGGGGCACCCCGACGCGATCTCCCACAGCCACAGCCCGACGTGCCAGGAGCCGTCCTCCGCCCGTTCGAGCGCGCCCCAGTCGGCCAGCTCCCGCACCACGCGGTGCGTGGTGCTCAGGGCCAGACCGGTGCGCTGAGCGATCTCCGACAGGGTCTGTGACCGGTGCTCACGATCGAAGGTCGACAGGACCTGGAGAACCTTTCCGGCCGCGGTACCAGGAGTTGCGCTCATCCGCTCAGTCTCGCAGACCGGTCGGGTGCCCCTGTCGGACTGCCCACTCGTGGGCCGTAGCATCGGCCGGACACAAGGAGGCGACGTGCACCGAGAGATTTCCGGACTGTCCTCGATGGCGACCCGGGCGGTCCTGGCCGAACTTTCCGAACACATCCGACGGGTCCACGGGATCCCGGTCCGCTTCGAGTCGGCCGGCGGGGTCGACATCGCACGGCGGGTCCGCGCCGGCGCCGAGGCCGACGTCCTCGTGCTCGCCGACGACGCCATGGCCGCCCTCGCCACCGAGGGCCACCTCCTCGACGGCACGCTGCGACCGTTGTGGATCTCCCAGGTCGTCGCCGCCGTACCCGAGGGAGCACCGGCCCCGGCGCTCGCCTCGGAGGCCGACCTGCGGGAGGTCCTGCTGACCGCGAAGCGGGTCGCCCACTCCACCGGCCCGAGCGGGAAGGCCGTCGTCGACCTGATCGACCGGCTCGGCCTCGCCGAAGCGGTGCGAGGCCGGCTCGTCCAGGCACCGCCCGGGACACCGGTCGGCAGCATGCTCGCCTCCGGCGACGCCGACCTCGCGTTCCAACAGCACAGCGAACTGATGGACCTGCCGGGCGTCACCGTCCTCGGGCCGTTGCCGGGCAGCACCGCGATCAGTTCGACCTTCACCGGCGCCGTGCCGGCGACGTCCTCCGCACCGGACCGCGCCACCGCGGTCCTCGACCTCCTCGGCTCCGACACCGCCACGAAGGCCGCCCACGCCAAGGGCATGCGGGCCGCCGGCGACCACAACTGACGGATCTGCAGGTCAGGACAGGATGCTGCCGGGCCTGGGCCGGGCGGGCCGAGGACGGCGGTACGACGAATTCCGTCCGGCCGTATCCATCCGGGCGGTTGGCTCGTTGGGCGACCGGGTGATCGCAGGAGGCTGCTGACGGCAACGCTGGTGCCCGCGAACTGCCCGGCCGGGGCCGTGCCTCGGCCGCGGCGGAGTTGCACTGCAGGTAGCAGCGGGAGGAGTCATCGTGTTGCAGATGCCCGTCGGAGACGTGGAGATCGAACCCGGAAGCATTCTCGAATGGCGGATGGCCGCCACGACGTCGGGCGGCTCCGGCGAGCCCGGGCAGCAGCGGGAAAGCACGACGTACAACCAGGTGAAACATTTCGCCGCGGCGCAGAGCGCCCGCATCGCGAACGACACGATCTCCACCTACGTGGCCGGCACCTTCGAGATCCCCGGCGCGGTGGACCGGTCGGCGCTGGAGTCGGCGCTCCTGCACTTCGTGCGGCGGCACGAGGTGCTGCGCTGCACCTTCCAGCAGCTCGCCGGCGACCTGTCCTGCGACGTCCTCGAACCGGACGACGTCAAACTGGAGGCCGTCGACCGGGGGCGCGTCGACTCCCGCACCGAACTCCGGGAATTCCTGGGCGAGTTCTTCCAGAGCGTCGACACCCTGTCCTGGCCGCTCATCCTGATGGGCGCAGTGCTCAGGGAGGAGTCCACCACGGTGTTCTTCGCCTGCGACCACATCGTCACCGACGGACTGTCGACCCCCATCGCCATCAACGACATCGCCACCGCCTACGCGGCGTTCGCGCGGGATCGTCGACCGGAGCTTCCCGAGACGGGGAGCTACCTGGCCTACAGCCGCGAACAGCGCCGCCGCAACGAGTCGATGGACGTCGAGGACGGCAGGCTGGACCACTGGAAGGCGTTCGTCGCGCGCAGTGGCACCTTCTTCCCGCGGTTCCCCCTGGACCTCGGCGTCGAGCCGGGCCGCATGTACCCGACGGTCAACGAGACGGGGATGCTGCTCGCGAGCGGTGAGGTGGAAGCGCTCGAAGCCCGTTGCCGGGCCGTGGAGGGACGACTGTTCATGGGCCTGCTGGCCGCCGTGGGGGTGTCCCTCAGGAAGGAGGGCGGGCCGGAGGTCTACCGGGGGTTCATGCCGGTCAGCGAGCGCGATCACGGCCCTTACGCCCACACCATGGGCTGGTTCGTCAACACGATGCCCATCGAGTTCTCGGTCGCGGAGGGCACGGAGGTCGCGGAGGGCACGGAGGGCACGGAGACCCAGGGGGGCAGGGCCTTCACGAAGGTCCTCGACAACGTGCGGTTCGCCGCCACCGAGATGCGACGGAACACCACCGATGTGCCCTTCGTGAAGGCCTGGCATCTGCTGGCTCCCGCGGAGCACGCCGACCTCCGCCACTGGCCGTACGCCGTGAACTTCTTCTCCTACCTCGACTTCAGGAAGTCGCCGGGCTCGCAGCACCACGCCGCGCGGAAGGCCACGACACACGTCTGGGCCTCGCGCAGCAACGGCATCTCCTTCTGGTTCCACCGCAACGACGCCGGACTGTTCGTGAACTCCATCTCCGTGGACACGCCCCAGGCGCGTCACACCAGGTCCGCACTCCGGCGCACGCTGACGCGGACGCTGGAGAGCATGGCGCGCTCCGGAACGTTCTGACCGGCCCGCCGAACGGAGGCCTGCGGGCCGTGCGTCGCATCCGGGACGGGCACGGCGTGCAGGGCGTCCAGGAGGGCGGCCTGACGCTCCGTCAGCTTTCCTGCGGTGCGGGCGGCGGCCTGTTTGCGCAGCCAGGCGCCGGGGCGGAAGGCCGGGTCCTCGCCGAGGCCGGTGCGGTTGACGGGGCCGGTGAGGGTGCCGCCGGCCTCCAGGTAGGCGAGCAGGCGGCGGTAGGAGCGGTTCCAGTCCGGTTCCAGGCGCCACAGTTCGTCGAGCGCGTCCAGCTTGGCGGTCTGCTCGGCGGTGAGGTGTTCGGCCCGGCGCTGGCGGCGCATCCAGGCGCCCACCGCGTAGTCGTCCAGCTTCGCCGTGGCGGGGATCGCCAGGTGGCCGTGGGTGCGGTGGAAGGCGGTGGCGTAGGCGTGGCCGCGTTCCCAGGCGTTGGCGTTCTTCGACCAGATCATGCCGAGCGCGTCCAGTTCGCCGACCCGGGCGGGGTCGAGCAGGCCCTGGCCGTGCAGGTGGCGCTGGCGGGCGAGCCAGGAGATCAGGCCCGGGTGCGTCGCCTTGTCGGTGGGGTCGAGGTGGCCGTGCTCGATGTGGAAGACCGCGGCGACGGCGTGCATGCGCTGCCACTCGCTCGCCCGCGGGTTGAAGGCGCGCAGTTTGACGGTCTGCAGGATCTGCGCGGTGTGCCGGCGGGCGTCGATCCGCAGCCAGTCGGCCGGTGACTCCTGCGGGGGCGCGGGCTGCTGTTCGGCGTCGGCGGCCGGTGCCGGAGCGGTGGGCTGGGGCTGGGCGCGGTGGGCGCGCAGTTCGGTGATCCGGCCGACCACCCGGGCGTCGTGCGCGGCCAGCGCCCGCAGGACCCGCCAGATGGTGCGGAAGGAGGAGGCCTCGATCTCGCCGTCCGCCTCCGCCTTGACCGCCTCCCCGGCGTCGCGGACCTCGGCCGGGTCGGCGGCCGCCGTCTCGTCGCCGGCGCCGTCGTCACCGACCGCGGGGGCGGGCAGGTGGACCGGGATGATGATCCAGCTGACCTTGCCCTGCCGGTAGGACTGGCGCAGCGCCCGCCCCACCGCCTGCACGATGTCGATGACGCTCGACTTGGGGTCGGCGAAGCAGACCGCGTCCACGGCCGCGATGTCGATGCCCTCGGACAGCAGCCGGGAGTTGGCCAGGATGCCGCACTCCTCGCCCTCCTCGCCGGGGCGATCGCCGGTGTGGGCCCTGAACTCGGCGAAGGCGGCCCGGCGTTCGCGCAGCCGATCGGTGCCGGCCACCGCCTTCGCCCAGATCCGCTCCGGGCGGTCCTGCTCGTCCAGCAGGTCGGCCGCCGCCGGCAGGGTGGCGGCGAACTCGCGGGCGGCGGCGACCCGGGAGTGGAAGGTGATGACCCGGCGCAGCCGGAGGTCGGCGACCGCGCGCAGCACGGCGATCTGCAGGGCCAGGCGCAGCAGTTCCTCGTTGCTTCGCTGGGTGCGCAGGTCGGCGACGGCGGGGAGGTTGAGCAGGTCGCGCAGGTCCTCGTCCGTCACCACCGGGACCAGGACGCGGTAGTCGGCGAGGTAGCCGTGCTCGATGCCCTGGCCGAGGGTCCAGGTGGAGACGGTGGGGCCGAAGATCCGATCGTCGTCCATCGAGCACAGCTCGGGCAGGGCGCCCCCGGTGAGGTCGGCCAGGTCGGCCAGGCCTTCCTGCGCCCGCCGGTCGTCCGCGATCCGCGGGGTCGCCGTGAAGTAGAGCCGCCGTACGGCCGGGACCTGGTCGTCGGCGTGCACGGCGGCCCACGCCTTGCCCTGCGCCCCGGCCGTACGGTGCGCCTCGTCGACCACGACCAGGTCCCACGCCGGGAGGCCGTACAGCAGGTGGGCCTGGACGATCCGCTCCAGCGAGGCGTACGTCGCGTACACGGTGACCGGCTCGCCGGGCCCGGCCGCCCGCACCAGGTCGGCGATCCGTACGGCCTGCGTGGACACCTCGGCCCGTACCCGGCCGCCCGCCTCGGCGCTCTCCAGTGCCTCCTCACGCGAACACGCCGCCACCGCCAGCCCCTTGCGCCCGCCCTTCAGCGCCCATGCCTCGGCCGTCTGCTCCAGCAGCTCGATCGTCGGCACCAGCACCAGCACCCGCCCCCGGGCGGCCAGCCGCCGGGCGCAGCCCGCCGCGATCAGCGTCTTGCCGGAGCCGGTCGCCGCCACCACCGTCGCCCGCCCGCCGTCCTTCACCGCGCGCACCGCGGCTGCCACCGCGTCCTTCTGGAACCCGTGCAGCGGCAGCGGGTTGAGGATGCGGCCCGGCTGCGCCAGGACCGGCGGCCCCGCGTCGGGGCGGGTCGGCCCGTCCTGCGCGGCGGTGGTGCTCGTGCTCTCCACGGCGGTGGCTCTCCTTCAACAGGTCCCTCCGGCACCCGCATCGAACCACATCGACGGAGGCTGCCCGCCCGCGCATGGACCACCCCGGACCGGGCACACGCGTGTCCGAACATCCGCACCGCACGAACAACGAAAGGGACGATCCCCATGCTTGCTCTCGTCCTCGTTCTCCTGCTCGTCCTGGTCCTGGGCGGGGCCGGCTTCGCCCTCCACGTGCTGTGGTGGGTCGCGCTGGCCGTCCTGGTGCTCTGGCTCCTCGGCTTCGCGTTCTCGGGCGGCCGTGGCGGTGGCCGACGGTGGTACCGCTGGTGACGCTCGCAGCGGGCCCGGGCCGGTCGCGCGCCCGGGCCCGTGGGCGCACCCGTGACTCAATGCAGCACGGACTCAGTGCAGTACGGACTCAGTGCAGCACGGACTCAGTGCAGCAGGACCGCAAGCAGCTCCGCCAGCGTCGGGCCCGCGTCGGCCGGGTGGCGGAGCTGCTTGCTCGCGATCACGTGGTAGTGGTTGGCGCGGCCCCGGCGCTCGTGGCTCAGGTACCCGGCCTGTTCGAGGTCGGCGATGATCCGCTGCACGGCCCGTTCGGTGAGCAGGCAGCGCGCCGCGATGTCGCGGACCCTGACGCCCGGATCCCGGGCGATCTGCACCAGCACCCGGGCGTGGTTGGTCAGGAAGGTCCACTGCCGGGTGGCCGTCGGGCGGTCGTCCATGACCTCAGGATATGGCCGCCGCTTCAGCGGGTCTCCGTCGTCGTTCACAGGTGGCGTCCTTCCCCTGCCTGGCCCGGCTCAGCCCTCCAGGGCGTTCGCGATCCGGTGCAGCACGCCGCCGCCGGGCGGGTGGCGCGGCGCCGTCTCGCGCACGGCCTGCATCCGCTCGCCGAGCTCGACGAGCTCCTTGCGGCCGAGGGCGGCCCGGATCGGCGGGAACCAGTCGCCCTCCTCCTGTTCCATGTGCCGCCCGACGGCGTCGATCAGGACGACGGTCTTGGCGTCGTAGCCCTCGTCGTCGGGGGTCATCCGGCTCAGCTCCTCGCACAGCATGTCGGCGACGTGGTGCTCCTCCTTGGCGCGGTCCATGTCCTCGGCGAGGTCGGGGATCTCCTGGCGGACCCTGGGGTAGAACAGCTCGTTCTCCAGGTAGGTGTGGACGGTCAGCGCCTCGACGATCTGTTCGACCGTCTCGCGCCGTGCCTGGTCACCACCCTGCCCGTCGCCTTCGGCGAGCCCCTGGTAGGCGCGGAACAGGCGGCGGATCTCCTTGTGGTCCTCCCGCAGCAGGACGATGGCGTCGTGGGACATCGTGCGTCTCCTCCGTGACGAACCCCCGCGTGACGAATCCCCGCCCGTCCCGGCGTGTCCCCGACCGGCCCCGGCCCAAACGCCGGGGGCGGCTTCCCGGCGCAATCGTCCACCGGTCCCCACGCTCCCGGCCAGGACCCGCGGCACACGGCTCCGGCCCCCACGTGACGTGGGGGCCGGAGCCGTGTGCCGGGCTCGTCCAGGTGGGGCGGGTGACGGGTGGCGGGGCTCAACCGGGGGTGATCCGACCGCGCCAGCCGCCTTCCTCGCGGCCCCGCTCCTCCATGAAGTCCTTGAAGCGCCGCAGGTCGCCCTTCACCCGGCGGTCGACGATGCCCATCATGTCGCCGGCCTTCTCGGCCATGCCCTCGGGCCGGAAGTCGATCGCCATGTTGATGCGGGTGCGCCGGTCGTCGAGGCGCTGGAAGGTGACGACGCCCTTCTGCTCCACGTCGCCGTCCGTGGTGCGCCAGGCGATCCGCTCGTCGGGCAGCTGGTCGACGATCTCGGTGTCGAACTCGCGGGTGACGCCGCCGATCGTGGTCCGCCAGTGGTTGTGACGGTCGTCCAGCTGGGTCACCGAGTCGACACCCTCCATGAACCGCGGGAACTCCTCGAACTGCGTCCACTGGTTGTACGCGGAGTGCAGCGGGACGTCGACGTCGACGGATTCCTTCACGGTGCTCATCTGGGGTCTCCTCTCCGGTTGCGGCCGGGTCGCTCCCGGCCGACCGCGCGTCTGCCCGTCCGGTGGCGCCGTAACCATCCGCACACCATCCGATCGGGGCCGGGCGGCCGCGTCACGGTGCCTGGACGTCCGCCGCCGGCGGCTCCGGCTCCTCGTCGTCGCCGTCGCCGTCGCCGTCCTGCTGGTCCTCGGCCTTGGCCCGGACGTCCGCCGGGGTGGGCGCGGTGATCTCCCGCACCTCTGCGGACCGTTCCCGCGCCTGCTCGTCGCCTCGTAGCGCGTCCTCGTCGGGGGTCTTCATCTCATCGTCCTCTCACGGGGTGCGCCTCCTCCCTGAGCGGAGGAGCCACGGGGCGGCTGCCCCGCTCCGCTGCTTCCACACACCACCCGGCCCGGGCCCGCCCCCGCGCGGCGAGGTTTCGCCGCGCGCCACCCGGTTAGCCGCTCCGGCGGGGGATCCGTCGAGGAACCGAGGCTTGCCATGACCGCGTTCGGCTACTTCCTGTCCTGCGAGGAGTTCACCCCCGCCCAGCTGGTCGAGCAGGCCCGCATGGCGCAGCAGGCCGGCTTCACCCGGCTGGCGATCTCCGACCACTTCCACCCGTGGAACGACGCCCAGGGCAGCAGCCCGTTCGTGTGGGGCGTGATCGGTGCGCTGTCGCAGGTGACCGACCTGCCGGTGACCACGCTGGTGACGTGTCCGACCGTACGGCTCCACCCGGCCGTCACCGCCCAGGCGGCGGCCACCGCGGACGTGCAGCTGGAGGGCGGACTGCGGCTGGGGGTGGGCACCGGCGAGGCGCTCAACGAGCACGTGCTGGGCGACCGCTGGCCGCCGTTCGACGTGCGGGCGGACATGCTGGAGGAGGCCGTCGCGGTGATGCGCGAGCTGTTCACCGGCGGGCTGGTCAACCACGGGGGCGCGCACTACACGGTCGAGAACGCCCGGCTCTACACGCCGCCGAAGCGGGGCCGCCTGCCCGTGTACGTCTCGGCGTTCGGCCCGAAGGCGGCCGAGCGGGCGGCGGGGTTCGCCGACGGGCTGGTCACCATGAGTCCGGACACCGAGCTGATCGGGCGCTACCGGGCGGCGGGCGGCGGCGGGCCGGTGCTGGGCGGGGTGAAGGTCTGCTGGTCGCCGGACCGCGAGCGGGCGGTCAAGACCGTCGACCGGCTGTGGCCGAGCGAGCTGCTGCCCGGCGAGCTCGCCCAGGTGCTGCCCACGCCGCGGCACTTCGAGCAGGCGACCGCGCTGGTCACGGAGGAGATGGTGGCGCAGGCGGTCACCTGCGGGGACGACCCGCAGCAACACGCCGACCGGCTGCGCAGCTACGTCGGGGCGGGCTTCGACGAGGTGTACGTGGGCCAGATCGGCCAGGAGCAGGAGGGGTTCTTCGACTTCTACCGCGAGCAGATCCTGCCGCAGATGGCCTGACCGCAAGGGAGCCCGGCATGACCGCCTTCCCCCCGTGGAGCCTGCGCGAGTACGCCCTCCTCGCCGACGGCGAGCGCGGCGCGCTGGTGGGCCCGTGCGGCGAGGTCGCCTGGCTGTGCGCGCCGCGCTGGGACGACGAGCCGCTGTTCGCCGGGCTGATCGGCGGCAGCGGGGTGTACGCGGTCACACCGGTGGGCCGGTTCGTGCCCGGCGGCGCGTACGAGGAGGGCGGGCTGGTGCGGCGCAGCCGGTGGGTCACCGGGAGCGGTGTGGTGGAGTGCCGGGAGGCGCTGGCCCTGCCCGCGGATCCGCACCGGCTGGTGCTGCTGCGGCGGTTGACCGCCGACTACGGGCCGGCCCGGCTGCGGGTGGTCCTGGAGCCGGGGACGGGCTTCGGGCCGGGCCGCGTCCGTGCTCCCCGCCGGACGGCGCACGGCTGGACGCTGCGCGCCGGCCGGCTGCGGCTGCGCTGGACGGGCGCCGACACCGCCCGCCCGGGCCCCGCCGCCGGGCGGCTGGCGGCGGAGGTCGTCCTGGAGCCGGGCGAGCGACTGGACCTCGTCCTGGAGGTGTCCGACCGGCGCCCGGACGGGCCGCCGCCGGACCCGGAGCGCTGCTGGCGCGCGACCGAGCGCGCCTGGCGGGAGGCCGTGCCGGAGCTCGGGCACACCCTGGACGGGCGCGACGCCCGGTTCTCCTACGCGGTGCTGCGCGGGCTCACCTCGCCCGCCACCGGGGGCATGGTCGCCGCGGCGACCACCAGCCTGCCCGAGCGGGCCGAGGCCGGGCGCAACTACGACTACCGCTACGTCTGGATCCGCGACCAGTGCCTGGCCGGGCAGGGCGTCGCCGCGTGCGGGCCGTACCCGCTCCTCGACGAGGCCGTACGGTTCACCACCGCCCGGCTCGCCGAGCACGGCCCGCAGCTCTCCCCCGCCTACACGGTGAGCGGCGGGCGGGTACCGGACCAGCACACCGTCGACCTGCCCGGCTACCCGGGCGGGCATGACCAGGTCGGCAACCGGATCTCCCGACAGTTCCAACTGGACGTCTTCGGCGAGGCGTTGCTGCTGTTCGCGGCGGCCGCCCGGCACGACCGCCTGGACCCGGACGCCCGGGCCGCCGTGCGCACCGCCGCCGACGCGATCGCCCGGCGGTGGCGCCGGCCGGACGCCGGCATCTGGGAGCTGGAGGACCGGGCGTGGACGCACAGCCGCCTGGTCTGCGCCGCCGGGCTGCGCGCGATCGCCCGGCCACGGGCGGCCGGCCCGGCCGACGTGCCGGACGGTCTGGCGGCGGACTGGAGCGCGCTGGCCGACCGCCTGTTGGCCCACACCTCCCGGCACGCCCTGCACCCCTCCGGCCGGTGGCAGCGCTCCCCCACCGACCCGGCACCCGACCTGGCCCTGCTGCTCCCCCCGGTCCGCGGTTTCCCGGCCCCCGACGACCCCCGTACGGTCGCCACCCTGCGCGCCTGCCGCGAGCAGCTGACGGTCGGCCATGTCGCCTACCGCTTCCGCCACGACGAGCGCCCCCTGGCCGAGGCCGAGGGCGCGTTCGTCCTGTGCGGCTTCCTGCTGGCCCTGGCCGAACACCAGCAGGGCCACGCCGTCGAGGCCGCCCGCTGGTTCGAGACCACCCGCGGCCTGTGCGGCTCGGCCGGCCTCTTCTCGGAGGAGTACGACCTGGCCCAGCGCCAGCAACGCGGCAACCTGCCCCAGGCGTTCGTGCACGCCGTGTTGCTGGAGTGCGCAGCCCGCCTGGCCACCCCGGCGCCCGGTTGAGCGGGCTTGCGGTCAACTGAGCGGCCTGGCCCGGCGGTTGACGCGCCTGCGGTCAGTCGACGGGCACCGGAGGTCGCACCAGACCGTCTTGCCGCGGGCCAGGGGGTACCAGCCCCAGTGCTGGGCGAGACGGGTGAGCAGGAAGAGGCCGAGGCCGCCGGCTTCCTGCACGTCGTGGGGCGGACGGGGTCGCGGGGGGCGGGGGCTGGTGTCGGTGACCTCGATGCGCAGGTGGCCGGTTTCGCGGAGCAGCAGCAGGGCGCCCGGGCCGTGGGTGTGGCGTACGGCGTTGCCGACGAGTTCGGAGACGAGCAGGACGGCGTCGGCGACCACCAGGGGGTCGCCGACGTCGGCGAGGAAGTCGGCGGTGAGGGCGCGTGCCTCGGCGACGGCACCAGGCCTGGCGGAGAACGGCAGCCACCGCGCCAACGGGCCCCGGGGCGGCGGACGCACGGAGGACGTTCTCGTCCCGTTCACGTGCTCGCACCTCCCTGGTGGCCTCGTCGGCCTCGGTGGCTTCGGTGACTTCGGTGGCTTCGCCTCAGCAGCCTCAGTGGCCGAACAGGTGCAGGTGCCGGCCCCGAGTGGGCCTGGTGGGCTCGACGGGGGCGCCGACGTCGCGGTCGCCCTGTTCGGCGGCCCGCTCCTGCGGCGGGGCGAGCACCTGCTCGTCCTGCGGCTCGACGGCTGCCGCCCGGCGGGCGCGCCCGGCGGGCCGGACAGGACGGGCGAGGTACCGGGTGCGGCGGCCCCTCGCCAGCAGGGCCAGGCCCAGGCAGAAGACCAGGGCGAGGCCCACGCCGGACAGGAAGATGCCCAGGGTGTCCATCGTCGCCAGGTCGTTGCCCAGGACCGTCACCTGGTAGTCGGGCCCGCCGGAGAGGTTGTCCGCGATCAGCAGCCCGGTGAAGGCACCGGACGCCGTCAAAAGCAAGAGTCCCAGCAGCAACATGAGGTTCCCCTTCCGTCCCGTGTTCGTCCCGCCCCCGTCGGATCGCGCCTACCCGGGCCGGGCCGGCCCTAACGGCCGTAACGGCCGTATCGGCCGTATCGGCCCCGCCAGCCCCGACGGCCTCAGTCGACCTGGACGGCGATCAGGCAGGTGTCGTCCTCGGTGTCGGCGGGGCTGAGTTCCAGGAGCCGGTCGAGGTAGTCCTCCAGGTCGGGGCCGGGTGCTCCGGCGGCGCGGATGAGCTGGTCGACGGAGTCCTCGACGGGGCGGTCCCGGCGTTCGACCAGGCCGTCGGTGTAGAGGAGCAGGACGTCGCCGGGGGCGAGGTGGGCGGTGTGCTCCTCGTAGCGGGCGTCCTCCAGGGCGCCGAGGAGGACGCCGTGCGGCATCGGCAGCACTTCGGCGCTCCCGGCGGCGAGGCGGATCGGCGGGAGGTGGCCGGCCCGGGCCCAGCGCAGTGCGCCGCCGGCCGGGTCGAGCAGGACGCAGACGGCGGTGGCGGTGACCTGGCCGGGTTCGCGCAGGGCGACCGTGTTGGCCCATTCCAGCAGCCGGCCCGGGCCGGCGCCGGTGACGGCGAGGCCGCGCAGCGCGTGCCGCAGCGCGACCATGCCGGTGGCCGCGCCGACACCGTGTCCGGCCACGTCCCCGACCGCGAGCAGGACCCGCTTGTCGGGCAGGAGCAGAACGTCGTACCAGTCGCCGCCGACCCGGTCGCGCTTGGCGGCGGGTCGGTAGCGGGCGGCGGCGTGCAGGCCGGTGGCGCCGAGCGGGGGTGGCGCGGTGGGCAGGATGGCCTGCTGGAGCCGCAGCGCCAGCCGCTCGCTCTCGGCGGTCTCCTGTTCGCTGTCGGCGAGCCGTTCCCGGGTGGCACCGAGGGCGACCTCCGTCCAGTGCTGGGCGGACACGTCGTGGTAGGCGCCGCGCACGGCGATGAGCCGGCCGTGGGTGTCGAGGACGGGTTCGGCGATCACCCGGGTGTAGCGGTGGGTGCCGTCCGGCCGGGCCAGCCGGAAGACGGCGGAGGCGGTCCGGTGCCGGTGGCGGACGGTGTCCAGCAGGCGCCGGATCGCGGGTTCGTCGTCGGGGTGGGTGTGCCGGGCGAGCCGGTCCAGTGGGACGGGCGCCGCGTCGGGCGCCAGCCCGTACAGCTCGTGCAGGCCCTCGCTCCAGCGGATCCGGCCGTCGGCGAGCTGTTCCTCGAACCCGGCGACCCGGGCTAGCCGCTGCGCCTGGCGCAACAGGGTGCTCTGCTCGTCGCCTCTGGCCATGAGGCTCTCCGGCTGCCAGCTGACCAGCAGCCGGCCGCCGAGCGGCGCGACGGCGAGCAGGACGGTGTCGGGGCCGGCGAATTCGCCGTCCTTGAAGACCAGCCGCACGTGCTCGCCGACGAGTGGGATCCCGGTCGTGTGCACCCGCAGCAGCCGGTCGAGGAGGCCGGTGGCGCAGGCGACGGGGTAGGTCTCCAGCAGCGAGGCGCCTTCCAGGGCTTCCCGGGGGCGGCCGCGCGGGTCGCGGAACCGCGCGTTGACCCGCAGCAGCGTGAAGTCGGCGACCCGTCCTTCGCGCAGGACGGGCTCCAGCAGCAGGGCGGGGGTGAGCAGCGCGTCCACCAGGGCGGCGGCCTCGTCGGCCGACGCGGGCGGCGGCGTCGAGGCCTGGCCGTGGGGGTGGCTGTCGGCGAGGAGGGTCGCGCAGAGGTCGGCGACGGCGCCCAACCGGCGGCGCTCGGGCCCGCCCAGGTCGGGGCCTGGTGCGGGCCACAGGATCTCCAGGGCGCCCCGGCAGCGGCCGTCGCCGAGCAGCGGGAGGACGGCCCGGGCCGATCCGGTGCCGACCGAGGGGCCGACCGTCCGCGGGTCGCCGGGCCACAGGTCCGTCCCGTCCTCGACGGCCCGCTGCGCCGGGGTGGCGACGCCGGGCGGGACGCGGCTCCAGGCCGCGGCCTCGGCGGCGGACAGCCCGATGTGGGCGGCGAGGGCCAGCGCCCCGCCCGGCAGGCGCTGCCAGACCGCGACGGCGTGGGCGCCGTGGGCCGGCCCCGCCTGGTCGAAGACGGTGTCGACGGCGTGCTGCAGGTCCTCGACGGCGGCGAGCGCGGGAGTCACGGCCGGTGTCACGTCCTGTGTCACGGCCGGTGCCGGCTCCTGCGCAGCGTCCGGCGGCGCACCCGGTACGGGCGGTGGCGCGGCGGACTGCCCGGCGATGTCGGCGGCCAGCGCGGCCACCGGCACGCCGGCCTCCCGGGCGAGCCGGGCGAGGCGGGCGGCGGCCTCGGCGGGCAGCAGGCCGAGGCGTTCGGCCAGGATGCCGGTGGCGAGGTCGACGACGGCGCGGGTACGGGCCTCGGCGTGCTGCTGCGCGGCCGCGCGCTGCAGGCGGCGGACGGTGTCCGCCAGGGCCCGCGCGGTCGCGTCCGGGGGCTCGTGCGCGGCGCCCTCGTGCGCTCCGCTCATGGCGCGTCCAGCCAGTGCCGCACCCGGTCGAGCAGGAGCGGGACGTCGACCGGCTTGGTGACGTGGTCGTCGGCGCCGGCCGCGAGGCTCTTGTCGCGGTCGCCGGGCATCGCCTGGGCGGTGACGACGACCACCGGCAGGTGGGCGAAGCGCTCGTCGGCGCGGATGGCGGCGATCGCGGCGTGACCGTCGAGGCCGGGCATCATGACGTCCATCAGGACGAGGTCGGTCTCGGGGCGGGTGCGGAGCAGGTCGAGCCCGGCGCGGCCGTCGGCCGCGTGCAGGACGGTGAGGCCGCGCTCTTCGAGGGCCGCGGCCAGTGCGAAGACGTTGCGGGCGTCGTCGTCGATGATCAGCACGGTGCGCCCGGCGAGGGCGGGGTCGACGGGCACGGCAGGCATGACGGCGGGCACGGCGGGCGCTACGGTCGGCACGAGCGGCCGCGCCCCGTCCAGCGGCAGGTAGAGCGTGAAGCGGCTGCCCTGCCCGGTGGTGGAGCTGACGGTGATGGTGCCGCCGAGCAACCGGGCGAGTTCACGGCTGATCGACAGCCCGAGGCCGGTGCCGCCGTAGCGGCGGCTGGTGGTGCCGTCGGCCTGCTGGAAGGCGCCGAAGATGGTGTCGAGGTGGGCGAGGTCGATGCCGATGCCGGTGTCCTCGATGTGGAAGGCGACCGCCGCGGGCGTCCGGCCGAGTTCGGGCGGCAGGTCCGGGGCTTCGACACGCTGGACCCGCAGTTCGACGCGCCCGGTGTCGGTGAACTTGACGGCGTTGGAGAGCAGGTTGCGCAGTACCTGGCGCAGCCGTGCCTGGTCGGTGACGAGCTCCTCCGGTACGGCCCGGTCGACGACGATCTCGAAGGTGAGGCCCTTCTGGTCGGCGAGCGGTTCGAAGGCCGACTCGACGTAGTCGAGCAGGTCGCGGGTGGCGAAGGGTTCGGGGGTGAGCTCCATCTTCCCGGCCTCGACCTTGGAGAGGTCGAGGATGTCGTTGATCAGCTGGAGCAGGTCGGCTCCGGCGGAGTGGATGACGCCCGCGTACTCGACCTGTTTGGGGGTGAGGTTGCCGGTGCCGTTCTCGGCGAGCAGCCGGGCGAGGATGAGCAGGCTGTTGAGCGGGGTGCGCAGTTCGTGGCTCATGTTGGCCAGGAACTCGGACTTGTACATCGAGGTGAGGCTCAACTGCCGGGCGCGTTCCTCCAGTTCCTGGCGGGCCTGTTCGATCTCCAGGTTCTTCGCCTCGATGTCCCGGTTGCGGTCGGCCAACAGGGCCGCCTTCTCCTCCAGTTCGGCGTTGGAGCGCCGCAGCTCCTCCTGCCCGGCCTGCAACTCCTCGGAGCGGGACTGGAGTTCGGCGGTGAGGCGCTGGGACTCGCCGAGCAGTTCGTCGGTGCGGGCGTTGGCGAGCAGGGTGCCGATGTTGACGCCGCATGCTTCGGTGAACTGTTCCAGGAAGTCGCGGTGGACCTGGGTGAAGGGGTGTACGGAGGCGAACTCCATGACGCCGAGCAGCCATTCCTCCAGGGCGATCGGCAGGATCACCAGCGAGCGGGCGTCGGTGGAGCCCGTCCCGGAGGCGATGGTGGCGTAGCCGGGCGGCAGGTCGTCGACGGCGATGGTCCGTCGGGTGCGGGCGGCCTGGCCGACCAGGGTCTCCCCCGTCCGCAGCCGCCGGCGCTCCCCCGCCGAACCCGAAGGCCCGGCCGACCCCGGCGCCCCCACCGACCCGGCCTCCCCCGCCGACCCGGCCGGGCGGCCGTAGGCGCTGATCAGCGCAAGCTCCGTACCGCCGCTCTCGCCCTCCTCGGCGAGGAAGAACGCGCCGTACTGGGCGCCGACCAGCGGTGTCAGCTCGTCGGTGATCATCTCGGCGACGGCCCGGATGTCCCGGCGGCCCTGGATGGCGGCGGAGAAGTGGGCGAGGTTGGTCTTCAGCCAGTCCTGTTCCTGGTTGGCGAGGGTGGTGTCGCGCAGGGAGCCGACCATGGCGTTGATGTTGTCCTTGAGGTCGGCGACCTCCCCGGAGGCGTCGACGGTGATCGAGCGGGTCAGGTCTCCGGCGGCGACGGCGCTGGTGACCTCGGCGATCGCGCGGACCTGCCGGGTGAGGTTGCCGGCGAGCTCGTTGACGTTCTCGGTGAGCCGCTTCCAGGTGCCGGAGACACCCTCGACCCGGGCCTGTCCGCCGAGGCGCCCCTCGCTGCCGACCTCCCGGGCCACCCGGGTGACCTCGGCGGCGAACGAACTCAGCTGCTCCACCATGGTGTTGACGGTGGTCTTCAGCTCCAGGATCTCCCCGCGCGCGTCCACGTCGATCTTGCGGCTGAGGTCGCCCTCGGCGACGGCCGTGGTGACCTGGGCGATGTTGCGGACCTGGCTGGTGAGGTTGTGCGCCATGAAGTTGACGTTGTCGGTGAGGTCCTTCCACGTCCCGGCGACGTTGGGCACCCGGGCCTGGCCGCCGAGGATGCCCTCGGTGCCGACCTCCCGGGCGACCCGGGTCACCTCGTCGGCGAAGACCGACAGGGTGTCCACCATGGTGTTGATCGCCGCCGCGAGGGCGGCCACCTCGCCCTTGGCCTCCACCGTGATCTTCCGGGACAGGTCGCCGCGGGCGACCGCGGTGGCCACCTCGGACATCGAGCGGACCTGGCCGGTGAGGTTGTCCGCCATCACGTTGACGTTGTCGGTGAGGTCCTTCCACGTCCCGGACACGCCCCGGACGGTGGCCTGGCCGCCCAGGTTCCCGGCCGTGCCGACCTCCCGGGCCACCCGGGTCACCTCGTCGGCGAACGCGGACAGCTGGTCGACCATCGTGTTGATGGTCTCCTTGAGCTCCAGGATCTCCCCGCGCGCGTCCACCCGGATCTTCTGGGTGAGGTCGCCCTCCGCGACGGCGGTGGTCACCTCGGCGATCGCGCGGACCTGCCGGGTGAGGTTGTCCGCCATGACGTTGACGGACTCGGTGAGGTCGCGCCAGGTGCCGGAGACGTCCCGGACGTCCGCCTGCCCGCCGAGCCGGCCGTCGGTGCCGACCTCCCGGGCCACCCTGGTCACCTCGGCCGCGAAGGAGCCGAGCTGGTCGACCATGGTGTTGATGGTCGTCTTGAGCTCCAGGATCTCGCCGCGCGCGGTGACCGAGACCTTCTGGGTGAGGTCGCCCCCGGCGACCGCCGTGGCGACCTCGGCGATGGCGCGGACCTGGGCGGTGAGGTTGCCCGCCATGAAGTTCACCGAGTCGGTGAGGTCCCGCCAGGTGCCGGCCACGGCGGGGACGCGGGCCTGGCCGCCCAGGCGGCCCTCGGTGCCGACCTCCCGGGCCACCCTGGTCACCTCGTCGGCGAACGCGGACAGCTGGTCGACCATCGTGTTCACGGTGTTCTTGAGCTCCAGGATCTCGCCGCGGGCGTCCACCTCGATCTTCTGGGTGAGGTCCCCCTTGGCGACGGCCGTGGTCACCTGGGCGATGTTGCGCACCTGCCAGGTCAGGTTGCCCGCCATCGCGTTCACCGAGTCGGTCAGCTCCAGCCAGGTCCCGGCCGCGTCCGGTACCTGGGCCTGGCCGCCCAGGCGTCCGTCGGTGCCGACCTCCCGGGCCACCCGCGTCACCTCGGAGGTGACCCGCGCCAGCTGGTCGGCCATGCCGTTGAAGACCGTGGCGATCTCGCCGTGCAGGCCGGGCCGGTCGGCGGTGAGCCGGGTACGGAAGTCGCCGTCGCGCACCGCCGTCAGCCCGGCGAGCAGCTGCCGCAGCGCCTGCTCGGCCGGGTCCGCCTGGTGCGCCTCGTCGGCCTGGTGCGCCCGGCCCCGCTGCTCCGACGGGCCTGCCGGCTGCACGCCGGAGACCGGGTGCTCGTCCATGCGTCTCACCGTCCGGATCGGCCGCACGGTCGGAGTGTGCCGACGGGCCACCCCGGCCCGAGGGCGGCGGGGACCGCCCTGCTCCTACTGTGCCACCGCCGCGTGAAGGACGACAGACTTAGCAGGTGTCGGCCGACCCTCGCGACGGCCCCGTACACCCGCCCTCAGCCCGGCACCGCCTCCCGGATCGGGAACGCGTCCGTCGCGCCGGTGAGTTCGAGCATGCGCAGGACCAGCGGCCGGGGCCGGGCCAGCTCGATGCGGCTGCCGTCGGCCGCCGCGCGCGCCTGGGCCCGGAGGATGGCGTTGAGACCGCTGGAGTCGCAGAACTCCAGCCCTGCGCAGTCGAGCACGACCACCACGCCGGGGCCGGTCAGGGCCGCGTCGACGGCGGCGCGCAGTCCGCCGGCCGCGTCGAAGTCGAGTTCGCCGGACAGGGCGAGGACGGTGCCGCGGGCCCACGGCCGGGGCCGCGCGGTGAAGGCGCCCGGGCCCCGGTCGGGCTGGATGGGGGGTGATCGGCGGGTCATGGTCTCGGTTCCTTCCGTTTCCGGGCCCGGCGGCGTCGGGGCCGCCCGGCGGGCCGCAGGCGGGCGTTCAGGGGGCGGAACCCTCCTGGCCCCGGCGGGCGCGGACGAGGACCCGGCCGGTCATGGCACCCCCGTAAACCGTGTACCCGACGCCGATCAGCCAGGACTGGACGATCAGGACGGTTCCCACCGTCCCGTAGGACACCGCGTTGGACACCAGCAGCGGCGCGAACACCAGGCGGGAGAAGAGATGGAGCCCCGCCAGCGCGAGGACGGTCGCGACCGCCCCCGGGAACAGGTCACGGGCCGGAACGTGACCGGCCAGCAGCAGGTGCTGGAGCCACCAGAAGAGCAGGAGACCGGCGAGGACGGTGACGCCGATCCGGAACGTCGGCTGGGCGCCCGAGCCGTGCCAGGGGGAGCCGCTCCAGGCGGCCAGCACGATGTAGCCGACGAGCGCGGCCAGACCGATGGTCTGGCGCCAGACCGCGTGCCACGCACCCCGGTCCGTCCGCCAGATCCGCTGGTAGACGCCCTGCACGGACCCCATCAGGGAGACGCCGAAGACCGCCAGGGCGGCCAGGCCGACCCCCGTGGTGGTGCTGAGGATCTGACCCCGCGAGGCGAACAGCCGGTGGACGGCGACCGAGCCGCGGCCGCGCACGCCGAGGGCGTCGATGATCCACTGCGCGATGCCGGTGCTGCGCGCGGGAAACGCTGCGGCGATGACGATCAGCAGCGGCACCAGGGTGACGAAGAACAGCGCTGCGAACGCCAGCGAGCGTTGCAGGATCTCGATCCTGCAGCCCTCGTCCCACAGGTCCTCCGCCCGCCCCCTCAGGCCCCGCCACGAGGTGCGCAGCACGCCGCCGAACCGGCCCTTGGCCCCGGCCCCGGTCCCGGCGTCGCGGCGCGAGCCCGCCGCTCTGGTGGACATGGGCCGTCCTCCTTCCGATCCGGTGCCTGCCCTGACCAGGCGCCTGCCCGGGGCGTCCCCGGACAAACGGCCGGTCCTGCGCCTGCCGCGCCCCGGAATCCTCCGGTGATCCGGCTTCGGACCTTGGCGCTCGGGCGTCATGCGGTCCGGTACCCGGCGGCCCGGGCGGGCGCCAGGCGCAGCCCGTGGCCGGGGGCGCCGTCGGCGCCGGGGGTGACGATGCCGCCGGTGGGGTCGAGGGTGCCGTCGAAGAGCAGCCGCTCGATCCGGACGTGGTCGTGGAACCACTCCAGGTGGCGGCAGTTGGGGACGGCTGCGGCGGCGTGGGCGTGCAGGTGGGGGGCGCAGTGGGCGGAGACGTCCAGGCCGTGCGCCTGGGCGAGGGCGGCGGTGCGCAGCCAGCCGGTGAGGCCGCCGCAGCGGGTGGCGTCGGCCTGGAGGCAGTCGACGGCGGGCAGCATGCGGGCGAAGTAGGCGAGGTCGTAGCCGTACTCCCCGGCGGTGACGTCGGGGGTGACGGCGTCGCGCACGGCGCGCAGGCCGGTGAGGTCGTCGGAGGAGACGGGCTCCTCGAACCAGGTGACGCCCTGGTCGGCGAGGGCGGCGCCGATCCGGACGGCCTGTTTGCGGCGGTAGCCGCCGTTGGCGTCGGTGTAGAGCTCGGCGCGGTCGCCGACGGCGGCGCGGGCGGCCCGTACCCGCTTGAGGTCGCGCCGTTCACGGGTGCCCCAGGACTCGCCGATCTTGATCTTGACGCGGGGGATGCCCTGGTCCTCGGTCCAGTGGCGCAGCTGCCGTTCCTGGCGCCGGGCGGAGTAGGTGGTGAAGCCTCCGCTGCCGTACACGGGGACGGGCCGGGCGGCGCCGCCGAGCAGCCGGGCGAGCGGCAGGTCGAGCAGGTGGCCGCGCAGGTCCCACAGGGCGAGGTCGACGGCGGAGACGGCGCCGGCGACCAGGCCGGGGCGGCCGGTGTTGCGCACTGCCCGGTTCATGGCCTCGTGGGCGCCGCTGGTGTCGTGCGGGTCGCGGCCGGTGACCAGCGGGGCGAGCTCGTCGCGGATGACGGCGGCGGTGGCGGGCGCGCCGTAGGTCCAGCCGAGGCCGGTGTGCGGGCCGCTGGCGGCCTCGGCCAGGATCAGGGTGGTGTGGTCCCAGGCGAGGGTGCCGTCCGCCTCGGGGGCGTCGGTGGGGACGGTGTAGACCTGCACGCCGATCCGGTCGACGCGGCGCTCGGCGGCGCCCGCAGTGTCCACGCGGCGGCTCACGGCGGTGCCCGCAGTCCCGAGCGGGCGCCGGCCGCGAGGAGGCCGGCGGCCCGGTCGACCAGCGCCATGATGGTGAGCGCGGGGTTGGCGCTGCCCTGGGTGGGGAGCACGCTGCCGTCGGTGATCAGCAGGTTGGGCACGGCGAAGGTGCGCAGCCGGTGGTCGACGACGCCGCCGAAGCGGTCGGCGGCCATCCGGCAGCCGCCGACCAGGTGGGCGTAGCGGTCGATGGTGATGACCTCCTGGGCGCCCGCGGCGCGCAGGACGGACTCCATCACCTCGCGGGCGGCCCGGATCAGCCGGCGGTCGTTCTCGCACTGGGAGAAGGAGAACTCGGCGACGGGCAGCCCGTACCGGTCGGTCTCGGCGGCGAGGGTGACCCGGTTGTCGGGCTGGGGCAGCAGTTCGGCCATCGCGCCGAGGGTGGCCCAGTGGACGTAGTCGCGGAGGTAGGCGCGCAGGTCGGCGCCCCAGTGGCCCTGGGCGACGACGTGCTCGGCCCAGGTGACGGGCAGCGGGGAGATGTTCTGGATGGTGAAGCCGCGCTTGTACGGGCGGTCGGGGCCGGTCTCGTAGTACTGCTCGGTGGAGACCTCGGGCGGCGGGGCCTTGTAGGCGCGGACCTCCTCCTCGAAGCGGCCGGAGGTCTGCGGCGCGCCCTGCACCATGACGTAGCGGCCGACCAGGTCGTGCTCGTTGCACAGGCCGTCGGGGAAGCGGCGGCAAGCGGAGTTGAGCAGCAGGCGCGGGGTCTCGATGGCGTAGCCGGCGAGGGCGACGGTGCGGGCGCGCTGGAGGTGTTCGCGGCCGTGGTGGTGGTAGCGCACGCCGCGGGCGAGGCCGTCGGGGCCGAGTTCGACGGCGGTGACCATCGAGTCGGCGCGGATCTCGGCGCCGTGCGCGAGCGCGTCGGGGACGTGGGTGATCAGCGGGGAGGCCTTGGCGTTGACCTTGCAGCCCTGCAGGCAGAAACCGCGGTAGATGCAGTGCAGGCGGCGGCCGAAGCGGCCGTTGGTGATGGCGACGGGGCCGACCCTGGCCTGGATGCCGAGCGCGGCGGCGCCGCGCAGGAAGATCTCGCCGTTTCCGCCGACGGGGTGCGGCGGGTGCGGGTAGGGGTGCGGCTCGCCCCAGGGCCAGTACTGGCCGGCGACGGGGAGTTCGTGTTCCAGGCGGCGGTAGGAGTCGCGCAGGTCGGCGTAGGCGATCGGCCAGTCGGCGCCGACGCCGTCGAGGCTGTGGGTGCGGAAGTCGGAGGGGTGGAAGCGGGGCGCGTAGCCGGCGAAGTGGACCATCGAACCGCCTACGCCCCGGCCGGAGTTGTTGGAGCCCAGCGGCACCGGGTCGGTGCCGGAGACGACCCGCGGTTCGGTCCAGTACAGGTGGTGGGAGCCGGCCTCGTCGCTGACCCAGTCGGTGAGCGGGTCCCAGAACGGCCCGGCCTCCAGGACGACGACGCTCCAGCCGTGCCGGGCCATCCGCTGGGCGAGGGTGGCGCCGCCGGCGCCGCAGCCGACGATCAACAGGTCGACCTCGTCGCTGTCGCGGTAGCGGCGCATGTCGCGCAGCAGGGCGTGGTCGAAGCCGCGGCCGTCGCGCGGCAGCAGCCAGGCGGAGGCGTTGGTGCGGCGGATCTCGCGCTCGGCGGCGGCGGTCCCGGCCCGTACGGTCTCGACGGCGGCGCGCAGTCGGGAGTGCCGCCCGGGGTCGGTGGCGGGAGGCGGGGAGTGGGCGGGCCGGTGGTCGGGGGGCCGGGGCGGGTCGGGGTGGGCGTCGGCGACCTCCCAGGGTTCGCGCAGGCCCACGCCGAGGCGCAGGTAGCCGCGGGGGTGGGCGGGGCCGCCGAAGCCGATCTCGTTCCAGGCGGCGGGGTGGGCGTAGTAGGCGGTGCAGGCGTAGCGGGTCCACAGGCTCCAGACGTGCCGGGCGGGCAGGCCGTGCCAGCGCTCGCCGTGCAGGTCCCGCACCCGGCCGACGAGGGCGCGCTGCTGTACGGCGGTGAGCGCGGCGAACGGGCCGTCGGCGTCCTCGTCCAGGGCCCGCAGGGTGCGGCGCCAGGCTTCGTCGTCCTGGGGCATGTCGGCGTAGCGCCAGCCGTCGGTCTCGCGTTCGGCGAGCCGGGCGTCGATCATGGCGAGCAGCGGGGGCTCCGGGTGGTCGAGCAGCAGGTCGAGCAGGGCACGGGCGGTGGACTCCTCGGCCGGGGTGAAGAAGCGCAGCGGCGGCTGCGGGCCGCTGGTGCGGGCGAGGACGACGGCGGCCGTCTCGCGGTCCCAGTGGCGGGACTGGGAGAGCACGTCGTAGCCGGGGAAGCGGGCCTCGGGCCGGGCCTCAGGCATCGCGCGACTCCCGGCGCAGGACGGCGGCCAGCAGGCCCATCCCGCCGACCAGGCTCATCAGCAGCGGGGCGAACAGCGGCGGGCCCATCTCGACGTTGTAGCGGGCCATCGCCCAGCCGCCGGGCTTCTCGGCGATGCCGCGCACGTGCAGGTAGGTGCCCTGGAGGCCGTTGGCGGTGATGGCGGCGGAGGCGACCGGGAGCAGGGTGTGGGCGGCGCGCGGGCTGAGCGCGCCGGCGACGCCGGCCGCCGCGCCGACGGGGCCGAGCCACACCGGCCACCACATGACGCGGTTGCCGAAGCCGGCCCGGTCGTGCTCCAGGTAGATCTCGGCGGCGGTGATCACCGAGCCGGCGGCGGTGGCGAGGGCGAGCGAGCGCTGGAAGCGGCCGCTGCGGAGGTTGCGCACCGCGAGGCCGGTGAGGCCGGTGATACCGGTGGCGCCGACGGCGGGGCCGGTGGTGCCGTCAGTGGTGCCCATGCCGGCCTCCGAAGGAGGGCAGGAGCTCCTGGAGCTTGGCCCGGAAGCCCTGGCGGACCATCGCGGCGCGGTCGGCGTCCCCGCGCAGGACGGCGGCGGTGGCGGCCTGGATCTGGTCCCAGGTGGCGTGCGGCGGGATGGGCGGCACGGCCGGGTCGGTGCGCAGCTCCAGCACGTACGGGCGGTCGGCGGACAGGGCGCGCTCCCAGCCCTCGGGGACGTCGCCGGGCTCGTTGGCGCGGGCGGCGGCGAGGCCGAGCGTGCGGGCGAAGCCGGCGTAGTCGACGTCGGGGAGCTCCTGCGAGGGCAGGAAGGAGGGGGCGCCCTGCATGGCGCGCATCTCCCAGGTGACCTGGTTGAGGTCGCGGTTGTTGAGCACGGCCACGATCAGGCGCGGGTCGTCCCACTGCTGCCAGTACTTGGCGACGGTGATCAGCTCGGCGAGGCCGTTCATCTGCATGGCGCCGTCGCCGACGATGGCGATGGCGGGCCGGTCGGGGTGCGCGAACTTGGCGCCGATCGCGTACGGCACGCCCGGGCCCATGGTGGCCAGGGTGCCGGAGAGGGTGCCGCGCATCCGGCCGCGCATCCGCAGGTGGCGGGCGTACCAGTTGGCGGCGGAGCCGGAGTCGGCGGTGATCATGGCGTCGTCGGGCAGCAGGTGGTCGAGGGCGTGGATCGCGTACTCGGGGTTGATCGGGTCGGCCTCGACCTCGGCCCGGCGCTCCATCACCTCCCACCACCGTTCGGTGTTGTCGCAGACGGTGCGCTGCCAGTCGCGGTCCTCCTTGCGGATCAGCAGCGGCAGCAGCGCGTCCAGGGTGGCGGCGGAGTCGCCGACCAGGTTGACCTCGTACGGGTAGCGCAGGCCGACCATGAACGGGTCGAGGTCGATCTGCACGCCCCTGGCCTGGTCGAACTCCGGCAGGAACTGGGTGTACGGGAAGGAGGAGCCGATGGTGAGCAGGGTGTCGCAGTCGCGCATCAGCTCGTAGGAGGGGCGGGTGCCGAGCAGGCCGATCGACCCGGTGACGTAGGGCAGGACGTCGGGGAGGGCGTCCTTGCCGAGCAGTGCCTTGGCGACGCCGGCGCCGAGCAGTTCGGCGGTCTCCTGGACCTGCCGGCGGGCGTGCCGGGCGCCCTGGCCGACCAGCATCGCGACCTTGCGGCCGGCGTTGAGCACCTGCGCGGCGCGCAGCAGCTCGTCCTGCTCGGGGACGACCGTCCAGCGCGGGTTGCCCAGGCTGGAGGGCACCATCTTGAAGGCGTGCTCCGGCGGGCTGTAGTCGAGTTCCTGGACGTCGGCGGGGACGATGACGGCGGTCACGGTGCGACGGGCGGCGGCGGTGCGCAGCGCCCGGTCCAGGACGTTGGGCAGCTGCTCGGGGACGGTCACCATCTGGCAGTACTCGGCGGCGACGTCCTTGAACAGGGTGAGCAGGTCCACCTCCTGCTGGTAGGAGCCGCCCATGGCGCTGCGGTCGGTCTGGCCGACGACGGCGACCACCGGGACGTGGTCGAGCTTGGCGTCGTAGAGCCCGTTGAGCAGGTGGATCGCCCCCGGCCCCGAGGTCGCCACGCACACTCCGGTGCGGCCGGAGAACTTGGCGTAGCCGACGGCTTCGAACGCGGCCATCTCCTCGTGCCGGGCCTGGACGAAGACCGGGTGGTTGTCGGCCCGGCCCCAGGCGGAGAGCAGGCCGTTGATGCCGTCGCCGGGGTAGCCGAAGACGTGGTCGACGTCCCAGTCCCGCAGCCGTTCCAGGATGTGGTCGGAAACCTTCGAGGTCACGGTGCTCCTCCTTCACCGGGCGGCCCCCCGCCCTGCGGCTATCCGCTGCGGGGGGACGGAAACGCCCGGCGGGAGGGGAAATCAGGACGGGTCCTGGGCGAGCTCCGCGGGCTCCGCCGACGCGACCGACTCAGGTGCTCCGTCGGCCCAGCCGGGGGCGTCGCGGTCCTCCAGCTGCTCGCGCAGCCGGGCCAGGGTGGCGCTGAGCAGCCGCGAGACGTGCATCTGGGAGACGCCGATCCGCCCGGCGATCTCGGACTGGGTGCAGCCGTCCCAGAACCGCAGCTTGAGGACGGTCTGCTCGCGCCGGGGCAGGTCGGCGAGCAGCGGGCGCACGGCGGTGCGGAACTCCGCGAGTTCGACGCCCGGGTCGCAGTCGCCGAGCCGGTCGAGTATGGCGCTGCCGCTCTCGTCGGCGTCCTGGTCGCGCAGCGCGTCCAGGGAGTTGGGCCGGTGGACGCGGCCGGCGATCAGCCCGTCGAGCACCTGCTCCTCGGTGAGGTGGAGGTCCTCGGCGATCTCGTCGGGGTGCGGGAGCCGGCCGAGTTGCTGTTCCAGCCGGTCGGAGCCGCGGGCGACGGCCAGGTACAGCTCCTGCATGCTGCGCGGGACGCGGACCGGCCAGGAGGTGTCGCGGAAGAACCGTTTGACCTCTCCGGCGATGGTGGGGATGGCGTAGGTGACGAACTCGACGCCGCGGTGCGGGTCGTAGCCGTCGACGGCCTTGATCAGGCCGATCGTGCCGACCTGGAGGATGTCGTCCATCTCCTCGGCGCGGTGCCGGAAGCGGGCGGCGATGAAGCGCACCAGCGGCATGTTGAGTTCGATGATCGTGCCGCGGACGTAGCTGTAGGCGTGGCTCTCGCGGGGGAGGCCGGCCAGGCGCTCGAACAGCGCGTCGCTGAGCTCGCGGGCCTCGGACTTGCCCATCGTCCGCAACTCGGCCGGGCTCGGCCGCTGCGGCACCCCGGCGGGCGGGCCGCTCGGCGCGCCGGCACGGGGGACAGTTTCCGGAAGTGTGGACACGTGGGTCTCCTGGGGCAGCGGAAAGGAGCGGCGGAGGGGGCCCCGGGTATCGCAGACGGACTCGCAGTCGCTCGCTGCGGGCCCTCGGATCCCCCCGCGGCCGCCGCACGACTCCTTCTACCCGATATACGACATAGAATTCATGTTTCGGCTGATTTCTTCCGATTTCTCCTGGTACACGCCGGGTCACACCAGCCTCGGCCACCAAGGACCACGAGAGGAGGGGCCGCCATGCCCCGAGGATCCAGTCCCAAGCGGGAGCGTCAGTACGAGCACATCAAGGAGAGCGCCCTCGACCGGGGCGAGAGCGAGAAGCGGGCCGAGGAGATCGCCGGCCGGACGGTCAACAAGGAACGCGCCCGGCACGGCGAGTCCAAGACCGCCAGCCGCTCCTCCATCCACGACGTCTCCTCCGGCCACCGCGGCGGCAAGCGCTCGCACAGCGGCGCCCAGGGACCGACCTACGACCAGCTGTACAACGAGGCCAAGCACCGCAACATCCACGGCCGCTCGAAGATGAACAAGCGCCGGCTGGCCGACGCCCTGGGCCGCTGACCGACCGCCGCTGACCGACCACGGACCCGGCCGCCGACCCCACCGCGGCGGCGGCCCGGCCGTTCGGGTGAAGCCCGCGAGCGCGGGCGAGCCCCGTCCGGCCGGGCCGCCGCCGCACGGTATGGCTATCCGGAACACAGACCGGAGCGGACGGGAGGAGCGGCGTGCCGCTGTCGAGATGGCGGGAACGGGCCGGGCAGCGGGCCGGGCGGGCGGCCGAGGACGCGGCGGTCGCACTGGACCGCCGGCTGCCGCTGTTCGACGGCGCCAAGGGCCTGCTGCGCAAGGTCTTCCCCGACCACTGGTCGTTCCTGCTCGGCGAGTTGGCGCTCTACACCTTCGTGCTGCTGCTGTTGACCGGCGTGTTCCTGACCCTGTTCTTCACCCCGTCCATGACCGAGACCGTCTACGCCGGGACGTACCCGCCGCTGCGCGGGGTGCGGGTGTCCCAGGCGTACGCCTCGACGCTGGCGATCAGTTTCGACGTGCGCGGCGGCCTGCTGATCCGCCAGATCCACCACTGGGCGGCACTGGTCTTCACCGCCGCGATCTGCGCGCACCTGCTGCGGATCTTCTTCACCGGCGCGTTCCGCCGCCCCCGCGAGGTCAACTGGCTGGTGGGGCTGACCCTGTTCCAACTCGCCCTGCTGGAGGGCTTCGCAGGCTACTCGCTGCCCGACGACCTGCTGTCCGGCACTGGGCTGCGCACCGCCCAGGGCTTCATCCTGTCGATCCCGCTGGTCGGCAGCTACCTGAGCTTCTTCCTCTTCGGCGGGGAGCCGCCCGGACACGACATCGTCCCGCGGCTGTACAGCGCGCACATCCTGCTGTTGCCGGGCCTGCTGGTGGCCCTGGTCACGGCGCACCTGATCCTGGTCTTCCACCTCAAGCACACCCAGTGGGCCGGCCCCGGGCGCACCAACCGCAACGTCGTCGGCAAGCCGATGTTCCCGCACTTCTCCGCCCAGACCGCGGGCCTGATGGCGATGGTCTTCGGGGTCATCGCCCTGGCCGGGGCCCTCGCCCAGGTCAACCCGATCTGGCTGTACGGGCCCTACCGCCCCGACCAGGACTCCACCGACGCGCAGCCGGACTGGTACATGGGGTTCATCGAGGGCGCACTGCGGCTGATGCCCGGCGCCGAGACCCGGCTGTGGGGCCACTCCATCCCCTGGAACCCGCTGATCCCGGCCGTGTTGTTCCCCGGCCTCTTCTTCGCCGTCCTGTACGGCTACCCGTTCTTCGAGCGCTGGATCACCCCGGGGACGGGCGAGCAGCACCTGTGCGACCGCCCGCGCAACCGGCAGACCCGGACGGCGCTGGGGGTCGCGGGGGTGTGCTTCTACGTCGTGCTGCTGGTCGCCGGCGGGCAGGACGTCGTCGCCCGCGCTCTGGACGTGCCGGTGGAGGGCCTGAACCTGGTCCTGCGGGTGAGCCTGTTCGTCCTCCCGGTCGCGGCGTTCTGGGTCACCCGGCGGCTCTGCCTGGCCCTGCAGGAGCGGGACGGCGAGCGGGTGGCGCGGGGCGAGGAGACCGGGTACGTCCGCGAGGCCGTCGAGGGCGCCTTCCACGGCGAACACCGGCCGCTGCCCGCCGGCCTGCGCCACACCCTGGCCCGGCGCGACACCCCGCCCCCGCTGCCCGCCCCGGGCCCCGGCGCCTCCCGCCCCGCCCGGCTGCGGGCCGGGCTGAGCTCCTGGTACTACCGGGACACCGTGGAACCGCCGCCTTCGCCTCGCACGCCGGAACCGGAGCCCGAACCCGAGCCGGGTCCGGAGCCGGCCGAGCTCCCCTGACCGGCCGGCCTCACTGCCCGCGCTGGGCGTACTGGAAGACGAAGCCCAGGACGCCCGCGCCGGTCACCCCCATGCCGATGACGAACAGCCACAGGGCGTACACCAGACCGAGCCCGGCGAGTGCCACGCCCGCGGCGGTGAGCAGCGGGTAGTAGCTGCGGGGCGCGAAGAACTCCAGCGGTCCGGCGCCGGTGACGACCTCGGCGTCGGTGGTGTCCTGCGGCCGGACGCCGCGGCGGGAGTACTGGGTGCGGAAGAAGAACGCGACGAGTGCGGACATCAGGAAGGCCACGACCAGCGCGGCCTTGCCGGCCGGCTCGCGCGCGAACCAGCCGTAGACCGAGGCGGCCGCGGCGAAGAACAGCGCGACCCCGGCGAACAGGTAGGACTCGGTCTTCACGACGGATTCTCCTCGGCTCGTCCTGCGTTGCGTGCTTCGAGCGCGTCCATCGCCATGCGCGAGTGCTCCGGGTGGTGCAGGTCGAAGGCCGGGCCCTCGGAGCGGATCCGGGGCAGGGCGTGGAAGTTGTGCCGCGGCGGCGGGCAGGAGGTCGCCCACTCCAGCGAGCGGCCGTAGCCCCACGGGTCGTCCTCCTCGACCTTCACCCCGTGCCGGGCGGTGTGCCAGACGTTGTACAGGAAGGGCAGGGTCGACAGGCCCAGCAGGAACGCCCCGATCGAGGAGACGGTGTTCAGCGCGGTGAAGCCGTCCGAGGGCAGGTAGTCGGCGTAGCGGCGCGGCATGCCCTGGGCGCCGAGCCAGTGCTGGACGAGGAAGGTGATCTGGAAGGCGGGCAGCAGCATCCAGAAGTGGATCCTGCCGAGCCGTTCGTCCAGCATCCGGCCGGTGATCTTGGGCCACCAGAAGTAGAAGCCGGCGAACATCGCGAACACCACCGTCCCGAACAGGACGTAGTGCAGGTGGGCGACCACGAAGTAGCTGTCGGTGACGTGGAAGTCGATCGGGGGCGCGGCCAGCAGAACACCGGTCAGCCCGCCGAGGAGGAAGGTCACCAGGAACCCGAGGGCGAACAGCATCGGCGTCTCGAAGGAGAGCGAGCCGTTCCACATGGTGCCGACCCAGTTGAAGAACTTCACCCCGGTCGGCACCGCGATGAGCAGCGAGGCCAGGGAGAAGAACGGCAGCAGCACCTGGCCGGTGGCGAACATGTGGTGGGCCCAGACGACCGCGGACAGCGCGGTGATCGCGATGGTCGCACCGATCAGCCCGCGGTAGCCGAAGATCGGCTTGCGGCTGAAGACCGGCAGGACCTCCGAGATGATCCCGAAGAAGGGCAGCGCCACGATGTACACCTCGGGGTGGCCGAAGAACCAGAACAGGTGCTGCCACAGCAGCGCCCCGCCGTTGGCCGGGTCGAAGACGTGGGTGCCGAGCTTGCGGTCCGCCTCCAGCGCGAACAGGGCCGCCGTGAGCGGGGGGAAGGCGAGCAGCGCGAGGATCGAGGTGAACAGCACGTTCCAGGTGAAGACCGGCATCCGGAACAGCGTCATCCCGGGGGCGCGCAGGCAGACGATGGTGGTGATGAAGTTGACGGCCCCCAGGATGGTGCTCAGGCCCGCCACGATCAGGCCGACGGCCCACAGGTCGGCGCCCGTCCCCGGGCTGCGGATCGGCCCGTTCAGCGGGGCGTAGGCGAACCAGCCGAACGACGCCGCGCCGCTGTTCGTCAGGAACCCGCCGACCACCATCAGGCCGCCGAACAGGTACACCCAGTACGTGAAGGCGTTCAGCCGGGGGAAGGCCACGTCGGGCGACCCGATCTGCAGGGGCATCACGGCGTTCGCGAAACCGGCGAAGGTCGGCGTGGCGAACAGCAGCATCATGATCGTGCCGTGGATGGTGAACAGCTGGTTGTACTGCTCGTTGCTCACCAGCTGCAGCCCCGGCCGCATCAGCTCCGCGCGCATCAGCATCGCCAGCAGCCCGGCGAACAGGAAGAAGCAGAACGCCGTCGTCAGGTACAGGTTGCCGATGGCCTTGTGGTCCGTCGTGCTCAGCCACCGCAGCAGCGTCGAGCCCTGACGCCGGCGCCGGCGCGGCCCGCCGGACGCTCGACGGGCCGCGGACCGCCGCAGGGTCTCCGCCATCGGTCTCCTCCTGTCCTCACTGCCGGACCGCGCGCACCCCACCGGGCACGGGCTGCGACCATGCAACCACCTGTGGTCACGGGGGTGCCGAAACGGCCGGGCCGGGCGCGCCGCGCGCCGACCTGCCGATGCGATCGGGGTGATTACGCGGCGGAAGTCCGGGCAGACGCCGGGGCGACGGAAGACACCGCCGAGGAACGCACAGCGGAGGAGGCCACCCATGATCATCCTCGGAGTGATCCTGCTGATCATCGGTTTCGTCACCGGAATCAGCATCCTGTGGTCCATCGGGATCGTCCTCGTCCTCATCGGGCTCGTCCTGTGGATCCTCGGGGCCGTGGGCCACGCCGTGGGGGGCCGATCCCACTACTGGTGATGACGTCTGCCGACCGGACGTCCTCACAACGAGACGTCCCCGCAACCGGAGGAGTGCACCCGATGGGTACCGACGACAAGCTGCGCAACGCCGCCGAGAAGGCCAAGGGCAAGGTCAAGGAGACCGCCGGGCGGGCCACAGGGGACCGCACGTTGGAGGCGAAGGGCCGCGCCGAGAAGATGAAGGGCGACCTGAAGCAGGCCGGCGAGAAGATCAAGGACGTGGGCAAGGACTGATCCGGCGCCCGCCGATCGACCACGAGAACACGAGAACACGAACAGCCACCGCGGCCCGGTGCCCTGCACCGGGCCGCCGAGGAGGCGGTCACGTTGACCATCCCGACGCCCCCGAACCCCGACACCGAGCCCTTCCCCCACCCCCACCCCGATCCGGCCCCCAACCCCGACCCGGCGCCGCCGCCGGTTCCCCCGTTCCCGGCGCCGGAGCCCTTCCCGGACCCCGATCCGGCACCGCCTCCGCAGCCGCACCCCGGCCGGGCGTGAGCGGGCAGCCGTCAAGCCGGATACCGTCAACGCCCGGAGACGGTCAACGGGAGTGGTGGTCCAGCGGGGCCGACACTTCCAGCCAGACCCGCTTGCCGCCGCCCTCGGGCACACAGCCCCAGGCACGGGAGAGCCGGTCCACCACCCGCAGGCCGTATCCGCCCGGCCGCCCCGGTTCGGCGGCCCGCAGCAGCCTCGGCGGGACCGGGCTGTCGTCCGCGACCTCCACCCGCAGCCGGCTGCCGTCCCAGTCCAGCCGCAGCTCACTCGGGCCACCCGGAGCGTGCAGACACGCGTTGGTGACCAGCTCCGAGACCATCAGCAGGACGTCCTCCGCGACGGCCTGCTGCTCCTCGTCGGCGGCCGGCAGCCAGTGCCAGTCCGCCAGCGCCTCGCGGCTGAACTCACGGCTGCGCTGCACGGCTCCCCGGCTGCCCGCGAGCGCGAGCAGCCTGGTCCGGTCGGCGTCCCGCACCTGCCGCCCGTTCCCGGGTTGGTTCATCCGGGCCTCCTCACGCTCACGCCGGGCCGTCGTCACGAGGGCGCGAACTGTCGTCACGGGGGCGCGCGGCCGGGCCGGGCGCCGTCAACGCCGTTTCGAGATCGGAATGGATCCGCAGCACGCTGTCGGCGCCGGTGATGGCGAAGAGCCGGGCCACGGCAGGGCGCAGGCCCGCGAGTTCCAGCCGCAGCCCCGCCGTCTCGGCCGCCAGACGGGCGCGCAGCAGGAGGTTGAGGCCGGTCGAGTCGCAGAAGCGCAGGTCCCGCAGGTCGATCAGGATCCGCTCCAGGCCGTCGACCGCGGGCCGCGCAAGAGCCTCGCGCAGCCCGTCGGCCGTGTCGTGGTCCAGTTCCCCGGCGACGGTGACGATCCGCACCGCCCCCTCGTGGTCCACGGCGACGCTCAGCCCTGTGGGCTCCGGGCCTGCGGGCTCGTGCTCGTCGCCCCCGGGTCGGTCCTCGACTGGCCGTGACATGGCGGGCTCCCGGTCGGGTCGGGTCGGGACGGCGCGGTGCCGTACCGGTCATTGTGCCGCGCGATCGTCGTGCCGCGCACGGACCGCCGGACGGACGGAGCCAGGCGCGGTGCAGGGCCCACCGGCCGCGCACCGGGCGTTTGTCCGGTCCGGCGGCGGCTACACGCTCTGCCGAGGAGGAAGCGGAGGCGATTCACCATGGCGACGCCGGAGACCCGCCCGGACAGCGGCTCGTACCACGCCCCGGACAGCAGCCCGAACAACGGCGCCCACCGGCCCCGGCCCCGGACCGGCCGCCGGGAGTCGCCGGAGGAGCGGGCCGACCGGCGGTGGGGCGACCTGCTCCAGGAGGTGCGGGTCGCCCAGACCGGCTCCCAGGTGCTGTTCGGCTTCCTGCTGAGCGTGGTCTTCATGCCGCGCTTCGCCGAGCTCGGCGGCTTCGACCGCGGCCTGTACGTGGTCACGGTCGTCCTCGGCGCCCTCGCCACCGGTGCGCTGACCGCCCCGGTCGCGTACCACCGGATCCTCGCCGGGCGCCGGCTCAAGCCCCAGCTGGTGGACGCCGCGGCGCGGCTGGTGGGCGGGGGCCTGGCGCTGCTGGCGCTGACCATCGGCTCGGCCCTGCTGCTCCTGCTCCGGGTCGCGGCGGGGCCGGTGATGGCGGGCTGGATCGCCGGGGCGGTGATGCTCTGGTTCGTGGCGTGCTGGCTGGCCCTGCCGGTCCAGCACCTGCGCCGGCACAACGGCCACTGCACCCGGCCGCCCACCGACCCCGATCTCGGCGAGCCCACCGAGATCGACGCGGGTACCGGTACCGGCACGGGCACGGGCACGGGCCGGAAACCACCCGGGCCGGGACGGCCGTCGTGGCGTTTCGGCGACGCCCCCCGGGAAAGGCGCGCGCCATGACGATGCGTACGCCTTCACGCCCCCGCACCGTGGTCGTCACCGGCGCCACCGCCGGCGTCGGCCGGGCCTGCGTCCGGGCCTTCGCCACCTCCGGCAACCGCCTGGTGCTGGTCGCCCGCGGCGCGGCCGGGCTGCGCGCCGCCGCGGCCGAGGCCGAGGCGGCGGGTTCACCGGTGTGCACGGTCCCGGCGGACGTCGCCGATCCACGGGCCTGCGAGGCGGTGGCGGCCCGGGCCGAGGAGGAGTTCGGACCCATCGACGTCTGGGTCAACGACGCCTTCGCGTCGGTGTTCGCGCCGTTCACCGAGATCAGCCCGGAGGAGTTCCGCCGCGTCACCGAGGTCACCTACCTGGGCTACGTCAACGCCACCCGCGCCGCGCTGCGCCGGATGCTGCCGCGCGACCACGGCACGATCGTGCAGGTCGGCTCGGCGATCGCCTACCGCGGCATCCCGCTGCAGACCGCCTACAGCGGCGCCAAGCACGCCCTGCAGGGCTGGCACGAGGCGCTGCGCTGCGAGCTGCTGGCGGGCGGTTCGAGCGTGCGGGTGACGATGGTGCAGCTGCCCGCCGTCAACACCCCGCAGTTCGACTGGGTGCTGAACCGGCTGCCCGGCCGGGCCCGGCCCGTCCCCCGGTCCACCAGCCCGAACTCGCCGCCCGCGCCGTCCGCTACGCCGCCGACCACCCCGGACGGCGGGAGTACTGGGTGGGCGCCAGCACCGCCGCCACTCTGATCGCCAACGCGGTCGCCCCCGGACTGCTGGACCGCTACCTCGCCCGCACGGGCCTCGACGCCCAGCAGGAGGGGCCGGAGGACGAGCGGCCGTCGGAGGAGCGGACGACCGGTGCCGGGGACCAGGCCAACCTCTGGACCCCGGTCGACGCGGCGCAGGACCACGGCGCCCACGGCCGCTTCGACGCCGAGTCCCGCGACCGCAGCGCCCAGCTGTGGGCCTCCCAGCACCACGGCCTGCTCGCCGCCGGCGGCGCGGCCCTGCTCGGCGCGACGGCCGGCGCCCTCGCCCGGGGAAGGAAGCTCCCCTGACCCCGTTCCCGACCACTCGTTCCCGACCACCCGCCGTCCCCGAGGAGTTGAGACGCATGCGCGACCAGGACCACCCAGTCCCGAAGGAACCGACCACACCGAAGGAGCCGCCGGTGTCCGTGGAGACTCCGGAGTCCAGGATGACCGGCGAGGGCGCGCCACCGCCCGGGCACGAGGAGGAGAAGGGCCCGCAGGACGGCCCGGAGTACGAGGTGACCGAGCCGGCCGCCGAACCGGCGGCGACCCAGGAACCGCCCGACTGAGCCTGCCCGGAGGACGCCCCTCCCCACCCAGCCGATGATCGGACCGCCCGTTCCCGCGCTGCGGCGAACGGGTGGTCCGCCACGACGATCCCGCACGCGGCGGCGTTGCGCGCGGGACGCGCTCCCCGGCCGGACGGTACACCTGGGGGCCGCCCGCCAAGACGGCGGAGGGCCGGTACGGCCGGAACGGGGGTCGTGCGATGCGAACGGTGACCGAACTCCTGCTCTGGTGGGGCCTGTTGCTGCTGCTGAACACCGTGCTGATCAGCTCGGTCACGCCGTTGGAGGTGGCGGTCGGCGGCGGCATCGCGCTCCTCGGGGCGCTGGGCGCCCTCGCGGTGCGGCGCGCCTCCGGGGCCACCCCGGGCGGCCCGGCCCGACTCGCCCACGCACTCTGGGCGTTCCCGTGGACCCTGCTCGCCGACACCGGCCGGCTGGCGCTCGCCGTCCTGTCGCCCGCACACCGGCGCGGCAGCGGCTTCCGCACCCTCCGCCTCTCGCCCGGCACCGGGCCCGCCTGGGCGGCCGCCCTGTTCTCGGCAACACCCGGCGGGTACGTCGTCGCAACCGAGGACGGCACCCTGACCGTGCACGCGCTCGGCCGTGAAGTCTCCTCGCTGGAACGCGCGTTGACGGACACCACAGCGACGGGCGGCGCATCGACGGGCGGCGCGCGGTGAACGCCTGGCTGCTGGCGGCGGCCTTCCTGGGTGCCGGCGGCGTCGCCCCCTGCCTGCTGCTCGGGCTGCGCGGAGAGCCGCCGCAGCGCCTGGCCGGACTCAACCTCGCCGCGACCCTGACCTCCGTCCTCCTGCTGCTGCTCGCCCAGGGCTTCAGCCGCAGCTCCTACACCGACCTCGCCCTCGACCTGGCCGTCCTCGCCCCCGCCGGCACCCTGGTGTTCACCCGCTTCCTGGCCGGCGAGGAGCATTGATGGACCGCCACGTCCTCGCCCTGGTGCTGCTCTGCGCCGGTACGGCCGCCCTGCTGCTCGGGGCCCTCGGGCTCGTCCTGCTCCCCGGCCCGTACCTGCGGCTGCACGCCCTCTCCCCCGCGGCCACGCTCGGCGCTCCGCTCGTCGCCCTCGCGCTCGCCGTGGACACCGGCCCGGGAAGGGCGGCCGTCAAGCTGCTGGTGATCGGGGTACTGCTGGCGGCCGGCGGCACCGTCACCACGATGGCCATCGCCCGGGCGACCGTCCGCGCCGAAGCCGGGCGGGAGGCGAACCGGTGACCGACACCCTGATCGTGATCGCCCTGCTGCTCACCGCCGTCACCGCGACCGCCGCCGCGCTCACCCGCGACCCGGTCCGCCAGGCCGCCGTGCTCGCCCTGCTCGGGCTCTGCCTCGCCGCCCTGTTCACCGTGCTCCAGGCCCCCGACGTCGCGCTCTCCCAACTCGGCGTCGGCAGCGCGATCACCCCGCTGCTGATCCTGCTCACCGTCCGCCGGGTGCGCCGCGAGGAGCACCCCGGCGAGCGCGGGAAAGGCCCCGACCGTACGGACCGGCCCGAGTGAGCCGCACCGCCCGGCTGCGGCTGTTCCTGACCGCCGCCGCCGTCCTCGCCGCCGGCCTGATCGCCGCCGCCGGCCGGCTGCCCGGCTTCGGCGGCGCCCGACACCCGTACGGCGAACGGGCGGTGGCGGCCGGACTGGCCAGGAGCACCGCCAACATCGTGTCCGCCGTCAACTTCGACCAGCGCGCCTTCGACACCCTCGGCGAGGAGTCCATCCTCTTCGGCTCCGTCCTCGGCGCGGGCATGCTGCTGCGCCTGGCCCGGGACGAGCACAAGCGCCGTCCGGCCGCCGAACCGGTCCTGCCGACCACCCGGCTGTTCGGTGCCACACTGCTGCCCGTCACCCTGCTGACCGGCGGATACCTCGTGGCGCACGGCCAGTTGAGCCCCGGCGGCGGATTCCAGGGCGGCGTCGCCCTGGCCACCGCGCTGCACCTGGCGTACGTCGCCGCCGACTACCGCGTGCTCAAACGGATCCGCCCGCTGGCCGTGCTCGACGTGGCGGACGCGCTGGCCGCCGGGACGTTCGCCGCCCTCGGCCTGATCGGCCTGGCGGAGGGCGCCGGCTACCTCGCCAACACCCTGCCGCTCGGCACCTTCAACACGCTGTCCTCCAGCGGACTGGTGGCGGTGGTCAACGCCGTCGTCGGCGTGGAGGTCGCCTCCGGCGTGGTGGTGCTGCTCGCCCACTTCCTGGACCAGGCGGTCGAGGTCGTCCCCCGCGGAAGCAGTCGATGAGCGTCTTCCCCTACCTCGCCGCCGGGTGGATCCTGCTCGCCGGTCTGTACGGGCTGGTCACCAGCCGCGACCTGGTCCAGGCCGTCGGCTGCCTGGCCGTCGCCCAGTCCTCCACCTACGTCCTGCTGCTCGCGGTCGGCTACCGGCGCGGCGCCACCGCCCCCGTCTTCTCCGACCTGCCGACCGACGCCCCGGTGGTGGACCCGGTCGTCCAGGCCCTCGCGCTCACCGACGTCGTCGTCGGCGCGACCGTCACCGCCCTGCTGCTCTCCCTGGTCGTCCAACTGCGCAAGCGACACGGCACGGTGGACCCGGAGGACCTGACCGGGCTGCGGGGGTGACGGCCCTTGCACACCGCCGATCCCTTGCACACCGCCGACCTGCTGCCACTGGCCGTCGCGATCCCCCTGCTGGGAGCGGCCGTCCTCGCCGTCGCGGGCCGCCGGCTGCCCCGCCTGGGCCGCGACGCGCTCGCCACCGCCCTCGCCGCCGCCGACGTCCTCTGCCTCGCCCTGCTGTGGGCCCGCACCAGCCCGGACGGCCGGGCGGTGTCCTGGCTGGGCGGCTGGAACCCGAGCGGCGGGCACAGCGTCGGCATCGTCCTGGTCGCCGACCGCCTCGGCAGCGGGCTGGCCCTGCTCGCCGCCGTCCTGATCCTGGCCGTGCTCTGCTACGCCTGGCGCTACTTCGAGGAGCCCTCCGGCCGGGAGGGCGGCCTCTTCCCCGCGCTGCTGCTGCTCTTCGAGGCCGGCATGTGCGGGTTCGCGCTCACCGGTGACCTCTTCGACGCCTTCGTCTTCTTCGAGCTGATGGGCGCCGTCGCCTACGCGCTCACCGGCTACCGCATCGAGGACCCGCGCCCGCTGCAGGGCGCCCTCGCCTTCGGGCTCGTCAACTCGGCCGCCGCCTACCTCTCCCTGCTCGGCATCGGCCTGCTCTACGCCCGCACCGGCGAGCTCGGCCTCGCCCAGATCGGCGCCGAGCTCGACCGGCTCGCCACGCCCGGCCACGGCCCGGACGCCCTGCTGGTCGTCGCCTTCGTCCTGGTCCTGGCCGGCCCGCTGGTCAAGGCCGCGGCGGTGCCCTTCCACTTCTGGCTGCCGGACGCGCACGCCGTCGCCCCGAGCCCGGTCTGCATGCTGCTCTCCGGGATCATGGTCGAACTCGGCGTCTACGGCACCGCCCGCATCCACCGGGTGGTGTTCGCCGGCCCCGGCGGCCTGCCGGACGCCGTCGTACGCGACACCCTGCTCGCCTTCGGCGTGCTGACCGCCCTGGTCGGCGCCGTCATGTGCTGGCAACAGCGGCACCTCAAGCGGATGCTGGCGTTCTCCACCGTCGGACACGTCGGCCTGTTCCTGGTCGGCGCCGCCCTGCTCACCCCGGCCGGACTGGCCGGCACGGCCGTGTACGTCGCCGCCCACGCGGGCGCCAAGGCCGCGCTGTTCGGCCTCACCGGCGTCCTGCTGGACCGGTACGGCTCGGTCGACGAACACGGGCTGCACGGCCGCGCCCGCGAACTGCGCCTGCCCGGGCTGCTGTTCGGCCTGGGCGCGCTGGCCCTGGCCGGACTGCCGCCGTTCGGCACCGGCCTCGGCAAGGCCGTGGCCGAAGAAGCCGCCGGGCACGAACTGGCCTGGCTGCCCGCCCTGTTCGTGCTGGTGTCGGCCGTGACCGGCGGCGCGGTGCTGCGGGCCGGCCTGCGGGTCTTCGGCGGCGTCGGCGCCCCGCCCGAGGAACACCCCGAGACGGCCGCGACCAGCGGCGAGGGCGAGGAGCCCGAGATCCGCACCCCGGGCCGCCGACCGCCCGCGTCGATGCTCCTCGTGCCCGGACTGCTGCTGGCCGGCTGCCTGGCCGTCGGCGTGCTGCCCGGCGTGGGGCGGGCACTCGCGGCGGGCGCCGCCGCCTTCACCGACCGCGACGGCTACCTCGCCGACACCCTGGCCCACCCGGGCATCGTCCCGCCCGGGCCCGGGCCCGGGCCCGCCCCCGACGCCTGGTGGACGGGCGCCGGGATCGGCCTCGGCCTGCTTTCCGCCCTGCTGGCCGTCGGCCTGGCCACCGCCGCCGTCCGCCGCGACCCCAGGCGCGGCACCGGCGGGCTCCACCGGGTCACCGTCCTGCCGCTGCGCCGCCTCCACTCCGGACTCCTCGGCGACTACGTGGCGTGGCTGACGGTGGGGCTGGCGGCCCTGCTGGTCGCGCTCACCGCGCAACTTTGAACGAGGTGCCGTCCGGGCGGGAGAGGAGGTCCGCGAGCAGCCCGCGGGCGGTGAAGGACAACCGCCGGTTCTGGAGCACCGCGTTGGGAAGTACGGCGAAGTCCCGCTCAGAGACGCTACGATGAATCTGCATCCGGAGTTGCTGCTCCAGTGCCGGGCCCCGGGGTGTTCCACCACCGCCGGGGTCAACTCGTTGGGTTGACGCACGAAACCTCACACAACCCCCTGGCGCACAAAGCGAGTTCGTGATAGCGGGCTGATCACGTTGAAGGCCTGCCGGTGAGTTGGTCGTCCGCTCACAGCGTGCGCAGGGCGCGCTCGCACTCCTGGCAGCGCTGATCGGCGAGCGCGGCCGGGTACCAGGGCTCGCCGGGCCTGGCCGCCCGGTAGTGGCTGTGCTCCATCGGGCCCGTCTCCAGCCCGCACAGCGTGTACGGCTGCGGGTCCTCGGGCACCTCGGGATCGGCCCCGGCGGCGTGCACCGCGATCACGGCGGGTTCGACACCCTCCGCGCCGATGGCCGCCTCGGGCTCCAGCTCGAAGAGCACGATGATCGATGCCATGCTCCGAGCCTCGGGCACCGCCGCCGGACGCACACCCGGGGTGGGCCGTTCGAGGCGGCCGCTCCTGCCCACCGGGTCAGTCGTCGGCGCACAACCGGGCGAGCGCCGCGTCGACGTCCAGGTGGTCGGCCTCCGACCCTGCGGGCACCAGGGTGAAGGAGTCCACGAGGAAGGCGGTGACGACGTCCTCCGGTGCGCTGAGCACCGACTGGCCGTCGGGGCTCCGCAGGGTGATCAGGACCTCGCCGGCGGGCCCGGGCCTGACCTTGACGTCCCCGCAGCCGGCCGGGGCATGGCGGCCCTCGTTCAACAGGTCGCGGCTGAAGTACCAGCAGAGCTCGCCCCCACCCGGGCAGCCGTTGAGCGCGAAGGGGAACGCCAGGCACGCCGCGTGCGGGAGCGCGGCGTCGAAGCGGAGTTCCGCATCGATCGGGACGTCGGGCGCGGCGCTGTCGGGAAACGTGACGGGCATCGGGCGGACAGCGGATTTCTGCATCTGATCACCTTCCTGGTGTGCGCCGGCCGCGGGCGCGGCAGCTCCTGGCCCACGGCGCCTACCCCGGCTTCCACCCACCAGTCGGCAGACCCGACATCTGCACAACTCCCGTACTTCACATGCACGTTGACCGTCCGTCAAGCCGATCACCGGCACGGTGAGGCCGGAGAGGCCGGAGCGGCCGATCCGAACCGGTAGCCTTCTCGCCTCCGACGGGCCCCGCACTGCCCGTCCACGCCCCTGGAGAGCCGACATGACGCCCGCCGACGAGCCCCACGAGACCGGCGCCTCCCCGGTGGCCCCCCGGACGGGCTTCAGCACCGCCCGCCTCGAAGCCTTCAGCGACGGCGTCCTCGCCATCGCCATCACCCTGCTCGTGCTCGACCTCCAGGTGCCCGAGCCCGACACCCTGCACGGCGAAACCCTCCTGCACGCCCTCGGCCGCCAGTGGCCCGGCTACTTCGCGTACCTGGTCAGCTTCCTGGTCATCGGCATCATCTGGATCAACCACCACGCCATGTGCGCCCTCGCCCGCCGGGTCGACCGACGCACCCTGTTCGCCAACCTCTTCCTGCTGCTCACCGTCTCCGTCATCCCCTACCCCACCCGCCTGCTCGCCACCTACCTCACCGCGGGCCACGACGACGCCAGTACGGCCGCCGCGCTCTACGCCGCGACGATGGTCGCCATGGGCATCGCCTTCTCGCTGCTCTTCCTCTCCTTCACCCGCGACGCCCGCGCCCTGCACACCCCCGTGCCCCCCGAGGCCCGCCGCGCCGCCCTGCGCCGCTTCGGCATCGGCGGCCTGGCCTACCTCGCCACCGTCGGCCTCGCCTACCTCAGCCCGGTCGCCATGCTCGCCACCCACGCCCTCATCGCCGTCTACTACTGCTACGACCAACTCGCCCCGGCCCGCCGGACCTCCTGACCGCGCCCCGCAGCACGTCGCGCCGGAGACACCAACCACGGGCCTTCTCAGGGATGTTCGGCTCCTGACCCGGCCCCGGCGCCCGCTCCGGGCCGCAGAGGTCCGACCGGCCCGGCCGCCGGCCGGCGTTGCGGCCCGAGCCCGCGGAGGGACACGCTGGTGGCAGGACCACCCACCTCCCGACCGCCCACCCGCGGTCCTCGCCACGGAGCCCGCGATGCCGACCGCGATCGCCCGACGGCGCGACGACTGGCACACCGGGCTGCTGCGTGCCTCGGCACGCTGGTCCGGGCGCGCCGAGCGCTGCGCCGGCTGGACCCGCCGGGGCGTCTCGCGGTGCCGCCGCTGGGCGCGCGAGGGTGCCCGGCGGCCCGGCGAGCTGGCACCCCCGTCCTGGTTCGCCATCGCCCTGCCGTTCGGCATCGGGTGGTACCTGGCCCTGGGCGGCGCGGCCCGAGGATGGTGCCGGCTCGCCCGCTGGTCCTGCCGGGTCCTCGCCCACGCCCTGTGAGGCGGTGGACGACGGGCCGCCACCCGTGCCGAGCGCCCGGTATCGCCGTACCCCCCGTACCGCCGGTCTGCGGTGCTGCCGCTCCCGGCGCAGGCTGGAAACGGGTGGCGTGGGAACGGGTGACGGGCCTGGGAAGGAGGCGGCGATGACCACGGCGGCACCGTTGCCGGCGGAATCCGAGGCGTGGGTGGTGGACCACCCCGGGCCGGTCGCCGGGCCAGTCCGCGGGACGGCACCGGGCGGGACGGCACCGGGCCCGCTGGTGCGGGTGCGGCGGCCACTGGACGCGCCGGGGCCGCAGGAGATCCTGGTGGAGGTGGAGGCCTGCGGGGTGTGCCGTACCGACCTGCACCTCGCGGAGGGCGACCTGGCCCCCCGGACGGCCGGGTGCACGCCCGGGCACGAGGCGGTCGGGCACGTACGGGCGGCCGGCACCGCGGTCCGGGAGTTCGCGGTCGGGGACCGGGCCGGGGTGGCCTGGCTGGCCGGGACCTGCGGCAGCTGCGCCTACTGCCGCAGCGGGCGGGAGAACCTCTGCCCCGGTTCGCGCTACACCGGCTGGGACCGGCACGGCGGCTACGCCCGGTACCTCACCGCCGACGCCCGCTTCGCCTACCGGCTGCCCGAGGGCCCGCCCGCCGAGGAGCTCGCCCCGCTGCTGTGCGCCGGGATCATCGGCTACCGGGCCCTCGAACGGGCAGAACTGCCCGAAGGCGGGCTGCTGGGCCTCTACGGCTTCGGCGCGTCCGCGCACCTGACCGCCCAACTCGCCCTCACCCGCGGCGCACGGGTGCACGTGTTCACCCGCGGCGCGAACGCCCGCCGGCTGGCCCTGGAGCTCGGCGCCGACTTCGCCGGGGACTCCTACGACCCGCCCCCGCAGCGGCTGGACGCCGCCATCCTCTTCGCCCCGGCCGGCGAACTGGTACCGGTCGCCCTCGCCGCACTCGACCGCGGCGGCACGCTCGCCGTGGCCGGCATCCACCTCACGGACATCCCCGCGCTGGACTACCAGCGCCACCTCTTCCAGGAGCGCACGCTGCGCAGCGTCACCGCCAACACCCGGGCCGACGGCCTGGCCTACCTCACGGAAGCCGCCCGAACCCGCCCGTCGGTCCACCTCACCCGCTACCCCCTGCGCCAGGCGGACACCGCGCTCGCGGACCTCGCCGGGGACCGCGTGACGGGCGTCGCGGTGCTCATGACTGAGTAGCCGGGCAGCCGGGCAGCCGGATGGTCCGAACGCTCCGGGCAGTGGGTGTCGGGACGGCACGGTCGGGCAGACGCGCCGTGTGAACCCGATCGAGCAGGCCCTGCGGGGTGTGGACGGCTTCCAGCAGCGCCACCGGCCATCCGCCGTGGTGGTCGGTGTGGTGCGCAAGTACGGGGACGACCGGGGCGGGCTGCTGGCCGCGCTGATCACCTACTACGGCTTCGTCGCGCTGATCCCGCTGCTGCTCCTGCTCAGCACCGTCCTCGGGTTCGTCCTGCACGGCCATCCCGGCGCCCAGCGCTCGGTGCTGGACTCCGCGCTCGCCGACTTCCCGATCATCGGCGACCAACTGCGCCAGAACGTCCACTCCCTGCAGGGCAGCGGCCTGGCCCTGCTCATCGGCGCGCTCGGGATGCTGTACGGCGCGCTCGGCATCGCCCAGGTCCTGCAGCACGCGATGGCCGAGGTCTGGAACGTGCCCGGGGTCCAGCGGCCCGGCTACTGGCCGCGGCTGGCGCGCAGCCTGCTGCTGTTCGCCGTCCTGGGCTCCGGGCTGCTGCTGGGCACGGCGGCCGCCGCCCTGGTCGCCACCGCCCTGGGCGGGGTGCCCGCCCGGATCGGGGGCCTGGCCGTCTCGGCACTGGTGAACACCGCCCTGTGCCTGGCCTGCTTCCGGGTGCTCACCCCGCGCGAGATCCGCACCCGCTCGCTGTGGCCGGGCTGCGCGCTCGCCGGACCGCTGTTCACCGCCCTCCAGGCCGGCGGCTCGCTCCTGGTCACCCACGAGCTGCGCCACGCGAGCCAGGTCTACGGCTTCTTCGCGACCGTCATCGGCCTGCTCTTCTGGCTCTACCTCACCGCGCAGATCACCGTCTACGCGGCCGAGACCAACGTCGTGCTCGCCCGACGCCTGTGGCCGCGCAGCCTGCTGCAGCCGCCGCTCACGGCCGCCGACGAAGCCGTCCTGTCCTCCGTCGCCCGTCAGGAGGAACGTCGGCCCGAGCAGCACGTGGACGTGTCGTTCCAGGACGAGGAGCAGGACGACGAGGCGCACGGCGGGGAGGAAGAGCCCGGCGAGGCGCAGACCGACGACCGTCCCTCGGACACCGACCGCCCGTGAGGATCCCGTGCCCGGGTTTGACCGGCCGCCGCCCGGCTAGCCGCTCGGTATGAACACCTCACCCCTGCACACCCGCCCCTGGTCCCGCCGGCTGCGCCACGCCCTGGAGGCGCCGGAGCACTGGGACGTCCTCGACACCCCGGCCGGGCCGCTCGCCGACGCGGTGGAAGCCCTCCCGCTCGGCCCGTACCGCGACGCGCTGCACGGCGTCTGGCTCGGCCATCCGCTCCACCCGGCGCTGGTCCAGCTGCCGCTCGGCTGCTGGACGTCGGCCGGCCTGCTGGACTTCACCCCCGGCGGCCGCAGGTCGGCCGACGCCCTGGTGGCGGCGGGCCTGCTGGCCGCCGGCCCGGCCGCGCTGGCGGGCTGGGTGGACTGGGCCCGGCTCGATCCGCCGCGCCGCCGCACCGGCCTGGTGCACGCGCTCTCCAACACCGCCGGGGTGCTGCTGTACGCCGGGTCCCTGCTGGCCCGCTGCCGCGGCCGCCACGCCCGGGGCCGACTGCTCGGCCTGGCCGGCCTGACCGCCGTCTCCGCCGGTGCCGCCCTCGGCGGCCACCTCGCCTACCGGCTGGCCGCCGGGCCGGACCGGGCCGCCGCCGTCCACCGGCTGGCCCCGGCCGACTGGGTCGGCCTCGGCGCGCTGGAGGACTTCCCGCCCGGGAAGCCCGTCCGACGGACGGCCGGTGAGCTGCCCGTGGTCGTCGTCCGCGACGGCGAGCAGTGCCACGTACTGGCCGAACGCTGCGCCCACCTGTCCGGGCCGCTCTCCGAGGGCACCGTCGCCGACGGCTGCCTGCGCTGCCCGTGGCACGGCAGCGAGTTCCGGCTGCGTGACGGCCAGGTGGTGCACGGGCCCGCCACCGCGCCCCAGCCGGTGCTGGAGACCCGCGTGCTCTCGGACCACCTGGAGGTCCGCCTGCCCGGCGCGGGCTGACCACCACCCTGCTGCCCCGCAGCGCCGGGCCGGCCGCGTTTCGTCCCAGGGGCCCGGGGCAGCCGCCCGGGAGCACCCCCACGGAGGAACCATGACCGCCGTCGTCCCCGAGCTCCCGCCCCGCGCCGCCGCACCGGAGCACCGGTACCGCACCGCGGTCCAGCAGCGCACCGGGATGGGGTACCGCACCGGGATCCGGGTGGCGGCCGTCCCCGCCGGGCACGTCTACGCCCGGCACGTCACCGCGCTGACCCTCCACGACCCGGTGCAGCACCTCCCGGGAAACTGATCGCCATGTTGCTGCTCCGACCCCCCGGGGTCTACCGACCGCAGGGGGACACCCGGCTGCTGGCCTCCTGCGTGCGCCGCGAGCGCCTGGACGCCTCCGGGCGGGTGCTCGACCTGTGCACGGGGACGGGCGCCGTCGCGCTCGTGGCCGCGCAGGCGGGTGCGCAGGTCACGGCAGTGGACCTGTCCGCCCGAGCCGTCGCCACCGCCTGGCTGAACAGCCGGCTGCACGGTAGCCGGATCCGGCTGCGCCGGGGCGACCTGGCGGATCCGGTGGTGGGCCGCCGGTTCGACCTGATCACCGCCAATCCCCCGTACGTCCCCGTCGATCCCACCGCGGGAGCCGCAGGTGCCGCAGGTGCCGCGGGAGCCGCGGGAGCCGCGGGACGCACACGCGGGCGCAGAAACGGCCGGCGCACCGCCGCCCACGGCGCCGCCCTCGCCTGGGACGCCGGACCGGACGGGCGGCTCGTGCTGGACCGGATCTGCCGGACGGCCCCTGACCTGCTCGCCGCCCACGGCGTGCTGCTCCTCGTGCAGTCCTCGCTCGCGGACGTCCCCGCCACCCTCGCGCAGCTGCGCGCGGCCGGGCTGCGCACGGAGGTGGCGGCCCGGCGGCGGCAGCCCTTCGGGCCGGTGATGAGCGCGCGGGCCGCCCTGTTCGAGCGGCGCGGACTGATCGGGCCGGGCGAACGCGAGGAGGAGCTGGTGGTGGTGCGCGGTGTCCGCGAACGCTGACCGGGCGGCGACCCGGGTGGTAGGGGACGACGGTGCGTGAGGGGACGACGGTGCGTGCTGGTCAGTCGCCGGTCGGCTCTGCCTCGTCAGGGCGCGTCGAGGCTGCCCGCTCAGTCGTCTGCTGCGCCCTTCCTGTTGCGGTGACTGGTGTCGCAGAACGGGTAGCGGCGACTGCGGCGGCACGTACACAGCGCTACCACCGGGCGGTCGGCCCGCACGCTCCGGCCGTCGGGGAGCACGATCTCCACAGGGCCGTCGACGAGCACCGGGCCGCTCCCGGTCAGCCGCAACCGCGTGACCGGGCCCTCGTCACGGCCGGACACCGCGCACCACCGCCACGGTCTCCGCCCGCTCGCCGGGGGCGGCCACGCTGCCGGTACCGAGGTCCGGAAGTGGGTGGAGGAAAAGCATGCTGTGTCACCTGCCCGGTTCGTCTGCTGTGATCCTTGAGCTTCAGGACTGATCCTTGAGCCTCAGGACTCCTCCGTGAGCCTCAGGACTCTTCCGTGAGCCTCAGGACTTCGCCTGCGGCGCGAGCGCGGTCAGGGGGGTGCGGAGTGAGCTTCGGCCGTCGCGCCAGCAGCCGACCACGTGGGCGCCGAACCGTGCCTCCACGGCAGTGGTGGCGGCGATGCCGAAGGCGATGTCGGGGCCGAGCGAGGGGTCGTCCTCGACCAGGGGCGTGATCACGGTGCGGCGGACGAGCTGCTCGTGGACGGCGTCGGCCACCACGTGCTCGCGGTAGAACAGGGTGCCCGCCGGCGATGCGCCCAGGCGCTCCAGCGCCGCCGCCAGCCGCGCGGCGCCGGGCGGAGAGGTGATCTCCACCGTGGCGAACTGGCCGATCAGCGCGCCGCGCAGGGAGCGGTGCAGGCCGAACAGCGACATCAGGTTGACCACCGCCAGCGCGGGCGCGGGGACGGCGTCGAGGTAGTGCCCGTAGCTCGGATCCAGGTCGAGGTCCGCCATCATCTCGGCGAACAACTGCGCGTGGGCCCGTTCGGGGCGGCCTGCGCCGTACTCGTCGTACTGCACGGTGACCAGCGCGGCCTTGGCCGGGTTCGGCAGGCGGGGCACCACCCACATCTGCGGGTCCGCTTCCTTGAGGTGGTAGAGCGAGCGGTGCGCCACGTATTCGCGCGCCTGCCAGCGCTCCCCGTGGTCGAGCAGGTGGTGGGAGGGGCCGGTGCCGCCCGTGTCGTCGGCCAGCAGGCCGGCCAGGGCCCGGGCCAGCGGTGGCGGTTCGCCGGTCGCCGCCCGTACGGCGGCAAGGAACGCCTGCTCCAGCGCGGACCGCAGGGCCAGCTGCCAGGGGTGCCACTCCCAGTCGGGGTCGACGTCGGCGAAACCCTGGTAGTGCAGCTCGTAACAGGTGTAGAGGGCCAGTTGGAGGTCCTCGCCCCACGGGTCGCCCGGGTCGCCCGGGTCACCCGGGTCGCTCAGAGCGACGGGCGCGAACGTCGCGGCCGGGTCCGCAGCGGCACGCAGGGCGGCGAGGAGTCCGGCGCTGACCGGTCCGCGCGGGCCGGGCAGGGCCGGCGCCGCACTGCGGGAAACCGGCTCCGCGGCCGTACGGGACGGCGCGGTCACGCCTGCCCCTCGTCCGGCAGCCGAGCGGCTGTCGGCCGGTGTCCCGCCGACGGCGATGGTCATCGAGCCTCCTCCGTTGTCAGGGCGACGCCCCGGGCCAGGACCACCGCTGCGCGGGACCTGCCCGTGTGGGCGTGTGCCCTGAGGCGCGGGTGGGAAACAGCGGTACGCGATGTCGGCCGGCTCCGGGTGGCGGAGGCCGGCGGTCCACCGGTGGCCCCGTCCCGCGCCGGGGAGGCAGGATCGAAGGACGGACGCGACCGGCGCCCGGGCGGAGGTCTTACGGCTGATGAGCGGCATCGAGCACGAGTCGGCAGAAGCGCGGGACACGACCGAAGGCCGCGTCTACACCGTCACCGGCGGCGACTGGGACGAGGTCGCCGATGCGGTGCAACGACGAGAACGGGCGGACGACGAGCGGATCATCGTCAACATGGGCCCCCAGCACCCGTCCACCCATGGCGTGCTGCGCCTGGTCCTGGAGATCGACGGCGAGACGGTGAAGGAGGCCCGCTGCGGCATCGGCTACCTGCACACCGGCATCGAGAAGAACATGGAGTTCCGCAACTGGGTCCAGGGCACGACCTTCGTGACCCGGATGGACTACCTGGCCCCGCTGTTCAACGAGACCGCCTACTGCCTGGCGGTCGAGAAGCTGCTCGGCATCACCGATGACGTCCCGGAGCGGGCGAGCGTGATCCGGGTGCTGCTGATGGAGCTCAACCGGATCTCCTCGCACCTGGTGGCGCTGGCAGCCGGCGGGATGGAGATCGGCTCCACCACGCTGATGGTCTACGGCTTCCGGGACCGCGAGGTCATCCTCGACATCTTCGAGCTGGTGACGGGCCTGCGCATGAACCACGGCTACGTCCGGCCGGGCGGCCTGGCGCAGGACCTGCCCCCGGGTGCGGTGGACCAGATCCACGAGGGCGTGAAGCTGCTGCGCTCGCGGATGCACGAGTACGACAAGCTGGCCACCAAAAACCCGGCCTTCAGGGCCCGGCTGGTCGACGTCGGCTTCCTGGACCTGCCCGGCTGCCTGGCCCTCGGCGCCACCGGCCCGATCCTGCGCGCCACCGGCCTGCCGCACGACCTGCGCAAGACCGACCCGTACTGCGGGTACGAGGACTACGACTTCGAGGTCGCGATCGCCGACAGCGCCGACTCCTACGGCCGCTTCCTGATCCGCCTGGAGGAGATGAAGCAGTCCCTGCGGATCGTCGAGCAGTGCCTGGACCGGCTGCGCCCGGGCCCGGTCATGGTGGCGGACAAGAAGATCGCCTGGCCCGCCCAACTGGCCGTCGGCCCGGACGGGTTGGGCAACTCGCTGGACCACATCCGCAAGATCATGGGCGAGTCCATGGAGGCGCTGATCCACCACTTCAAGCTGGTGACGGAGGGCTTCCGCGTCCCGCCGGGGCAGGCCTACGTCGCGGTCGAGTCCGCCAGGGGCGAGCTGGGCGTGCACGTCGTCTCCGACGGCGGCACGCGGCCGTACCGGGTGCACTTCCGCGACCCGAGCTTCACCAACCTGCAGGCGGTGGCCGCGATGTGCGAGGGCGGACAGGTCGCGGACGTCATCGTCGCGGTGGCGAGCATCGACCCGGTGATGGGCGGCGTCGACCGCTGAGAGCCCGGCTGGTCGGCGGCTGGTCCTTGTGCGGTGGCGGTACGGGCTCCGCGTCCCCCGGCGGCAGTACGGGGTCCGCCTCCGCCCGTACGTCGGCGAGGAACGGCCGTCAGGCGGCAGGGCGCTGCGCGAGCAGGCTGCGGTCGAGGTCGGCCAGCACGCCGGCCGTGTCGCGGTGGACCTCGGCGGCGCCCGCGGCGAGGAGTTCCTGCGCGGAGAAGCCGCCGCTCTCCACGGCGACGCAGGGAACCCCCGCGCGGCCTGCGGCCACGACGTCCCAGACCGTGTCCCCGACGAACACGCTGTCCGCCGGGGCCGTGTCCGCCCGGTCCAGGGCGGCGCGGACGAGGTCCGGCGCGGGCTTGGTGGCGGACACGTCGTCGGCGGTGGTGGCGGCGTCGATCACGTCGTCGGCGTCCAGCACGCGGCGCAGCGCGGTCAGTTCCCGTTCCGACGCGGAGCTGGCGAGGACGATCCGCCGGCCTCGGGCGGCGCAGGCGCGCAGGAGGTCGGCGGCGCCGGGCAGCGGCGCGATGACCGGCCAGTAGGCGGCGTAGAGCGCGTCGTGGGCGGCGGCGATCGCCTCGTCGTCGTCCCGGTCGCGGTCGCGGCCGAGCAGGTGGTCGAACAGTTGGTCGGCGCCCATCCCGATCGCCCGGTGGACCCGGGCCGCCGGTACCGTGCGGTCGTACTGCCGCAGCGCCTCCCACCAGGCGAGGGCGTGGAAGTAGGTCGTGTCGAGCAGGGTGCCGTCGACGTCGAAGAGCGCCGCCGTGGTCGTGGTCACAGGTCCTCCTTCGGTCGGCCCCACGCCGCGCCTGCCCGGTCCGGCCACGTCCACACGTGGCTCCGCGCCCGCCGCCCCCGGCCCCCGGCCCGACCTACGAGTCCTACCGGACGGCGTTTCGACGCCCGCAGCACGGCAAGACGCCCGCCATGCAGACCCCCGCGCCCGAAGCCGCCGCGGCCATGGCCCCTGCGCGGGCACTGCGGCGGATCGCCTTCCTCCTGGAGTGGAACGGCGCCTCCCCCTACCGCGTCCGGGCCTTCCACACGGCCGCCGACGCCGTCGCCGACCTGCCGCCCGGCCCGGTGGACGCCGCCCGGGCGCGGCAGCTGCCGGGCGTCGGGCCGGTCACCTCCGAGGTGATCGCACAGGCCTCGGCCGGCACGACACCCTCGTACCTCGCCCGCCTCCTGGCCGAGGCCGGTCCGGCCGCGGCGGACGCCTGGCAGCTCGCGGCCGCCGCCCAGGGCGACTGCCACCTGCACTCCGACTGGTCCGACGGCGGCCACCCGATCGAGGCCATGGCCCGGGCCGCCCGCACACTCGGCCATCAGTGGGCCGTGCTCACCGACCACTCCCCCCGGCTGACCATCGCCCACGGCCTCAGCCCCGAACGGCTGCGGCGCCAACTCGACGTCGTCGCGGCCTGGAACGGGGCCGCCGCCGAGCACGGCCCGTTCCGGCTGCTCACCGGAATCGAGTGCGACATCCTGGAGGACGGCTCCCTCGACCAGGACCCGGAGTTGCTCGCCCGACTCGACCTCGTCGTGGCCTCCGTCCACTCCAAACTGCGCGCCGACCCGGAACCGATGACCGCCCGGCTGCTGGCCGCGGTCCGCAACCCGCGCACCGACGTCCTCGGCCACTGCACCGGCCGGATCGTCACCGGACGCGGCAGACCACCCTCCCGCTTCGACGCCGAGGCCGTCTTCACCGCCTGCGCCGAGTCCGGCACGGCCGTGGAGATCAACTGCCGCCCCGAACGCCGCGATCCACCCGACGACCTGCTACGCCTGGCCGCCGACGCGGGCTGCCTCTTCGCCGTCGACACCGACGCCCACGCCCCCGACCAACTCCACTGGTACACCTCCGGCTACGCCCGCGCCGCCCACCTCGCCCTCACCCCCGCCCGCCTGATCACCACCTGGCCCTACCCCCGCCTCCTCGCCTGGACATCCCGCCCCGACACCTGACGCCCCGGCAACGCCCCACCACCCACTCACTGTCGGGGTCCGCGGTGGAGATCGGACAGCGGTGGCCTGGACCGGGACCAGGGTGCCGGCAGCGACCGCCTGGAAGGAAACGCGCTGAGCCCCGCTGCCTCCGTGGATCTGATCAGCGCCGCAATCAAGGAACTGTGAGTATGGAAAAGCAAGAGCTGTACGACGTGACCCCCTCCATCGACGAGCGCTTCAAGTCGCCCCTCAGCCAGACGAACGGCTCCTGCGCCACGTTCGCGCCGATCAACGACGCGAACGGCCAGCTGGTCGGCGTCTACCAAGGCGACAGCCAGAACCCCGACATCCTCGGCGTCCGGTACACGATCGCGGAATTCGTCGCCATGGCCGATGGGATGGACGCCATCCGCAAGCGGCTCGGCCTGTAGTCACCTCTTCTCCGCCAGCTGCCGGTGCCCCTGTCTCCACCGGAGACGGGGGCGCCGTCGGCGGCCGGCATGCACGCCGGGCTGTTCACCACGCCGCAGGCATGCGCACGACGCCTCACCTCCCTCGGCCGCCTCTCGCGTTGCCGGGTCGCCCCGAACCGAAACACAGCGAACAGTTGTGCCGGGCGTCTGCGCGGCGCCCCCGGATGGGTGAGCTCCCCGCGCCCGGGCGGGGTGGGCGGCCGATGCTGGGACGCATGGCTGGCAATGCGGCAGCGGCGCTCGGGGAGGGGTTCCGGGGGCAGGTGATCGTGCCCGGTGATCTGGCGTACGACGAGGCCCGGGCCGTGTGGAACGGTGCGATCGACCGGCATCCGGCCGTGATCGCCCGCTGTACCGGGACCGCCGACGTGCTGCGTGCCGTCGCCGTGGCCCGGGAACACGGCCTGCTGGTCGCGGTCCGCGGCGGCGGCCACAACATCGCCGGGCTGGCGGTCTGCGACGGCGGCATGGTGATCGACCTGTCGCAGCTGACGGGCGTCCGGGTCGACCGTGAGCGGCGGATCGCCCGCGCCCAGCCAGGCGTCACCTGGGCCGGCTTCGACCACGAGACCCAGGCGTTCGGCCTGGCGACCCCCGGCGGCCTGATGTCATCCACCGGCATCGCCGGGTTCACCCTCGGCGGCGGCTTCGGCTGGCTCAGCCGCGCGCTCGGCCTGGCCTGCGACAATCTGCTGGAGGCCGACGTCGTCACGGCCGACGGGCGGCTGCTGACTGCGGACGATGCCGAGCATCCGGATCTGCTCTGGGGCCTGCGCGGGGCCGGCGGCAACTTCGGCATCGTCACCAGCTTCAGCTACCGGCTGCACAAGGTCGGCCCGCAGGTGCTCTGCGGAGCGGTGTTCGTCCCGGCGGAGCGGTTGACCGAGACGCTCCTCGCGGTCCGCGACCACATGCTGGAAGCGCCGGACCAGCTGATGCTGGCCTGCACCCTCCTCCCGGCGCCGTCCGCGCCGTTCCTGCCCGAGGCGGTGCGGGGCAAGCCGGTGGCCCGGGTCGGCATGTGCTGGGCCGGGGACCCGAACCGGGGGCTGGCCGTCGTGGCGCCGCTGCGAGCACTGCCGGGCGCAGTGGCGGACACCGTGAGCATGAGGCCGTACGTGCAGTGGCAGCAGATGCTCGACCCCGGCTGGGGCCCGGGCGTGCCCAACTACTGGAAGGCCGAGTACCTGGCCGTGCTGGACGAAGCGGCGGCGTCGACCATCGCCGAGCACTTCGCGGCGATCAGCTCGCCGCACTCCGACATCAAGCTGGCCTTCCTCGGCGGCGCGATTGCCCGGACCGGGCCGGCGGACACCGCGTACACGCACCGGGCGGCGCCGTACCTCCTCAACATCAACAGCCGCTGGGAGCACGGCGATTCCGCGCCGCACATCGCCTGGACCCGGGAGTTCTGGAGTGCGATGCGGCCCTTCTCGGCGGGCGGGGTGTACGTCAACTTCCTCGGCCAGGAGGGACAGGAGCGGGTCGTCGAGGCGTACGGCAGGCCCATGTTCGAGCGGCTCACCGCGCTCAAGGACCGCTACGACCCGGAGAACTTCTTCCGTGTCAACCAGAACATCCCGCCGAGCACCTGACCGGTCATCGGTTCGTACCCCCGCGCTATCAGGAGGCCGCTGTAGTGGGGCAGCGAGCCCGGCGGGCTGCTCCTGCTGTCCGCCGGTTCCCACCTGACCGCGCCGTCGCCGGAGTTGCCGCCACCCGATGCGCCTACCTCCCCTCGGCCGCCTGTCCGGCAGCGGTGACTGCCCGCGCCGGGTCGGCGGCGCCGATCAGTTGGCGGAGGGCGCCGAAGTAGACCTCGTGGTCGACCACCGCACGCAGGACCTGGGCCAGGTGCCCGGTCAGCGCCGGGAACTCGTCCGGGTCGAGGGCGGCCAGGGCCCGGCGGGTGGCGGCCTGGGCGGCCTTGGGGTCGCGATGGTCGACGAAGCTCGCGCTGCCCAGGGTCAGCAGGTAGAGCCGCCGGTAGGTGACGACCGCCTCCTGTGGGCTCATGCCGGCCGCGATCGACTCGGCGAGCTGCGGCTCCACCAGGCGCTTGAGCAGGTGCGGGCCGAGCCAGGGTCGGCCGCCGCGCAGGGCGACCAGGCCCGGATGGGCCGTCAGCAGCTCGTACAGCGCGGTGAACCGCCGCTCGGTCGCCGCGGCCCAGTCGGTGCCGGGCTCGATCTCCGGCAGCTGGGCGGCGAGGTGGTCGGTGACCAGGTCGAGCAGTCCGGCCAGATCGGTGCAGCGGCGCTGGAGGGAGGCGACGGAGATGTCCAGCGCGGCGGCCAGGGTGCGGAAACTGAGCGCCGCGTGCCCGTCCCGATCCACGATCAACAGGGCTTGCTCGGCGATCCGTTCGGGAGTCGCGCGGTTCACGGAAGTGGATTGCCCGGGCATGCGAGCCAGCGTACGGTACACCGTATCGCCAGGGTAGGTCCCTGACTCCTCACGGAGGCGCACGGAGGCGGCACGCCCCGCACCACGGCACTCGACCCGCTGTCCACCCGGCCCGCTCTTGGCGTTCTTCCTCGGCCTGACCACCACCGGCCGGCTCATCGCCCGGTCGTGAACCTCTCATCGCAGGAGCAACGACGTGCACCAGCTCACGTACGGCGACATCAAGGCCGCCACCGACCGCATCGCCGGACGCGTCCGCCCCGTCGCCCTGTCCCGGGTCGATCCGGGCGCGATCCGCACCGCCCGCCGCGACCCCCTCGACGACCGCGAGGTCGAGCCGTGCGAGGTGTGGCTGGCCATGGAGTTCATGCAGCACACCGGCTCCTTCAAGGCCCGCGGCGCGCAGAACTTCATCCAGGCCCACCGCGACGCGAGCACCCTGCCCGACGCCGGGGTGACCATCGCGTCGGGCGGCAACGCCGGGCTGGCGTGCGCCTGGGCCGCCCAGCAGCAGGGCGTGCGCGCCACCGTCTTCCTGCCCGAGACCGCTCCGGCGGTGAAGGTGGCCAAGCTGCGCAGCTACGGCGCCGATGTCCGCCTGGTCGGCTCCGAGTACGCCGAAGCGCTGGCCGCGTGCGAGGAGTTCGCCGCCGCCACCGGCGCGCTCGCCTCGCACGCCTACGACAACCCGCTGATCGCCGCAGGGGCCGGCACCCTGCTGGAGGAGATCCACGCCCGGATCCCCGGCCTGGACACCGTGGTCGTCGCGGTCGGCGGCGGCGGCCTGTTCGCCGGTGTCGCCACCGCCGCCCGGCACCACGGCATCCGCACGGTGGCGGTGGAGCCGGAGAACTGCCGGGCGCTGAACGCCGCGATCGAGGCCGGCCGCCCGGTCGACGTCTCCGTGGACTCGATCGCCGCCGACTCCCTGGGCGCCCGCCGCACCTCCACCATGGCCCTGCACGCCGCCCGACAGGGCGGCGTGCGCTCCGTGCTGGTGGCGGACGCCGAGATCGCCCGCGCCCGGCAGGCCCTGTGGGACCACCGCCGGGTCGCCGTCGAGCACGGTGCCGCCACCGCCCTGGCGGCCCTGACCAGTCCGGATCAGCACACGCCGAACCGGGACCTGCCGACCCTCGATCTGCCGAGCCGGCCGGACCTACCGAGCCGGCCGGACGCGCTCAGCCGCAGCTACCGGCCGGCGAGTGGCGAGAAGGTCTGCGTGGTCCTCTGCGGAGCCAACACCGACCCCTCCGACCTGGCGACGAGCTGACGGGTTGCCCGACGGGGGCAGCCGAGCGGACGAACCGTTCGGCTGCCCCCGTCGCTGTGTGTTCAGCACGCGGGCGACAAGGTCCCCTGGTGTGACGGCCCCGAGGCAACGTGAACGTCCGCGCGGAATCACCCGATGGGCTGACCGCCTCTCGCATTGCCGGAGCTCTCCGCCCCGAGCTGGTGTCCTGTCCTCGGTGTCATCGTGCGGTGATCATCAGGAGGGGGCGCCATGACTGACACGTCGCCACAGGCCGTTGCCGACAGCGCATCGGCCGTCCGTCCGCCGCTTCCCGGGCCACGTCCTGGAGGCCGCGGCGCCGCCGAGAGGGTGCCCGAGGCCTACGCGCCCCGGATCTCGCGGATCCGTTCCGCGGTAGCGGCGGGAGAGTTCGCCCTGGCCGGCCGGCTCGCTGCCGAACTGCACCAGCGGATCGCAGCCGCACGCGGTGACCTGCACCCGGAGGCACTGCGGGCGCAGGAGGTGCACGCACACGTCGCCGCCCTCGGCGGCGACTTCGTACAGGCGGCCGACATCTACACGGCGGCCGCGGCCGGGTGGGCTAGCCGGGGCGCCGCTGCGGAGCGGTGGACGGCCTCGCGCAATGCGGCGGCCTGTCGGCAGCGGGCAGCCTCGACCGTCCGGAGCCGATCCGACTGGCTGCTCTGGACGGGCGTTTCGGGGCGCAGGGCCGTCATCGCGAGCGTCCTCGTGGCGGCGCTGTTCTCCGCGGCGACGTCCAGCAGTCCGCCGACGCGCCTCGCTGCAGCGCAACGACCTGCGGCGGATGGTCGGCCGGTCGCCCCCGACCCTGCACCCACCGCGCCGTCGACCCCGAGCCCGACGGTCGCGGCGCCGCGTGAACTGCCCCCGGCCGCCAGCGTTTCCGGCCCGACGGCGGAGCTCGAACCCACAGCGCAGCCGACCACGTCGGCAGACGAACCAGCCGGGTACCGTGTCCGGCCGGGAAACGCCCGGCCAGGGGGCCGGACGCCCGGACCGAGCGCGGCACCGCGACAGGAGCGGACTGCGCCCGACCCCCGGCCTGTGCCGGGGCCCGCGCCCGACACGGCCGCCGGGTCCGGGACGGATCCGTGCGCCGCCGCCCGCCAGTTCGGCCGGCTGCCCGACTCGCTGCTGGCGTTGTGCCACCGTGCAGCCGGGGTAGCGGGCCGACGGTCGGCTCCCCCGGCCGCACGGTCTGGGAGGTCAGGGCAGGACAGCTGACCAACGGAGGGCAGAGGGCGGTCAGGGGCGGTCGAGGAGGTCGGTGATCTTGTCGGCCATGGCGGCCTGGGCGGGGTTGGCGCCGGGGCGGGCCTGTTGGGCGGCGTGGACGGCGGTGGTGAGGGTGGCGCGGAAGTTGTCGGTCTCCTCGGGGGCTTCGGCGGCGAGCAGGACGAGGGAGCGGAGGATGGCGTCGAAGACCTGGTCGGCGATGTCGGCGGTCGACTTCCCGTTGAACTTCAGGCCCTTGGGCTTCTCCGCGAGGACGCGGCCGACCAGGCCGGTCGCGGCGGTGAGCGCCTTGCCGGCGGCCATACCGGCCTTGGTGGAGGAGATGGCGCCGGGGTCGGAGGCGGCCATCAGGACGGCGACGCCGTGGGCGGCGGTCTGCAGGGTCAGCTTGTCATCGGCGGTCAGGGTCGGGATGCCGGTGGTGGTCTGCTTGGACATGGTGGTCTGCTTCCTGTGCGTGGCTGGGGCGTTGGTGGGCGGGTCCGGTCAGTGGGCGGGTCCGGTCAGTGGGCGGCGGGCTGTACGGCGGCGGCCGTCTCCTCGTCCTCCTCCTGCGGGATCTCGTGCTGGGCCAGGCGGCTGGCGGGCAGGAACAGGCCCGCGCCGGCGGCCAGCAGGTAGCCGGCGGCGCAGACCAGGGCGCCCACGAGCAGGGCGGTCTTCATCACCGACGGGTCGTAGCCGTCGTGGGTCCGGCCGAAGAACACGACGCCGGTGACCGCGACGCCGAGCGCTGCGCCGAACTGCTGGAAGGTGCTGTAGACGCCGGAGGCGGCACCGGCGTCGCGGACGTCCACGGTGGCCAGGGCCAGGTCCACGAGCGGCACGACGAGGAAGCCGAGGCCGAGGCCGGCCAGCGCGAGCGGCCAGAGCAGGTCCCAGCCGGACAGGCCCGCGCCCTGGGCGTCGATGACGTGACGGGCCCAGAGGATGCCGCCGGTCTGCATCAGCGCACCGGCGATCACCAGTGGCTTGCCCGCCCTGGGGCCAGCGGCACGGAGGCGGCGGAGCCGAGGAAGGCGCCTGCGGTGAAGGGCAGCAGCGTCAGCCCGGAGGCGATGGCGGAGAAGTGCAGGCCGATCTGCAGGTAGAGGGCGAGGATCAGGAAGAACCCGGCCATGGCGCCGGAGAAGCAGAGTTGGACGATGCTGCCGGAGGTGAAGCCGCGGTCGGCGAACAGGTGCATCGGCGCCAGCGGCGAGCCGTCCCGGCGCATGCGGCGCCGCTGGTTGACCACGAAGGCGGCGAGGACGAGCGGGGAGGCCGCGAGCATCGCCCCGATCCAGCCGGGCCAGCCCGCCTCACGGCCCTCGACCAGCGGGAAGACGAGCAGGAACAGGCCGGCGGAGGCGAGCAGCAGGCCGGGGATGTCCAGGCGCAGCGGGTGGGCGGAGCGGGTGTCGGGTACGAGGCGCCAGGCGGCGGCGAGCAGGGCGAGGCCGATCGGGAGGTTGATGACGAAGATGCTGCGCCAGCCGATGGAGAAGGCGTCGACGGAGACGAGCCAGCCACCGAGCAGTGGGCCGGCGACGGCGGCCAGGCCGGAGACGGCGCCGATGATGCCGAGAACCGCGGCGCGTTCCCTGGGCTTGTAGAGGGCCTGCACGGAGGCCAGGACCTGGGGGACCATGAGGGCGGCGAAGGCGCCCTGGACGACGCGGGCGGCCACCAGGGTGTCGCCGTTGTGGGCGAGGGACGCGCCGAGCGAGGCGAGGGTGAAACCGGCCACGCCGGTGAGGAACACGGTCCTGCGGCCGACGATGTCGCCCAGGCGTCCGCCGGTGATCAGGACGACCGCGAAGGCGAGGGTGTAGCCGCCGACGACCCATTCGAGGTGGCCGGGGGTCGCGTGGATGTCCTTCTGGATGGCGGGGAGGCCGACGTTGACGATGGTGGTGTCCAGCAGGTCCATGAAGGACGCGACGATCAGGACGACCATCGCGAGGGCGCGGCGGCGGTGGACGGGGTTTCCGGCGGGCGCGGCGGGCTCGGGGGGTACTGCGGGTACGGGCGTGCGGTGCTCGGGCATGGGTCTTGGGTCCTCTTCGATGCGTGAGGGTGAACGACGGTGACGGGCCGAGTCGGGGCTCTGGGGATCGCGACTGCCGAAGGGCCCCGGCGGCGGGAAATCGCATGGCGTGGCCGTATGGCGCGAGTGGCATGGCATGACCATGGCTACGCCGCGAACTATTTCGTTCGGACGAAAGAAGCATAGCAACTGCTTCGGTGTAGCGAAACAGTTTGCTAACCTGAGGCCATGACCCGCGCCGGCAAGCCCACCGACCAGCCCTCCGATCAGCCCTCGCGCGAGGAGCTGATGGCCCGGCTGCACACGGCCGGACGGGAGCTCAGCACGGCCGCCGTCATGTTCCACGCGGCGCTCGCGCAGCTGAACGGCCTGAGCGCCACCGAGGAGAAGGCCATCGACCTGCTCCTGCGCCACGGCCCCTTGACCGCACGCGAGTTGGGCGAGCACTCGGGGCTGGCCCCGGCCTCGGTCACCGGGCTGGTCGACCGGCTCCAGCGCAAGGGCTTCGCCCGCCGGGTGCCGAACCCGCTGGACGGCCGGAGCGTCCTCATCGAGGCCGCGGAAGCCCCCAGCGAGGCCCTGGCACCGCACTTCACGCAGTGGACGGGTGCCCTGGACGCGCTCTGCGAGCGCTACAGCGACACCGAACTGGCCGCCATCGTCGACTTCCTGGGCTCCGCCGCCGTCCTCCAGCGCGAGGCGACCGCCCGTATGACCACGTCGCGCCCCACCACCCCCGGAACCGGGGCGACCTTCGAAGCCGGAACGGCCCTCGGCCGCGGCGAGAAGCTGACCCTGCAGACCGCCGCCCACGGCGTCGTCGCCCTGATGGCGGGCGCCGACCCCGGGGCGTTCTCCTCCGCCAGGGCCGGCATGGCCGGCGGCAAGGCGCTGTCCGCCGCCACCGGACTGGTCGGCCGCGTGCTCGCCGAGAAGCCCAAGGGCATGAAGCTCGGCGGGAAGTCGACCGCCGACCTGGCCGACCAGGTCTTCCCCGCCCTCGCGGCCTCCCTCGCCCTCCTCCGGGACCTCGACCCCGGCGAGGCCGACAACTTCCGCTCCGTCATCCGGACCGCCGTCGAGGCCGCGCTCAAGACCCGCCACGGCGGGAGCCCCGCCATGACCGCCATGGCCGCCAAGATCAGCACAACCCTCGACAACGCCTGACGCCCGGGGCACCTGCACCCGGGCCAGGTTTCGGTCCGTCAGGATGAAGAACCCGCGCAACCCCTCCACCCGCCCCGCCGGATCGCCGATAGCGGAGTAGCACATCGGCACCGGAGAGGAACCCAGCGAAATGACGAGTGCGGACGACCTGACGGACGCCCAGATGAAGGCCTTCGAGGAGAACGCGGCAGCCCTCGACCAGGTAGCGCAGCAGCTCCGATCGGTCCGGGAGCAGGCCCGCGCACGGTTGACGGCCGTCGGCATCATCGGCGAGGGTGATGGCGGCGGGGACGGCGATGACGACCGGTGCTTCCTCTGCACGTGTCAGGCGTTCGTCCCGACACCGCCCCACCCGAAGGCCCCGTGTGCGCGCCCGGGATGCGGGCACCCGCTCATCCCGGCCCACCGAGGGTGATCGAACTCCCCTACCGACTCACCATGCGTCGCGGGACCACGCCGCGCCGCTCGTACTCCATGACCGACTCGACGCGGGCGGCGACGGCTGCCCCGCACTCGCGGGTGACCATCGGTGACGGTGACTCCGCGTCCGTACGAGGTTCCGCAGGACGTCCGGGTCGTTGCTCAGCCCGCCACCGCCGCCCGCCGTGTCGGGCCCTGTCAGGCCCCGGCCCCGACCTGGTGTCACCGCTACAGGAGGCCCAGGTGGAGCTCGACGCCGGCTCCGTCGCAGCTGGCGTCCCACAGGCGTCCCGCGACGGCAGGATCGGTCATGTGCGCCCGGGCGGGCTCCAACCGGGGTGTGCCGCGCAGGCCGAAGGCCCTGGGGCCCCACAGCTGCCCTCCCTGCACGTACGGGTCCAGGACGGCCCGGACGATCGGCCAGGCCCCGCGGTCCTTGCCCTGGAGCAGCAGCCCGGCGGGCAGGCCGCGCAGCCGTGTGCCACGGCTTGCCACGTGCACCCCCGCCCGCGGCGGGGTCAGGGAATCGAGGGCGCCGCCGGGGTGGGCCACCACGCTGAGCACGGTGCTGCCGGCGGCGCGCAGGCGGCGGTCGAGCTCGAAGGCGAAGGACATCTGCGCCAGCTTCGACCGGCCGTAGGCGCGTCCGGGGCGGTAGTCCCGGCCCGACTGGAGGTCGTCCGGGTCCAGCCGCTCGGAGCGTGCCGCGAAGCTGCCCACCGTCACGATCCGGGCGGCGGGCGCCGCTGACAGCACGGGTGCCAGCGCTCGGGTCAGCGCAACGTGCCCCAGGTGGTTGACGCCGAACATCAGCTCGTGACCGTCCTTCGTCGTGCGCCGCGGTGGATCGTCGAGCGCGACACCGGCGTTGTGGACCACCGCGTCGAGGCGGTCGAGGCCGAGCCCGTCCGCGACGGTCCGCACGGACGCCAGGTCGGCGAGGTCCAGCGGGATGGCGCGCAGTCGGGCTCCGGGGACACGTGAGCGGATCGAGGCCATGGCGGCGGCGGCCTTCTCCCGGTCCCGGCTCCCGAGCACCACGAGGGCCCCGGTCCCGGCGAGTTGCTCCGCCACGAAGTAGCCGATCCCGGCATTGCCCCCGGTGATCAGGAAGGACCTGCCGACGGCGGACGGCAGCCGGTGAACGTCCCACGGCCGGCTCGGCGGTACGGAAGACCTCGGCGGTACGGAAGACATCGTGAACGGCTCCTTCAGCTCGGGGGACACGGCGCACTTTCCTACGCCGACCCGGCCCATGACACGACGTGCGCCCCACAGACCGCTGACAGATCGCCGTCACCACCGACAGACCTCCGACACCGTCCCGCCTCACCCCACCCGAGGAACGCCTCCTCGGTGTCAAGACCTGTGGGATCGGCGACCCGGCGGGAAGACTGAGGTTGAGTCTCCCGTAGGGGGAGGGGCGTGAGAGTGCGGGTATGGACGGCGACACGCTCTTCACGATCGGTGATCTGGCCCGGCGGACCGGGCTGACGGTCAAGACCGTCCGGTTCTACTCCGACACCGGGATCGTGCCGCCGACAGACCGCAGCCCGTCCGGCTACCGGCTCCGGCGGCGTCGGGCGTAGGCGATCGTGAGGACGGCGACCAGTGGCCCCCAGGCGAGCAGCGGCGCATAGCAGATGTCCATGATCACGCCCGCCGTGCCGTGCGGGAAGTCGGGGTGCTCCAGCGGCCCGTTCGGCACCAGGGTGACCGCCGCGCAGAGTCCCATCACCGCGACGGCACCCACGGCGGCCGGTATGACCACCACCAAGGGCGGGATGCGGCGGCCGCCCAACCGCGGCACCCAGCCCGGGACCCGCTCGCCCCAAGGCTTCACCAGGCCCAGCGTCAGGCAGGCGGCCGCCTGTGAGGCCACCGAGAGGATCAGCACGTAGACCATGATCGGCGTGCCCGTGTACAGCGAACCGAGCCGGCCGGTGAAACCGACATCGGCTCCGAAACCGAGCAGGAGCCGCCACACGCACGAGGGCACCGTGCAGAGCACGGTCGCCCAGGCCGCCCACACGGCCCAGCGAGGGGCGACGATCCGAGCGTTGGACGACGAGAACTGGCTGGCCATCACGGGCTCCGTCGAGGTGAGGTGAGGTGGACCGACCTCTTGACGATGTCACCAGCCGGCAAGCAGGGACATCATCCGGCCGGCCCGACCACCTCCCTCGCACGGGGGACTCGCCCCTCAGCCCCCCGGACGTCCGCTGGGGGCGTCCCGTCCCTGATCTCCGGCGGATCGGGGGCGGGGTGATGAAGCGCTCGGTCACACACCTGCGCGGCGGCGGGGTCAGGAGGGCGGGATCCAGGCGCGGACTTCGAGGTACAGGATGTCAGCTTCGGGGACGGCGCGGCCGGTGTCCACGAGCCAGGTGCGCATGGCCTCGGTGACGTCGCCGTGGTGGGCGGCGACGCGGCGGGACCATTCGGCGGCGTCGAAGCCGCCGGTGGAGGCGGAGCCGTAGGTGCGTTCCTCGGTGCCGTCGGCGCGGGGGACGAAGCCGCGGCGCAGGCCGCCGGAGTCGCGGTCGGAGCCGGCGGAGTAGACGTACTGGTCGGCGCGCATGCGGACGGTGAAGGCGAGGCGGCCGCCGGCCCGGCCGGTGGCGTGGACGACCGGGGCGAGGTGGGAGGCGCCGGAGCGGATGGCCTGGCGTCCGGCGCGCCCGGCCATCGACTCGCCGGGCGTGCCGACCACGTCCTTGCCGCGGACCCGCGCCTTCTGGCCGGTCCTGGTGCGGCGGCGCACCACGTTCTCGCCCGCGATCCCGGCTAGTGCCTCGGTGTCGCGCTCGCCGCCGCGCACCGCCCGGACGACCTGGCGCAGCGCGTCCACGAAGGCCGCGCCCTTGCCCTTGGTGAAGAACTGGGAGACGAGTGAGGCGTCGCGGCCCAGCATTGCGGCGACCTGGCGCTTGGTGAAGCCCTGGTCGAGCAGTTGCTGGGTCAGGCGGGCGGCCTCGTTGGGGTTGTTCGGGTCGGCGGGGCTCACCGGTCACCTGCCGTCCGGGCGAGTTCGGCGCGGCCCTGGGTGCGCAGCGCCAGGTACTGCTCCTGGCTGGTGGGGTGCGGGACGGGGCCGGTGAGATGGCCCTTGAGGAGGTAGTCACCGGGTTCGCCCCGGTAGGGCCACGGCTGGCGCTCGGTCAGGGCGATGCCGTCCGTGCCGAAGTACACGACGGTGCCGGGCCTGGCGTGCAGGGCACCCGCGACGCCGACGACCTCCCTGCCCTGGCGGTACTTCATGTCGAGCAGCGCCGCCCGCGCCCCCGACCACACGTAGGCCGCCCATTCGGGGTGGGCGTACGGGTCGCGGGAGAAGCCCGCCTGCCGCTGCCAGGTGACGACCGCCGCGTCCTGGCCGAGGATCTCCACGCCCGGCGGCAGCGCCTCGCCGACGGGCGTGGTGCCGGAGACCAGGCGCGGGCGCTGCGCGAAGCCGCCGAGGCCGAACAGCAGGACGGCGCGCACGGCGCGGGAGGCGAGGTAGGCGGCGGTGCGCTGTCGCTCGTCGGCGTGCGCCGTCGACAGGTGGGTCAGGTCCGCCCACGCGGCCTTGAGTCGCTTGCCCCACTCGTCCAGCGGCTTGCCGTCCTCCCACACCAGGCCGCCGAGGACTTCGATCCGCCACGGCGCCAGGTGGTTGGCGAGGGCCAGGTGGACCTCGGCGCCGCCCGCCCAGGTGGTGAAGGTGGCACCGGGCTCGGAGGGGTAGACCCAGGCGCGGTCCCCGGTGACGGGGGCGGGCAGCAGGCCGACGTGGTTCCAGCCGGACGGGACGGTGACCCGCACGTTCCAGTGCGAGCAGGACATCAGGGCCTTGGTCTGCTCCTGCTCGGTCATCGCGGCGAAGCGGGCCGCGGTGATGCGCTGCGGGGTGCCAACCGGGGACTTCCACAGGTGCTTGGCGTAGGCGAAGGTGCGGTCGTACTCCACCAGCGCGGGCAGCTCGGCGGGGACGCGCGGGGGCAGGATCAGCTCGGTACGGCCCTGGCCACCGGTGGCGTGCAGCAGGCCGCGCAGCTCCTCGGACAGCACCGGGTAGCCGCCGGCGAAGCGGCCCTTGACCGGGACGGTGCGCGACCACAGGTCGCGGCCGGTCTGCGACGGCGAGCCCATCAGCACCGCGTCGTCCCAGTGCCGACGCAGCGCCTGCCAGAGCAGCCGGAACGCCTCCCGGCAGGTGACGACGTCGGCGCCGTCCGGGTCGAACCACTCGCCGATGCTGCGGAGCTCGGTGGCGCCGCTGTCGGGCGCAGCCGACGGGGCGTAGCGGCCGACCGGCTGGCGCTGGTGGACGAAGTGCCCGGCCAGCTTGTCGCGGCCGCTGCCGACGGCGGTGGTCCAGCGCTCTGACGGGGTGTTCAGCCAGGCCGCGACCGCGTCCTTGAGGGTGGCGTAGCGCTCGGCGCCGTCGTGCCAGGGGGCACCGGCGGTGAGGTAGATCCGCTCGGTGCCGGGCGCGTCGGCGAGGACGGCGTCCAGGATCTCGCCGGGCGTACGGGCGCCGAGGTCGACGCGCACGACGCGGTCGCGCACCGCGAGCTCGCCGGTCGCGGCGTCCAGGAAGACCGTGGCGCGGGCCTGTTGGGTGAAGTTGGGGCGCTTGGAGACCAGCCCGGTCGTCACGGCCTCGAAGCGGGCGCCCGCCGCGCCGTCCGGGACGGTGGGCAGCTCGCGCGGGGCGGCTTCGGGCACCGGGTGCGGCGGCGGGTACGGGGGCTGCGACGGCTCGGCGGCGACGACCGGAGCGACTGTAGCGACCGAAGCGACCGAGACTGCGGATTCGGCTGACGTGTCGGCTGACGTGTCGGCTGACGTGTCGGCGGCGGGCTCGGATGGGGGCTCGGCGGCCTTTACGGCGGGGGCGATCGGCTGAGCCGCAGACTGCTCCTCGACCTCGGCCTCAACCGCTGCCGATGCCGCTGCCGATGCCGCCGCCCGCACCGAGGCCGGGGTCGGGTCCAGCACCGGCGCGAGCCGCACCACGTCGGCCACCGACAGCCCGCCCGCCTTCGCGATCGCGTCCGCCTTCGCCCCCTCGTACCCGGCGAGGCCGGTCACCCGGCGGGCGCGCTGCGCGGTGAGCTTGTCCAGTTCCTTCTGCGCGGCGGCGACGGCCTTCTCGGCGGCGGTGATCCCGGCGCGCAGCTCCCGCAGGCCGGCGAGTTCGGCGGTGTACGTCTTGCGGTCCATCGGCAGGTCACTCCCCTTCGGCGGCAGGACGGCCTGCGGTGACGTAGGCGATCGGCCCGCCGGAGACGGACGGGAGCCGGGTGCCGAGCAGGACGGCGGCCAGGCGGGCGTCCTCGGCGTCGGTCGGGGCGGCGGCGTTGGCGGGGGCGGTGAGGTCGTTCAGGTAGCCGACCAGCCTGGCGTGCGGGAAGCGGTAGCGGGCCGCGGTCCCGGTGGCGCCGTCGGACTCCCAGCCGGTCAGGCCGGTCAGCACGGCGACGACGAAGGAGGCCACCGTCACCGGCAGCGCCCCGCCCGCAGCCACGCGGGCCGGGTCGCACCGCCACCAGCCCGACAGCGAGGCCAGCAGCTGCGCCTGGTCGAGTGCCGTGCCGAAGCCGATCCACTCCCGGCCCGGCTCGTCCACCCGCTGCGGGGCGTCCGCGCGCAGCACGGCGAGCTCCGCCGCACCGGTGACGGCGAGGTCCGCGTCCGGCCGGGCCTGCAGCGCCTGCAGTCCGGCCAGCGGGAACACCTGCCGGCCCGCGTCGCGCACACCGGGGACCAGCCCGGTGGCCATCAGCTTCTTCACCGTCGGGATCGAACACCCGAGCGCCGCCCCGGCCTGCCCGGTCGTCACGAACACCCCCACGGTCTCCACGCCTCTCCAGTCAACTCGAAATGCGACGGACCCCGACTCTACGCCTCCCGAGCGACGTCGCCGTGCGGCCGGCTCAGAAGCCCGCCGTGTCGAGTTCGACGTCCAGCGGGGCCGGGAGCCGGAGCGGGGTGCCGAAGGGGTGCGGGCCTTCCACGCGGGTGTAGCCGAGCCGGCCCGGCTGGGAGAACAGGGTGCAGGTGCGTTCCTGCCGGTCGACCAGGAGGTAGACGGGCGCGCCGAACTGGGCGTAGCGACGGCGCTTGGCGGTCCGGTCGGTGTCGCCGTTCGACGGCGAGGTGACCTCGACGACGAGCACGGTCTGGTCCGGCAGGAGGGCGCCCTCCGTCCTCGCCAGCTCGGCGGGCACGACGGCGAGGTCGGGGACGTAGAAGTTCTCCGTGCCCGGCAGGTCGAGGTTCCCGGAGCCGGCGCGCAGGCCGAGCTCGCGCATGCGGGGCCCGATCTGTTCGCGAATCAGGTCGACGGCGGTCTCGTGGGCCCAGGACGGTGACACGGGGGTGATGACTCCCTCGACGATCTCGACGCGGTCGCCCGCGATGTGCTGGATCGCGTATTTCAGGGCCTGCTCCGGATTCGGCACCCGGCTGTAGTCGCCCGGGCCGGCGTGCGCTGTGCTCACGTGCTGCTCTCCTGTCCGGATCTCTGTCCTCGGGATCCTCGGGACCGGCGACGGTCGGGGGCGACGGTCGGGGGTGACGGTCGGAGGTGACGGTCGGAGGTGACGGTCGGGGGAGACAGTCTCTGAGGTGACGACCGGGCCGGCGGGAGCCGAGGCGCCTGGAAAACGATACTGGCCGCGGAGACCGTCGACCGTCGGATGGCTGTGCCGGCCCGGCAGGCCCGTCGCCCCCGCCGGTCACCGCAGTTGACGGATCGCGCCCGCGGGGCAGGATCACCGGACTGGCGGTCCCACCGTGCACAGCCGTGCGCCGCGTGGCTACCGTCGACAGGAGGCCGACGACGCCTCCCCCTCCCCCCGACCAGGAGATCCTCATGGCAGCCGACGCTGTGCAGGTGGCGCCCGATGCGTACAAGGTCCTCTTCGAGAACGATCGGGTGCGGCTGCTCGAAGCCCGGCTCCAGCCCGGTGCCACGACAGCCATGCGCCACCACCACGACAACCTCGTCTACAACCTCGCGGACGGGCAGGCGGCCTTCACCGACGAGTCCGGTGCGACCGTCGAGGTCTCGCTCGTGGCCGGCTCGACGATGTGGTCCCCGGCCGTGGACCACTCCACGCACAACACCGGAAGCACCGAGGTCCGCTCGCTCATCTTCGAGCTGAAGCAGCCGGCTTCGAACTGACGCAGCGGCCCGGGGCGGGCCTGACCGACGTCGCTACCGAGCGTGGGTGGCCCGGTAGCGGGTGGGCGGGGTGCCGCGGTGGCGGGTGAAGGCGCGGGAGAAGGCGAACTCGGAGGTGTAGCCGACGGTGTTGGCGATGCGGGTGACCGATTCGCTGGTCTCTCGGAGCCTTCGTGCGGCGATCTCCAGGCGCCAGCGGGTGAGGTAGGCCAGCGGGGGTTCGCCGACGAGGCGGGTGAAGCGGCGGGACAGGGTGGCGCGGGAGACTCCGACCTCCCGCGCCAGGCTCTCCACGGTCCAGGTCCGCCCGGGTTCCTCGTGGATGAGGGAGATCGCGGCGGCGACTTCGGGGTCGCGCAGGGCCGCCCACCAGGCGGCGCCGTGGTCCGGAGAGCCCGGCAGGGCCGCCCACTGCCGCAGGATGTGGACGAAGAGGACGTCGACCAGGCGGTCGGTGATGGTCTGTGAGCCCGGTGCCGGATCGGCCAGTTCGGCGGTCAGCATGCGCAGCGTCTCGGTGAGGTCGTGCCGGCGCGCCGAGGGGTCGGCGGGCAGCAGCAGCACGGGCGGAAGAGCCAGCAGCGGGTGGGAGGCGTGGGTGTCGAAGCGGTAGCCGCCGCAGACGACGCGGGTCTGCGGTCCGGTGCCGGGGAAGTCGATGGGCGTGCCCGGCCCGCCCGGCCCACCCGGCCCGCCGGGCTCGCCCGGCCCGCTGCGGGGCGCCCGCGTGACGTCCTCGAACCGGACTGCCGGGGCCGTCGGGTCGCCGGCCATCACATGGCCGGTGCCGGCCGGGAGCAGGACGAGGTCACCCGCCGTCAGGGGAAGCGGCTCGGCGCCCGGGCGGCGCAGCCAGCAGCTGCCCTGGGTGACGTGGTGGAAGACCGCCGAGGGCAGGTGCGGGAACTCGATCCCCCACGGCCCGGCGGCGCGCACCCTGGCGGTGACCGTACCGCCGATCTTCGTGGCGGACAGCACATCGGCGAGGACATCCATGCCCGGACCCTACACGCGATGAGACGAACGGACAGGAATCCGCACCGGACAAGCATGGAACGGCTCATACGGGCACCCATAGCGTCAGAGCCATGGCACACACCACAGTCATCCCGGTACCGGTGCTGGGCAAGCGCAACGTCAACGCCCATCTCCTCCTCGGCCGTCGGGCGGTCCTGGTCGACACCGGCATCCCGGGCAGCGGCGCGAAGATCCTGGCCCGCATCGCCGAGCACGGCGTCGAGCCCCGCGACGTCTCGGCGATCGTCATCACCCACGCCCACATCGATCACTTCGGCTCCGCCGCGGAACTGCGCCGGGCTACGGGGCACCGGTGGTCGCCCACGTCGCGGATCTCGGGCCCTACACGACGGGCCGGATCCGGGAGCCGTACCTCCCCACCGGACGGTTCGGCCGCTTCCTGGACCGGCTGGACGCCTTCCACGAACACGCCGAACCGTTCCGGCCTGACCTGCTGGTCGACGGTCCGGGCACGCTGGACGAGTACGGCGTCGACGCCCGGATCATGCCCACCCCGGGACACACCGCCGGTTCGATCTCGGTCCTCACGGACGAGGGCGACCTCGTCGCGGGCGATCTGGTCGCCACCTCGTTCCTCGGCCTCGCCCACCGGAAGCCGGCCAACCCGCCCTTCCACGACGACCCGCTCGGCAACCTGGCCAGCCTGCGTGCCATGCTCGCGCTGAAGCCGACCAGGCTGCACGTCGGCCACGGCGGACCGCTGGACCCGGCACGAGTGGCGACGTGGGCGGCCGGGGAACAGCGCCGGCTGGACCGGCTCGCCGCCCGCGGCCGGCTCCGCACCCGGGCGCAGGCCGACGGCCCCGCGGGGAAGCCGACGAGCGACGGGCGATGAGCCGGACGCGGCCGCGGCGATGAGCCGGACGCGGCTGCGGCGGTGAACCGGACGCTGCCGGCCGGGCGGTGAACCGGACGCTGTCGGCCGGGCCCTGCTGGCCGGGCCGTCCGGCAGTCGGACGTGTCCTGTCGGATTCCCGCGGTATCTGCTGAGCTGCCGGGTGTGAACGACGAGGGCGAAGGACAGGACGACCGGCGGCGGTGGCTGGTACTGGCCGTCGGGATGGCGGCGATGACGGCCGGCTGCGCGTTCCAGTTCGGGCTGCCGTACCTGATACCCGCGCTGCGGGCGGACGGCCTCTCGCTGGGCCGGGCGGGGCTGCTCGCGGCCTGTCCGACCATCGGGCTGGTGCTGACGCTCACCGCGTGGGGTGCGGCGGCGGACCGGTGGGGTGAGCGGTGGGTGCTGGCGGCCGGGCTCGGGCTGGGCGGGCTGGTGCTGGTCGGCGCGGCGGCGGTGCACGGGCCGGTCGGGCTGGGCGTCTGCTTCCTGCTCGCAGGCGCGGCCGGGGCGTCGGCGCACGCGTCGAGCGGGCGGCTGATCCTGGGGTGGTTCCCGGCGCGGGAACGGGGGCTCGCCATGGGGCTGCGGCAGACCGCTCTGCCGCTGGGCGTCGCGGTGGCCGCGCTGCTGCTGCCGCCGTTGGCCGTGCACGGACGGGCCGTCGCGCTGCTGGTGCTGGGTGGCTTGAGCGTGGGCGCCGCGCTGCTGGTGGTCGGGGCCGTCCGGGATCCCGCCCGCCCGGCCGGCGGGCATGGCGCCCGGGCCGCGAACCCGTACCGGACGCCGGTGCTGTGGCGGCTGCACGGCGCGGCCACCCTGCTGGTCGTACCGCAGTTCACGGTGTCGGTGTTCGCGCTGGTCTTCCTGGTGGACGAGCGCGGCTGGGCGCCGTCGACGGCCGGACCACTGCTGGCCTGCGTCCAGCTCGCCGGGGCGGGCGCGCGTCTCGCGGCCGGGCGCTGGTCGGACCTGGCGGGCAGCCGGACGGGCCCGATGCGGCGGCTGGCACTCACCGCGGCCGGAGTACTGGCGGTACTGGCCGCGGGGGTGCTGACCGATTCGGCGGTGGCGGTGGCGGCACTGGCGGCGGCGGGCGTGGTGACGGTGTCGACGAACGGTCTCTCCTTCACCGCCGTGGCCGAGTACGCGGGTTCGGCGTGGGCGGGCCGGGCCCTGGGCGTCCACACCACCGTGCAGAACGCCGCCGCGGCGTGCGTGGGCCCGACGGTGGGCGCACTGATCGGCGGTTTCGGGTACGGCTGGGCGTACGCGCTGGTGGTGGCCTTCCCGCTGGTGGCCGCCGCGGTGGTGCCGTAGCGGCGCCGTAGCACCGCCGCAGTGGCGCCGTACGGACGCCGCAAGAGCGCGGCAGGGACGCCGTAAGGACGCCGCGGCCGGGGCCGGGGCCGCAGGCAGCGGGCCCTGAGGACCCTGAGACCCTGAGGACCCTGAGGGCCCTGCGCGGGTATCGGGCCGCGGATCGCTCAGCGGACGAGCCCGTGCAGGAGGAGTTCGGCGAGGTGGCCGTAGGCCTCGGCGTCGGCCAGGCCGGTGGCGGCGGCCACCTGGCGCTGCTGGATGCGGACCATCACCGAGGTGATCACCTCGGCGGCGAAGGCGACCTGGACGTCGCGGAACGCGCCGGCCGCCACGCCCTCCGCGATCAGCTGCTGCACCCGGGCGGCTGCCGCCCGGGTGTTGCGCTCGTACACCTCGGCGGCGGGCTCGAAGGCAGCCACGTCGTCGAAGAACTGCGGTGACACCGGGGCCAGTTCGGCCGCGACCGCACGCAGGTAGGCGGCCAGCCGGTCGACGGGGTCGGACTCGGCGGCCAGCGCGGCCTCCACGTGGCCGGTGGCGCGCCGGAAGAAGTGCACCACGACGGCGCGGACCAGTTGCTCCTTGCTGCCCGCCAGCCCGTACAGCGTGCGCTTGGAACAGCGCAGTCGGGCGGCCAGGTCGTCCAGGGTGAAGCGGGCGAAGCCCTCGCCGATCAGCAAGGTGACCAGTTCCTCGAACAGCTCCCACCGGCGCGCGGCACCGCGTCCGGTCAGCTTCGGGGCGCCTGTTCCTGAGGTCTCCATCACCGGAGCAGTATTTCAGGGCCCGCCCATCCTCTACTCTATCCGGTACTGACGTACCGCTTTGAGTACCGCTTGGAGCCACCATGGCCGTCGACCGCCTGCTCCCCACCGAGGAAGCCGAGGACCTGATCGCCCTCGTCCGCGACCTCGCCGACCGGGAACTCACCTCCCGGGTCGAGCAGCACGAGAGCAGCGAGAGCTACCCCGAGGGACTGTTCGCCATCCTCGGCAAGGCGGGGCTGCTCGGCTTGCCCTACCCGGAGGAGTACGGCGGCGGGGGCCAGCCGTACGAGGTCTACCTCCAGGTGCTGGAGGAGCTGGCCGCACGCTGGGCGGCGGTCGCCGTGGCGACCAGCGTGCACACGCTGGCCTGCCATCCGCTGAACGGCTTCGGCACCGCCCAGCAGAAGGAGCGGTGGCTGCCGGCCATGCTGGCCGGGGAGACCGTCGGCGGCTACAGCCTCTCCGAGCCGCAGGCCGGCTCGGACGCCGCCGCGCTGGCCTGCAAGGCGGACCGGACCGAGGACGGCGCCTACCGGATCACCGGCACCAAGTCCTGGATCACCCACGGCGGCAAGGCCGGGTTCTACGCGCTCTTCGCCCGCACCGCCCCCGGCAACCGCGGCGTCTCCTGCTTCCTGGCGCCCGGGGCCGTCGCCGGCCTCACCTTCGGCGCGCCCGAGAAGAAGATGGGCCTCCAGGGCATCCCGACCGCCGCCGCCTACTGGGACGGTGCCCGGCTGGAGGAGGCGCGGCTGATCGGCGAGGAGGGCCAGGGCCTGCAGATCGCCTTCAGCGCCCTCGACTCCGGGCGCCTGGGCATCGCCGCCTGCGCCACCGGCCTCGCCCAGGCCGCCCTGGACGCCGCCGTGGCCTACGCGAACGAGCGGACCACCTTCGGCCGGAAGATCATCGACCACCAGGGCCTGGGCTTCCTGCTCGCCGACATGGCCGCCGCCGTCGACTCCGCCCGCGCCACCTACCTGGACGCCGCCCGCCGCCGCGACGCAGGGCGCCCGTTCGGCCGGCAGGCCAGCGTCGCCAAGCTGGTCGCCACCGACGCCGCCATGAAGGTCGCCACCGACGCCGTACAGGTGCTCGGCGGCTACGGCTACACCCGCGACTTCCCGGTCGAGCGCTACATGCGCGAGGCGAAGATCATGCAGATCTTCGAGGGGACCAACCAGATCCAGCGGCTCGTGATCAGCCGCGGGCTCACCCCCTGACCTGCCGCTGCCACTGCCGTTTCTTCCCGCCCCGCTTCCGCTTCCGCCACCACGAGGAGTTCTCCATGGACATCAACGGTTCCGCCGCCCTGGTCACCGGTGCCGCCTCCGGCCTGGGTGCGGCCACCGCCGCCGCCCTCGCCGCGCGCGGCGCCACCGTCTACGGCCTGGACCTGGACAAGGCCGTCGCCGCCGCCGGCCCGCAGCCGGACGGGGTCACCCTGCTGGCCGCCGACGTCACCGAGGAGGAGCCGGTCCGCGAGGCCCTGGCCCGGATCGACGCCGACGGCGCCGAGCTGCGCCTCGCGGTCAACTGCGCCGGCATCGCCCCCTCGGCCCGCGTCCTGGGCCGCAAGGGCCCGCACGACCTGGACCTCTTCCGCACCGTGCTGAACGTCAACCTGCTCGGCACCTTCAACGTGATGCGCCTGGCCGCCGAGGCGATCGCCCGCCACGAGCCGGACGCCCACGGCCAGCGCGGCCTCGTCGTCAACACCGCGTCAATCGCCGCCTTCGAGGGCCAGGTCGGCCAGATCGCCTACGCGGCCTCCAAGGCGGGCGTGGCCGGCATGACCATCACCGCCGCCCGTGACCTCGCCCAGTACGGGATCCGGGTGGTCACCATCGCCCCCGGCATCGTGGACACCCCGATGATGGCCGGCTTCGGCGACGAGGTCCGCGCCGGCCTCGCCGCCGGCGTCACCTTCCCCCAGCGGCTCGCCCAGCCCGCCGAGTACGCCCGCCTGGTCACCATGATCGCCGAGCACGACTACCTCAACGGCGAGACCATCCGGATGGACGGCGCCCTGCGGATGTCCGCCCGGTAGCCCGACGCCGTAACCCCGTCCCGCACCCCGCCCGCCACACCCGGAGCCCGCCCGATCACCCCGACCGGGCGGGCTCCGCTTGTGCACCCACCCCGTTGATGCGGGTCTCGGCACCGCGGCCCGGCTATGTCATCATGTGATGACATCGAACGATGACATCACATGATGACACCGAGGAGCACACGTCCATGGAACCGCTGCCGACGCGACGTGAGCGGGCGCTGGTGCCCGTCCTGGCGTTCCTCAGTGCAGTGGTGGCGGTGATCAGCAGTCTCGGTGCGCCGATGATCCCCACCATCGCGGCCGTCGACCACGTCCCACTCTCCGAGGCCCAGTGGTCCCTGACCATCACCATGCTGGTCGGAGCGGTCGCCACCCCGGTGCTCGGCCGCCTGGGCGACGGACCGCACCGCCGTACCGTCACCCTCGCCGCCGCCGCGGTGGTCGTGCTCGGCAGCGTGCTGGCCGCGCTGCCACTCGGCTTCGGCTGGCTGGTCACGGGGCGCGCACTGCAAGGCGTCGGACTCGGACTGACCCCGCTCGCCATCGCCACCGCACGGGACAGCCTTCCCCCCGCGGCCTCCCGCTCGACGGTCGCACTCCTGTCCGTCACCACCGTCGCCGGCGTCGGCCTCGGCTACCCGATCACCGGCCTGATCGCCGAGTCCTTCGGCATCCACGCGGGCTTCTGGTTCGGCGCCGTGATCAGCGCCCTGGCGCTGGTCCTGGCCTCCTTGGTCCTGCCCCCGACCACGGACCGCGAGCGGCGCCCGCTGGACGCGCCGGGCGCGGTACTGCTCGGCCTGGCCCTGGTCGGACTGCTGCTGGTGCTGAGCGAGGGCGAGACCTGGGGCTGGGGCAGCGCCATGCTGTGCACGGTGGCGGCCCTCTCCCTGGTGCTGCTGGTCGGCTGGGTGTGGCACGAGCTGCGCACCACCCACCCTCTGGTCGACCTGCGCTCGCTGCGCAACCCCGTCGTCCTGACCGCGGACGTGGCCGGCCTGGTCGCGGGCGTCGGGATGTACCTGCTGATGTCCCTGGTGATCCGCTACGTCCAGACCCCGACCGGCACCGGCTACGGGCTCGGTGCCTCGGTCGTGGTGGCCGGCCTCGTCCTGGTGCCGTTCTCGGCGGCCAGCCTGCTGTCCAGCAAGGTGGTCCCCGGCCTCGCCCGGCGCACCTCCTCCGCCGTGGTGCTCCCGCTGGGCTGCACCGTCTCGCTGGCCTCGATGCTGCTCTTCCTGTCCGCCCGCGACCACCTCTGGGAACTCCTGGTGGTGATGGCCGTCGCCGGACTCGGCGTCGGCTGCACCTTCGCCGTGATGCCCGGACTGATCGTCGATGCGGTGCCCGCCCACGAGGTCGGCAGCGCGGTCAGCTTCAACCAGGTGCTGCGCTACATCGGCTACTCCAGCGGCAGCGCGCTGTGCGGCGCCCTGCTCCAGGCGCACACCGAACCGGGACGCCGGCTGCCCACCGACAGCGGCTACCGGGACGCGGCCCTGATCGGCTGCGCGGTGTGGGTGGTGATCGGCCTGGCTACGATCGTCCTGCCGCGGCTCGGTGCCGCGACCGCCCTCCGGAGGGGTGCGCGCGTGGACGAGGGGTTGATCGTGGCAGAGGACATCGACGAGGTGGTCGCCGGCGAGAGCACGGCACCCGTCCTACGCGCCGGGACCGAACGGTGACCGACACGACCCCCGAGGCCGGCGGATCCGCCCCCGAGGGCGGCAGCCGTCCGGAGCCGTCCCCCGCACCCCGGCGCCGGGACGCGGCCCGCAGCCGGGAACTCCTGATCCGGGCAGCGACGGAACTCTTCGCCGAGCGCGGATTCGACCGCACCACCATCCGGGAGATCGGCGAACGGGCCGGCGTCGACCCGGCCCTGATCGCCCGGTACTTCGGCGGCAAGACGCAGCTCTACCTGGCCACCGTCCGGCTGGAGCTGGGCGACACCGCACCGGCCGACCTCCTGGAGGAGGACCGCCTGCGCACCCTGCTGGAGCGCCTCGCCCAGCGCGGCCCCGGCCCGAGCTTCCAGGCCGCGGTCCTGCCCGGCGACAACACCGAGGTGCAGCAGGCCGCCCGCTCATTCCTCCACGAGCGCCTGGTGCAACCGCTCCACGACCGCTTCACCGCCGAACAGGCCGACCGGCCCCGGCTGCGCGCCGAACTGGCGACGGCCGCCTTCGCCGGAATCGTCCTGGCCCGCGCCGGCGGCGCGTTCGACGAACTCACCGAGGCCACCCCCGAGGACCTGCTCCCCCTCCTCCACGACCTCCTCGCCGCCGCCCGCCCCGCCCGGTAGGACGGGACACCCGCCTCGAAGCCCACGTCGAGCGCTACGAGCAGTCGACCCGAACAGGGCCGCGCCGTGCCCCCGAGGCGGCCGGTGGCGTCAATCCCATGGTCACCGAACCGCCCTCTCGCGTCGTTCGAGCCATGCGAGGTACCAGGTACGGAAGGTGTGGAACCTGCCATCTGCATCGACGCACGGTTCGAACGGCGGGTTGACCCCACAGTCCCGCTCCCGGATTTCACCACGGCGCGGACCGACGGCGATCAGCCAGCCGGTCACCCCGCAACCACTGTCCCCGACGTGGATCGCCCCCCGCCCGCGGTGCAGGTGCCAGACTTCGTCCCCGGCGTCGCCGAACACCTTGCGACAGTCGTCCAAGTAGTCGTTGTCCTCGTCCCGGACAGTGGGCTCATACCCGGCCGCGCGCAGGGTCGCTTGCTGCCACTCGGGCCACCCCTCCGTCTCGACGAACGGCCCGCCGGCGTCCAGCCGCCAGGGATGGTCCTCGTCGTCGTCCCAAACCCATCCCCACCGCCCGTCGACCCGACGCAGCGAGGTGAGCCTAAGCGCCGGTCCAGGCCCGCCCACCCCGACCTCCGTCAGGAACGTGCGGTACTCCTCGGGAAGCGCAACACCGAACTGCGCCTCAGCCTCAGCGATCTCACCGCCGGTCAGAACCGGCTCGAACGCCGGACGCCCGGACGGCCCCAGGCCACAGGCCCGCCGCTCGGCCGCCTCCACCGCAACGACGCGCTCCCGGACTCCCGCCCAGCCCGTGTTCGCGTTCATGGGTCTCCTTCCGACGGCAATCACGGACAGGTACTTCTCATGGCGGTGACCAGGTGACCTGGGGATGGGACTTCCTCCCCAGCAGGGAGGTAGTCACCGATAACCTCCCCCCCCCAAGTTCCTTGTCGAGACCGAACTCAAGGCCGATGAGCTCGTTCGATCTGCAGAAGAACGCCATCCCACCGGGTCGTCCTACCAGGGCTGTGGTGAGCCAATGTGCCACCTCAACGTCGCAGGCGGGATTCTCACCTACTACATCGTCCCGCGCCTAAAACTGGTCGTGATCTGTCAGTTGATTCCACCGCCTATCTGACCTCGCCAGCAGCACCTATCAACCAGCACCAGTTGTCCCACTGGCGCGGGGAGCACGAGGTCCCCGCGCTTGTACCTTGTCGAGGGATCGCCCTGAGCCTTGCTCCGAAGGGACTTCCTACGGTCCTCGCCTCAAGCGTGGCCTCCACGATGCACGATGGGTGGGTCCTGGCCTGCGTGGGTTCTATTCGCGAGCCAGGTCCTGATCGGCCGCGGGCTGGAGACTTGCCATGGCGACCAGGGTCAGGCCGTCGAAGTCGAGGGGTTTGCGGCGTTGTTCGCCGGCTGTTCGGAGTTCGAAGCCCTGTTCGTTGGCTGCGGTGTGGACGAGGACTGCGACGCCGGGGCCGATGCAGCCGGTGACGGCTTGCCAGAGCTCTTCGCGGACCTTGGCGGAGATGGTGCCGACGTAGAGCTGGGGTGTGACCTCGATGAGCCAGCGGGTGAGGGCGCCGCGGACGTGGTCGGGGACGGCGGAGGCGGAGAGGACGGTCATGGTTGCCACGGGTGCTCCCTGACCGGGTGGGACGTCACAGCAGTTCCTCCCCGGCGTAGTTGACGCCGCCGGGGATCGGGCCGGAGACCGGGTCCCAGAGGTCGACGAGTTGTTCTTCCGGGTCGGGGAAGGCGATGTCCTGGTCCGGGGCGAGGAGGCGTTGGATGTCGGTGACGATGCGCGGGAGGAGGCGGAACAGGCGCAGGCCGTCGCGGAAGCCGCGGCGGGCGTCGGCTTCCGGTTGGGGGGAGGCGTGGAGGGAGAAGGCGAGCGGGATGGTGAGTTCGGCCTTGTAGAGGTCGGCGACGTCGTAGACGAAGGCCTGCTGGTTGCCGTTGTGCACGAAGCCGAGGGCGGGTGAGCAGCCGAGGGCGAGGACGGCCGCGTGGACGATGCCGTAAAGGCAGGTGTTGGCGGAGGAGAGGGCGAGGTTGACCGGGTCCTGCTGCTCCCACGAATTCGGGTCGTAGTCGCGGCGGAAGCGGCCGATGCGGTGCTGCTGGGCGAGGAGGCGGTAGTGGGCCTTGACCCGTTGGCCTTCCAGGCCGCGGAGCTTGTTGAGGCTGCTGCCGGCCGAGACGGTGCCGCGGCCGAAGCGCTGCTCGTACATGGCGGTGGCGACGGCCAGGCGGGTGCTGTCGTCGGCCCAGGCGCGGGCCTGGCGTTCCAGCCAGACGGTGCTGAGGGATTCGGGGACGGTGGCGGCGTAGCAGCGGACGCCGCCGGATCCGGCGATGACGACGGTGGTGCCGTGGCGGGCGAGGGTGGAGAGGGCCCGGGCGGTGATGGAGGTGCCGGGGCCGAGGAGGACGCAACTGAGGGCGGCGGTGGGCAGGTAGACGGTCTCAGTGCCGCGGTGGGGACTGGTGACTTCTGCGCAGACGCCGGTGTCGTCCTGGACGATGCGGACGATGTCGAGGTAGAGGAAGGAGAGGGAGTCGGCGACCCGGGGCAGCATGGCCACGGTGGGGGCGGCCAGTTTGCGGCGGGCCGCGCCCTGGTCGGGGCGGCCGGCTCCGGGGCCGGAGCGGCGGGCAGTCACTGGGGCCCCCGGTGCGGGGCGATGCTGAGGAGGCCGCAGCCGTAGGCCTTGCCCTTGCCGATGCCATCGGTGACGCGGGTGCGCAGGAGGTCGGCGTCGGTGATGACGGCGGTGCCCTCGAAGAGGACGCGATCGTGCTTGACGGGCCGCTGGTCGCTGCGCCGGTTGCCCCTGGCGGCTTCGAGCGGGCTGGAGTGGACGGTGCCGAGGTCCAGTCCGGAGGACTGCGCCTGGCGGGCCCACCAGTCGTCGGCGGCGGCACCCTGGAGGGGGACGACGGCCTTGAGCCGGTAGAGCTCGCGGGTGGCCCGGCCCGGTCGGCGGATGGGGTTGGCGGCGATGCGGTAGCGGATGTGCAGGCCGGGGCGGAGGGCTTCGAGGAGCGGGGTGAGCGGTTTGGTCGCGGCCCGGCCGTACCCGGCGGGGAGGCGGTCGAGGTCGGGCTCTCGGGCGCTCTGCAGGAGGATCTGGTCACCGGCGGGGGTGGACTCGCTGCGGAAGAGGACCCCGAGGCGGCGGCGCGGTTCGTCGTCGGCGACGTGGTCGGGGAACAGCGACATCACGCGGTGGTGCAGGTCGACGGCGCCGGCGCTGTCGCGGCGGGCGTCGCGGCTGCGCGGGTCGGGGACGATGCGGGTCAGCCACAGGGTCATGCGGGGACGCTTTCGGGGCGGGTGGGGTGAGAGGGGCGGCCGGGGTGGGTGGTGTGCCGGTCGAGGTAGTCGCCGAGGGCCGTGAGGTAGCCGGCGGCGAGGCCTCGGCAGCGGTCGGCGGGCAGGGTGAGGGTGCGCTGGTAGCGGGGGCGGGCGCGGTAGGCCCGCCGGCGGGGGTGGAAGGTGAGGGGGTCGTCGGTGACTTCTCCCGCGGGGGTGCTGCCGTCGTCCTCCCCGGCTCGGGGGCGGTCCCCGGGCTGGGGGTGGTCGCCGAGGCGGTCGAGTGGCTGGTCGCTGTGGAAGAGGACGTCGACGGTCCTCGTGCCGGCGCGGGCCCGTCGGGCGATCGGCAGGTGGACCAGGTGGTGCAGGGGGTCGTCGACCAGGCCGAGCAGCAGCGGGCCTTCGGGCGGGCAGGAGCGGCGCCCCAGGTACGGGGGCCAGTGCGGATTGCGCAGGGCTTCCGCCCACCTGTCGAGGTCCTCGGGGTCCGCGGGGTCCGCGATGGTGACGACGGCGGTGAAGGCGGCGTCGGCGAGGTAGTAGCGGTGCGACAGCAGGGTGGCGGTGGCGCCGGTGCGCTTCTTCCCCTCAGCGGTGGTGACCGTACGAGCGGCGGGCAGGCCTCCGCCGACGGTGTGCAGGTCGCGCAGGATCGTGCCCGGGCGGTCGGTGCGGACGGTCAGCGAGAGACGGGCGAGGTCGCCGATGTCGTCGCCCCGCTTCCTGCCGAGGGCCGCGGCGAGTAGGCCGATGACGCCGGAGCGGGTGGGGAAGGGCGCGGTGTCGCGTTCGTTGAACTGGCCGGTCTCGCCCCAGGACTGCAGCGGTGCGGCCAGGTGCAACAGCAGTCCCCGGGTGTCGAGGGTGGCGGGGCTCATACGCCGGCCCCGGCGGGGGCGGTCGTGCCGGGGGCGGTGGGCGCGTTGACGGGGGCCGTGGTGAAGGCGGCGTCGATGAGCTCGGGGAAGGAGTCGACGCGGGTGCCCAGGCCGTCGAGGTCCTTGTCCTCGACGCTGGCCCAGGCGGCGGCGACCGTGCCGCGCCGGCCGAGGAGCTTGTTGGCGGCGGTCGCGTAGCGGGCGAGGGCGACGCGGGAGGCCGGGCCGTAGCCGCCGGTTTCGTGGGAGGCGACGGGCTGTTCGAAGGCGGCGGCGTAGGAGAGCGGGCGGTCGCTGCGGACGGCGATGTGGACGAGGTCGGGGATGGTGTGCGGGGCGGTGGCGGTCTTCTTGGCGCGCGGGAGGGAGAGGATGAACGCCTCGGCGAAACCGGCGGCGAGTTCGCGGGCGGCATCGCGGTCACCGCCGAGGTTGGCCGCGAGGTCGGCGAGGTCGACGGTGGCGTAGCGGTAGAAGACGCCGGCGCTGAACTCGGCGTGCCCCATGTGGGCACTGCCGGTGGTGTCGCCCCAGGCGGAGGTGACGTCATCGACCGCGGAAAAGTAGTCCAATTCGACGTCGGTGCCGTGGGTGGTCAGGGCGTGGGCGACCTGCACGGCGCCGTCCACGCCGGCGTCGTCGACCTCGGCGAGCATCCGGCCGAAGAGGTTGATGACGCCGTTGCGGCTGCGCAGGATCGCGTCCACGGCCTCCTTGGGCAGGACGCTCTTGTCACTGGCCTTCTTGATGTCCTTCGCGGCTTCGAGCTCGGCGCGGTGCGCGGCGGCGAGGGCGGCCAGCTCGGCGACGGCGGTCTCCGGCACGTAGACCATGGCGTTGGTGGTGATGACGGGCGAGTCCTTGGCCGTCTCGAACTTGATGCTGCTGCCGGCGGCCACGTGCTGGCCGGCGCGCTGGGCGAGCTCGGTGGGCCAGCCGTGCTCCTCCTGGAGGAGGCGGGTCACGCGGGCGCCGATGCGGCGGGTGCGCAGGGCCTGTTCGCCGAAGCTGGCCTGGAAGTACTCGCGGACGGCGCGCTTCCAGGACTGGCTGCTGACGCGGGTGCGCTCGGTGTCGCCGTAACGGACGGTCTTGACCGAGTTGTTGTCGTCGCGGTTGAGGTTGGCGAACGGGATGCTCTGGACGACGTGGATGTCGAGGAAGCGGGCGGTGGTGCGGTCGGGGGCGGGCATGCTCTGCTCCTGGGGGTGATGTGGGCGGGTGGGTGAGGTCGGTAGGGCTTGGTCAGGCCTCGGGGCTGGGGCTGTCGGTGCCGTCGGTGCCGTCGGCGTCGGCCTGGTCGTCGTCGTTCTCGCGGGCCCGGCGCTCGCCGTCCTTCTGCAGGGTCCGGTGGTAGTCCTGCAGCCAGATCCGCTTGACCGTGCCGGAGCGGCGCCGCCAGTGGCAGAGGTCGATGAGCAGCTGCGCCCAGTCGATCTCCACGTCGCAGCCACGCAGTTGACGGACGGCGCCGGGCAGGTGGCGGTGCAGGCCGTCGACGCTCTGGCGCGTCAGCAGGTTGAGGCGGGTCTCGGCGGAGGCCTCGCGCAGGCCGCCCCCCTGGCCTCCCTTGAGGACGCCGTCGGCGAAGGCGTGGCCGAGGCTGCGCGGGGGGACGCGCTTGGCGGTGGGGGGTTCCGTGGCCTCCGTTCCTTCCGGCTGTGCGTCCGTTGGTGGCTGCTCGGCCTCGTCCTTCGGCTGCTGCTCCTTCTTCGCCGTCGCGGCCTTCGCGGCGGCGTACTGGTCGCGGCGCTGCGCGGCGATCAGCGAGGCGACGGTGTAGAAGGCGCGCTGGATGTCGCGGCTGCGGGTCTGGTCGTCGGTGAGCCAGGACGCCACGAAGCGGTGCATGAACGGCACGGCGTCCAGGTCCTTTCCCACCCCGCGGCGCAGGGCGGCGCGTACACCGGGGTCGTCATGGCTGCGCTGGTCGATCCTGGCGGTGAAGGCGCGTGCCCGTCCCAGCGAAGGGATCAGCTTGGGCTCCAGGACGGATTCCTTCGACGGGCGGACCGCGTCGTCGGCCGCCTTGGCGGGCCCTGGGATGGCGGTCGTGGTGCTCACTTGTCCTCCGTGCTGATGGTGCGGCTCCCGGTGCCGCCGGTCTTGGCGGGGCTCTTCACCGGGCCGCCGTACAGCTCGATGCGGGCGGTGGTGCAGGCCTTGGCTCCGCGCATGGTGCCCAGGGCGCCGTAGGTGACGGTGTCGTAGGCCTGTTCGGCGAGGACGCGGAACGCCGCGGCGGCACCGTCGAAGTCACGGTCGTCGAGGCGTTTCCAGAACTCGGCCTCGGCGGCGGGCCAGTAGCGGGCCGCGGCGTCGACGGCCCAGGTGCAGTCGCGGATCTTGGGAGCGTCGGTGAAGGCCGCCCAGGCCCGCTTGACGGCCCGGTCGAGCCGGTTGCCGTACCTCTCCCCCAAGACGCGCAGGCGTCCGATCTCGACGGCGACCGACGCTCCCTCCTCCCCTTCCACGAGGCCGAGCACGGGTGGGGTCATGGCGTCGACGAACTGGACATCCTTGGCCTGGCCGTCTTGCTCGAAGCCGAGCGCGTGGACGCGCAGTTCCTCCGAGACCTCGGGTGCGGTGGCGAAGACGGTGGGACGCTGCGGCTTCGCACTTCCGGCAGGGTCCTTCAACAGCAGTGCGTCCAGGTCGCGCCAGAGTGCCCGGTGCGAGTCGGCGGGGCGCGGATAGAGGTTGCCCTCCTTGCTGGTCTGCCAGATCACGTACGGGTCGCCCTCGCGGGAGATCTTGAACTGGTTCGCCCAGGTGATGAACGCGTCCTTGACGTGACCGCCGGTGGCGTCGGGCACGAGCAGCAGTGCGTGCTGGGAGCGGGCCGTGAGTGCGGAGCACGGCCCTTTCAACGGCGGCGGGGCAGCCACCGGGTCGGGTAGCTCCTCGCGTTCCCACGGGCAGAGGTCAGTCTTGCTGCTGACCTCCCGGCCGGGCTCGGGCAGTCCGGCCAGCAGGGTCTGGAAGAGGCTCGCGCCTTCGGGGTGGTAGGACAGCGTGCTGCGCAGCGGGCCCGCCTTGCTGCCGGCTTCCTTGGTGCTGCCGACCGTCCGGCTGGAGCATCGGCCGGAGGGGCCGTAGTAGTGCCAGACCAGCAGGTGCAGCACGGCCTGGCCGGGGGTGGGCAGCTCGGGGGCGGTGCTGTTGACGTGGGTGAACCAGGAGTGGTTGTTGCCCGAGGGCCGGGTGGTGACGAGCTTGTCGACGCCGGCGGTGTTGGCGGGGTCGCACTGGGCGGCCAGCCTCGGGTCCTGGAGGAAGGGGCGCTCAGGGTCGAACAGGTCGAACCGGTGGTGGCTGCGCTCGACGAACGCTGCGACCTGGTCCGGGTCGAAACACCCCTGGTCGACCAGGTCGAAACGGCGATCCGACCAACGGCCGGGACCGGCCTCGTCGAGCCCCGTCATGCGGGCGGTGACCGCGTACAGGACGCGGTACAGCGCAGAGAGTGCCGGCGGGATGGCGATCGCGATCTGTTCGATCTCGTGTGCGCGCAGCAGGAGTTCGCGCAGGCCGACCTCGGGCGGGTAGCCGTCGCTGTGGAGGTCGCTGCTCTCCTCCTCGGGAGGGATCCACCGGACGGGGATCCATGGCTCGTCGAAGAGGTTGTAGGCAGGTGGTGTGGGCGCTGCGGGCGGTACGGGCAGTGCGGGTGACATGCGGCCTCCGGCGAGGCGGGTACGGGTGTGAGTTCGGGTGCGGGTGATCACGGGGTGGGTAGGCTCTGCGCGTCCCCGCGAACGAGCGGGGGTGAGCCGTACGGCACTTAGCGAAGCAGCCGCGTCGGCAGTCCTGTCCCCGCGCAAGCGGGGGTCTCGCTGGTCCCGGGCGGGCAACAATCCGTCCGGGGTCGGCGCATCCAACGTAGCGTCAAGTACGGTACTTAAAGCATCAGTTCTCCGAAATTCCCACCTTCGAGTACATGAGTTGCCGCTCCCCCAGTCGGCCCGTCCACTGGTCACCGTCGCGGCGCATGCACAGCAGCGCCAGGTCGGCGAGCAGGGGCCGGTCGTTCCAGGTCTTCGGCACGGCGTTCTCGTCGGTGCGTCCGGCGAGCCAGCGGCCGGGCAGCGGCACGGTGTGCCGCATGATCAGCGCGATGTCCTCGCGGCTCAAGGCGGCGGCCTTGGGCAGCGGCAGGGCACGGTCGGGGGCGAGGCTCCACCCGTCCTCCCGTTCGAAGACGCACACGGCACGGCCGCTGTCCGCCCCGAGGCGGGTGGTCAACAGATCGTCCGGAACGGCGAAGCCGCGCCCGCTGATCGGGCTCAGGTCGTCGAGCACGTCATACGGCGGGTCGATGCCGGTGATCTTCGCCAGCTGTCCCTCGGCCACGTCCGAGGCGATCCGCTCGGCATCCAACCGGTCGAGCTCCTCCGCGGCGGCCTTCGCCAGGTCGGCTCCGAAGTCGTCGGCGTAGACCTCGTCCACGAGCCGCTGGACGTCCCCCGGGACCTCGATCGCACCGCGGGACTGCTTCCCGAGCAGGAGGCTGGTACGGCGCAGCAGGGAGGCGTCGTAGACGGTGCCCCAGGAGCGGGGCGCGGCCACGCGGCCCTTGTCGTCGAGCGGTTCCAGCACGATCATGTGCGGCTCGGTGACCCGGCCGGTCCAGGCGGGGCGGTTGGGGCGCTCGTGGCGCTTGCCGCGGCCGGCCCGCTGCAGGAGCTGCGCCAGCGGGGCGAGGTCCGAGACGATCAGGTCGAAGTCGAGGTCGAGGGACTGCTCGACGATCTGGGTGGCCACCAGGATCGAACCCGCGCGCGGAGTCGCCGCCGCGGTGTCGTCCACCGGCTTCCCGTAGGCGGTCTCGCACTCAGTGGTGATGCGCTGCCGCTCGTGGGCGGGAAAACGGGAGTGGAGCAGCCGCAGGCCGCCCTCGCGCGCGGCGAGTTCGGGCAGGAGCGATTCCAGGTAGCGGTACGTGCGCTGGGCCTCGTCCACCGTGGTGCAGCAGACGAGGACGCAGCCGCCCTCGGTCGTGACCGGCGCGAGGATCTCGTGCAGGGCTTCCCGGCGCCCCTGCTTCCCGACTGGCTTCCCGACCTGCTTCCCAACTGGCTTCTCGGCGGCTTCCTGGCCCCGGACGTCCCAGTGCACCTGGCGGGTCTCCACGCGCAGGGTACGGGCCCGGCTGCTGCCGACCTCGCGCGGCTCCGACACCGCTCCGCCCGCCGCGTCCACGAAGAGCCAGCCCGGGTAGCAGGGCTCCACGGCGGTGGGTTCGAGGAAGCCCGCACCGCGCCGGTACGCGTCCACGAGCGACGACGCCGCCTTGCCCGTCAGCGTCGCCGACAGCAGCACGACCGGGGCACCGAACGCGCCGAGCCACTCCAGCATCCGCACCAGCAGGCTGTGCATCCACGGGCCGTAGGAGTGCGCCTCGTCCACCACCAGCACCTTGTTCGAGAGGCCGAACAGCCGCAGGAAGCCGTAGCGGACCGGCAGTACCCCGGTGAGCGCCTGGTCGATGGTCCCGTTGGCGAGCGGCGCGAGCAGGCCGCGCCGCCCGGTGCGCAGCCACCGGCCGGCCTCGGTGTCCGCAAGGACGGCCGTCCCGTCCGTCGCGCCCTCGCCGGGGGCGTAGTCCGGGCTGAGCCAGGCCATGCTGTGCAGCAGGGTGAGCGCACGGTCGCCCTCGACGTTCCGCTCCGCGAACGCGCGAACCCGGGTGAACATCGCGTCCGCCGTAGCCATCGTCGGCAGCGCGAAGTAGACCCCGGAGGCACCGGAGGCGCGCGCCATCAGGGACGCCGCGTGCAGTGCCGTCTCGGTCTTGCCGTCCCCGGTCGGGGCGGTGACCAACAGCAGCCCGGGCCCCTCCAGCACACCCGGCAGATGCGCGGCGACATCGGCCTGCAACTTGTTCGGGGCGAACGGGAACTGTCGGGAGAACTCCCTGTCCGGGAACGAGGCACGCCCGAGACCAGCCTCCCGCACCCACCCCGGCGCGGCCTCGGCGGCCACCCGGAAGTGCTCGGCGAGCTCCGCGTCCCCCGACTTCCAGTCCTCCCCCGGCATCCGCGGCTCGATGACGTCCACCTGGCTGGCCAGCCAGTCGGCCACCACGACCAGCCCCGCGACCACCACCGCCAGCTCACCGGGCAGCACGGACTCCAACGCCCGCCCGGCCCCGACCGTCCGACGAACCGCGTGCGCATGGGCGAGCCGCTGTTCCCGCCAGCCCGCGGCAGTACCGAGACCGGGCTGGTAGCCGGTGGGGTCGTTGATGTGCTGCACCTGCAACACCGGGGCGAAGCAGCCGTGGTGCCCGCCAAGCAACTGAGCGATCTGATGGGCCGGCGAGCTCCTGGGCGGCCTCCGGAGCGGATAGCCGCACTGCTTGAAGAACTCCACCAGCCCCCAGTGCGTCGCCGTCTCGTGCCTCAGGTACCCGCTGCGCCTCGCCGCCGGATTGTCCTCCGCGTACGCCGGCTCCCCCACCAGCTTCGCGAACTCCTCGGCGACCTGCTGCTGGAAGTGCATCGAGACCTTCCCGACGTCATGCAGCCCGGCCCACAGCATCACCACCTCCCGGGCCTCCCCCTCCGTACCGCCCACGACCCCAGCAATCCGCGCCCTCACGCGCTCGCCCAGCACCGCGTCCCACACGGCGCCCGCGACGGCGGCTGTGTCGAGGAGGTGACAGATCACGGGATACGGACCGGGCAGGCCGGCACTCTTTCCCCACATACGGGGATCCGGGTCCGCGGGTCCGATGTCGCCAACGGGCTTGCTGTCAGTCATGTCTGAAGATCTATCAGCTACCACTGACAAATCTGGTGGCCGCAGAATCAGGACCGACGGCGTGACAGAGCTCAGCTGCTGGGACCTCTGCACATCGCCCCAGGTCAACGGCACCCGAGGGCACGCTGGGGTAGTTCGTGTAACGATTCCGGCACCTTCGACCAGGTCGAACCACCCCGTAAGTTAGACCCTTTGAGCACCAAGCCACGTCGAGACGGCTTGCCCCCACGCGCACCCAGCAGCCGTCCACGCTCCCGGAGTTACGGAGCCGGGCACCGGGCGAACAATGGCATCATGTGAGTTGTTCCTTGACACCTCGACACCGAGCAGCGCATCAGCCGATGCATTCGGCATCAGCAGCATGGTCAAGAAGCGGCAAACCCCTCGCTGCGACGCAGGTCACGAAGCCTCCTCCCCGCACCCGCGGGGGTCAGCCGTCGACCAGGACGTCTACCCACCGGTCTTCGGCCTCCTCCCCGCACCCGCGGGGGTCAGCCGCGACGGTGGCACGGGCCCACGCTTCGGCGGCCTCCTCCCCGCCCCCGCGGGGGTCAGCCGCCTATCGGCTACGCCGCCCGAGGTTCGTTCAGCTCCTCCCCGCCCCCGCGGGGGTCAGCCGTTGACGATCACGAACAGGCGTTGAGCCTCTGCCTCCTCCCCGCCCCCGCGGGGGTCAGCCGCTTCACGAGAAGAGCCTTCGCCACGTCTCGGGCTCCTCCCCGCCCCCGCGGGGGTCAGCCGTCGTTGCGCTCCCCCGCCCATATGACGACTCCCTCCTCCCCGCCCCCGCGGGGGTCAGCCGGAGACGGACAGCGAGCGCGCCGCACCCCTGGTCTCCTCCCCGCCCCCGCGGGGGTCAGCAGGTCGGCCAGGCCATGGCATTCATCTTCTGAGACTCCTCCCCGCCCCCGCGGGGGTCAGCCGTACTCGGTGATGTAGATCGTTTTGCCGTGCAGCTCCTCCCCGCACCCGCGGGGGTCAGCCGCTCAGGGCACGCCGCGAGCGCCGCCGGACCGCCTCCTCCCCGCCCCCGCGGGGGTCAGCCGCTGCGCATCGAGGCCGGCTCCGGCGACGACGCCTCCTCCCCGCACCCGCGGGGGTCAGCCGTACTCGTCACAAATGCCCCGCCCGCTCACCTTCTCCTCCCCGCACCCGCGGGGGTCAGCCGTACTCGTCACAAATGCCCCGCCCGCTCACCTTCTCCTCCCCGCACCCGCGGGGGTCAGCCGCTGAGCCCGGTCTGATGCGCCAGCAGACCGCCCTCCTCCCCGCACCCGCGGGGGTCAGCCGTACATCCACGGCCAGCTGATCCGCAAGGGCAACTCCTCCCCGCACCCGCGGGGCTCAGCCGACCGGTCGGCACACCTCGATGCAGCGCGAGCGCTCCTCCCCGCACTCGCGGGGGTCAGCCGACGTCAGTGACGGCGGTGGCCGGCATCACCGGCTCCTCCCCGCACCCGCGGGAGTCAGCCGCCATGTCCACTCGTCAGCAGATCATCGACACCCTCCTCCCCGCCCCCGCGGGGGTCAGCCGTCGATCGCGTTCCACCTCGAACGCCAGCACCGCTCTTCCTCGCCCGCGGAGTCAGCCATGCACCGGTGCGGGGACAGTGCGCTCGGGGCGCTCCTCAAGGCGTAGGTGACCACGGGGGCTGTGGACGCGGGCCTACCGGGCTCTGTTCCGTGGTCGCGCTCGGAACGGCACCGGCGCTCACACGGGTACCAGACGGAATCGCCCCGGCAGTCACGCCGCTGGGCGGTCCTGCTACCGGTCGACCATCAGCTCAGCCGACTCGGTCAACGAGGTGACCGTCCAATCCGCTTCTGGCGCGCTGGTCACAAGGCCGATCGGACCGCGGCGGATGTGTGCGGTCCGCAGGCTGGGACAGTGCTGTTGGTACCCGGTTTGATGATCCGAATCGCCTCCCCCGGTCAGCGCACCGGCTTGGCCACGAGCGCCGTGCCTGTCCGGGTGCGCAGGTGCACTGCCCTACGGCCCGTGCGGTGGGTCGTCACCAGCCCCGCACCGCGCAGGGCGCCGAGGTGCTGGGAGACGGCGCTGCCGGTGACACCCAGGCGGGCGGCGAGGTCGGGGGTGCTCAGCGGTTCGCCGAGCTCGGCGAGCAGTGCGGCGCGGGTGCGGCCGAGGACGGCGGTGAGGCCGGCGGAGGTCGGGCGGGGCTGTTCCCAGAGCAGTCCGACGCCGGACGCCGGGTAGCGGATGGAGGCGGCGGTGCGCGGGGAGTAGTCGCCGATCACGTCCGGCCAGCCGAAGACGGACGGCATCAGCACCAGCCCGTGCCCGCCCGCCTCGACCGTCCACACCGCACCCGGGCGGCGGCGCCCGTGCACCACCAACTCGCCCTCGCGCCACACCACATCACCGTGCAACTGGGCGAAGAGCCCCTCCACTCCGCCGTCCACCAGCGCCACCGCGCGCCGGCCCAGGTCCGCCTCCAGCACGGCCCGCATCCGTCCCCAGTGCGGGGCCACCAGTCGGGCGTGGCAGCGCGTCAGCGCATCGGCGACCCGTTCCAACAGCACCGTCGGCCCCGGCAGCCTCGCGGCCCGGGCACCCAGCGCGGCGGCGCACTCCGCCACGACGTATGCCGGGTCCGTCGCCCGCAAGCCCGCCAACTCGGCCTCGAACGCCGGCAGGCGCTCCTGCGGCACCGGAAACAGGAACGACGGCAGGCAGCCTTCGAGCAGTGTCCGCAGCAACGGCAACTCCGACTCCCCAGCCAGCACCGGCTGCGCCTCGCACCCACGGCAGGTGCACCTCGTGCCCGCCGACACCGAGCGCCGCCCGCACTCCGAGCACCGTCTCGGCCAGCGGCGACACCGCGAGCCGTACCCGTGCCACCTCGGCCGCCGAGAGCCGGATCTCCACCGCCATGTCCGCCCCGCCCTCTGGTCGTTTAGCCGTGGCTGAACGATAGCCGGATCCGGCCGCCGGCCCACAGGCTGTCCGCCATGGATTTCTTCACCTCGTACGACGGAACCACGCTCGCCTTCCGCACCCTCGGCGACGGCCCGCCACTGATCTGCCTCCCCGGCGGCCCCGGCCGCGCAGCCGACTACCTCGGCGACCTGGGCGGCCTGTCCGCCCACCGCACCCTGATCCTGCCCGACACGCGCGGCACCGGCGGCTCGGCGATGCCCGCCGACCTGGCCACCTGCCGAGTCGACCGCCTGGTAGCCGACGTCGAGGCGCTGCGCCACCACCTCGGCCTGGACCGCGTGGACCTGCTCGGCCACTCCGCCGGCGGCAGCCTGGCCATGCTCTACGCCGCCGCCCACCCCGACCGGCTCACCAGCCTGACCCTGGTCACCCCCTCGTTCGCCGCCGTCGGGCTGCCCTCCGACACCGGCGTGGATGAGGTGATCGCCGCCCGCGCGGCCGAGCCCTGGCACGCGGAGGCCGTGACGGCACACCGGCACATGAAGACCGCGAACACCTTCGCCGAGGCCGCTCCGTACCGATTCGCCTTCGAGCCGCTGATGTACGGCCGCTGGGACGACGCCGCCCGCGCCCACGCCGCCGCCGACCCCGCCCAGCGTTCGCTCCCCGTCAGCGAGCACTACTACAAGGACTACACGCCCGACAGCCAGGAACTCCGGCGCCGCCTGGGCGCCCTACCCAGCCCGGTGCTGCTCCTCGCGGGCGAGGTGGACCTGTGGCCCACCGCCAAGTCCGCCGCCGATGCCGCGTCACTCTTCCCCGAGGCGAAGCTCGCCATCCAGCCGGGCGCCGGCCACTACCCGTGGCTGGACGACCCACAGGCGTTCACAGCGCAGGTAGAGGGCTTCCTTTCCGAAGTCAGCTGACAGCTCGCGCCGACCAGCGCGCTGCCACCGCGGCGCAACTTGTGTGATCACGCCGAGTCATGAATCTGACGGCGCAGCGGTTGGCCGAACCCTGCTGCTGCGCCAGGTGAAACGTTGATCTTCGACTGCGACCCGGTGGCGGCCTGGTGGGGCCTGACCTATGCGCCGTGACCATTCGTCAGCCTGCGCGTTGGGACCGAGGAGGATCTCCATGGCAGAAGGAAGGATCACTGTGCTGAGGCGCATGAGCCGGGTCGTGGTGGCGGTCGGGGTGCTGCTTGCGCTGGCCCCCGCAGGCCACGCAAGTGCAGCGGATGGGCAGAGGTTGCCCGACTTCTTCTGGAAGAACGGCGCGGAGGCCGCAGGCCCCGATACGTGCCCGAAGGGCTACTTCTGCCTGTATGCCGACCCCGACTTCAACTACACGACGAACGAGTGGGGCGGCTATGAGAAGCCGACGGGCGGCAACATGTTCGCCACTCGGGTGGCGGTTGCCAACCTCGGACAGGGCATGAACGATCGGGCCTCCTCCCTGGTCAACAACACCGGCAGGCCCATGCGGATCTATGAGGACGCGGACTACCGCGGTCACGAGCACCGAATCGGAACTGTCCGCAGCCACTTCCGCACACTGCGACCGGCTCCGTCCCACACCAGTAGCGAGCGGTACGGACCCGAGGTGGGCTTCGACTGGAACGACAAGATCAGTTCCGTGCGGGCCTGAAGCGCCCGGCACTGGCAGCATTCGGCACGTGAGCCCTGCCGGCTTCCGTTCAGGGAGCGGTCGCCGTCACCCTTCCCGAACGCCTAGGCACTCAGCGGTCCCGGACTCCCCGGCCTCCCCGCTCTGGCCGGACTCCCGATCTAGGACGTACCCGGCCGCGCTACCCCGGCCCAGACCAGGACCGTGGACCGGCCCTGGTCTGGGCCGGGGCGGTGTACCAGCCCCGATGTGCCCGCAGGTCGTTGACTTAGCGTGATCACACGACTTGTGCCAGAGCCCGATCTCGTGAACAAAGCCACACGCTCATCCCACGCCCGTGGGGGCAGCTGGTCTGACATCCGATGCGTCCTCAGGGCGAGTGCTCCTCCCCGTATCCCGCAGGGAACCGCAGGTGGCGGTCTCTGCCCGGGCCGCCACCGAGGGGCGGGTCAGTGGTGGACGGTGAGGTTGTCTGCGGGTGGGGGCGTGGTGGCGGTGTGGTCCTCGCCGGTGCTCAAACAGCCCAGCGGCGAGCCGGAGCAGCCGAGGACGGTTGCTGCGCTGGCGCCTCCGGCTCCGGCTCCGGCTCCGGCTCCGGCTCCGGCTCCGGCTCCGGCTCCGGCTCCGGCTCCGGCTCCGGCTCCGGCTCCGGCTCCGGCGACCAGGATCGTCCCGGTCAGTGCCGCGCCAGCGAGCGTCAGCGCGGACAGCTTCCTCAACCTTTGAACAGCCATGGTCAACTCCTTGTCAGTTGTCCGAACCCATCGGTCCGGTTGATCGTTGGACTAGACCTTTCCCGAGCGATCTCCTGGAAAACGTTCGACACTCTCAAGGACCGGCCATCCCAACCCGCTACCCCTGCGATGTCTTCAGCGCGTTTATCTTGTCTTTTATGTTCTCGGCCTTGGGTGCAAGAAGGCGTGCAACGACATTTCAGGACGGTACGAGCCGGTGGCGCTCCCCCAGGTCCGTGAAATCCCGTCACCCGCACAAGCCGGCCTGACCGCATGTCCGGATGACTGGAGAGGTGCACGACCACAACGAGGGCTCGCCCGAGTACCTGATCCAGGCGGGGACCATCCGTGACATCTACCTGGGCGGTGCCTCGCGCTCCTGCCGGCGTGGGCGCTCTGCTTCCCGCGATGCCGAGAGCGACGTGTTGGACGGGCTGGCTCGTCAGGTCCTGGATCAGTGGCGTGACGAGGCCAATGTCCGCGGGCTGTGGGACCGGGCACCGCTGGCGGTCCCGTGGGAGCTAGAGCAGAGTGAGCGGGTCGGGCTGGAGGAGTTGGTCGCAAGGTCCGGTCGGCTCGGTGCTCTCGGCGCCCCTCATGGACGGGCTCGCGGCAGCCGTGTACGGGACGAAGGGGTCCGATCCTCAGGAGCTGCTCGATGAGGAACGGCTGCCTACGGAGTCCCACATCAAGGGCCATCTCCTGGACGGGCTCATTACGGCGGTCTACTCCCGGGGGCCGTGGCCGTCCTACCTGCCCGGGGACGGGGGCCGCTGGACGTACGAGAACGCGGACAGGTACTGGCGAGCTTCCCGGTCGCAAAGCTGATCGCGGTTCTCGGCTCGTCGCCCGCTCTGCCCAGACTCGGTGTCCTCGGGAGCGTCCAGGTGCTCAGCGCAGTCACGTCCACGGCCGTCATCGCGTCCGCGCTCGGGAGGGTCCTCACGAGGCACCTGTTCAGCGGCTTCGGCGAACGCCGTCGGAGGCCGTCCGCCGGTGTCCGGGGCAGCATGCTCCTGGCGCTGGGGGCCATGGCGACGGCAGCTGTCGGCGTGGCCGTGCCTGGCAGCAGATCGGCGACGGTGTGTGTCTTCGTCCTCCCCGTGTTCTCCGGCGTGCTCCTGACGCGACCGGCGGAATTCGACGCGGGGATCAGGGCGAGACTGCTGCTGCGCGGCGAGCGGAGGATCGCTCTGGTCGAGGCCGCCGTGGTTGCACCGGTCATCGCCGTCACCTCGCTGGCGTTCTTCCACTGGCTCGACGGCGAACCTTGGCTCATCGCCGGAAGCCTCGTCATCGCCGGCTGCTGCTCGGCCGCCGTCCTGCTGGCCCTCAGCCGTTGGGGGCGCTGGACTGCCACACGTTTGCGTCTGGCTGTCCGCTCCTGTCTGCCGTGGGACGTCCTCGGCTTCCTTGAGGACGCCCGTCAGCCGGGCGTGCTGCGGCAGGTCGGCGGGGCCTACCAGTCGTGGTCTCACCGATGTCCTCGCGAGGGGCTCCGGGCCGACTGGCACCAGTCCTGGATGCTCTTGCTGAATCGGTGGCCCATGGCGTTCGGTGTGCTCGGTGTGGTCGGTCTGGATGCGCTCGCCCTAAGGGCGGTGGCGACGCGGCTGCGTATCGGCGCCGAGGCCGTCGAGCTGAACGAGGGCCGCAGGTTGCGGCTGCGGTGGGAGGACACAGCCGCGGTGCAGGTGCGCCGGATCCGTCCGCGTCACGCCAAGTGCCACTCCCCCGGGCTGAGCATTTCGTACTGCCTGGCGGTGAGTCCGAAGCCCGGCCGGGCGACGCCCGCGTTCCTGACGGACCAGGACGGTTGGGTGTGTGTCTGGGATCTGGGGCCCATCGAGGTGGTGCCGCTGGAGTTGGAGGAAGCGTTGTCGAGGTTCGCCAGCGACCTCTGGCGTCGCAAAAGCTGAGGCCGCGGAGCCGTTCCGGGCGGGTGATGGTGCGTCGGGCCGCCGCGGTCTGGCGGGGTGCTCGGAATTTTCCGCGGAAAATTCCGAGCACCCCCGAGCCCAGCCTGGCTCATGACCGGGTCCTCGTGGGCACTCCCCCACCGACCCACATGCGGACGGGCTCGCCGAGCACCGCGGCTCCTCGCGAGCCATTGCAGGAATTTTCCGCAGAAAATTCAAGGCTGTCGGCAGGCATCACAGGCTCTCGGGAGCACTCCCCCGCGTTCGACTGGCGGGCGCGCCGGTACCCGTGTGCAGGTCGGATCTGGGGCGAAGGCCCTCCGGAATTTTCTGCGGAAAATCGACGGATCGGCCGCTCCCCTGGCCCCTTAAGGCATCTGACCGTCGGCCATGTCGGCAGCGGCTGTGCCGTCCTCCTCCGGCCAGCGGCCCTCGATGTGGAGTTGGATGAGCGCGGCGTGGGAGAGCGGACTGGATGGATCGGCGACGTCCCCGTTGGTGGTGTAGTCCAGGAGGACGACGTCCTCCTTGCTCCGCAGCAGCTCGACCAGGTCAGCGACACGATGCTCAAGGATCCAGCGGTAAGCCGGCAGGTAGATCCGGCGTCGGGCCGTTTCGTAGGGCAGAAGCCGATCGCCGTGCAGCCCGGCGCGGTGGCCGAGGACGGGGCCGTATCGGCGCACCGTCCGCTTCAGGCCCACCATCGTGGTGACCGTGAGCTTCGCGGGGTCGACGTCGGAGTCCTGGAAGACCTTGAGGGCCTGCCAGATCCCCTCCACGGACTCGCTGCTTACTCCGTCGCTGTAGGGGACCGGGATACCGCCGTGCGGATAGAACGGGCTCAACCGGACCCACGGATCCGGGGCCTTCGAGGTCACGTCGATGATCTCCGCGCCGGGGAACGCGGCGGTCAGTGACGCCGGTGAACGGCGACGGCTGGCGATGCGGATCGACATGTGACGGCCCCTGTGTGCAATGACGTGAGGCGCTGATCATCCCCGATGCCACTGACAATCCCTCGCGAGCGGAGTGGTTCCAACGGCTCAGCCGACGTGGGGTTTGGCAACAGGCCTGCCGACATCCCCCGACTGGCTCGGCCCTCGGGTGAGATCTGCCGCCGCCTCGGGCGCGGCTCGTAGCCACGATCGGGGGTGACTCCACGCGCCGGATCGGCTGGGGCAGGGGTCCGGAATTTTCCGCGGAAAATTCGCGCCGACGCTACTCGTGCGGTCGGTCCGGAGGTTGCCCTGTGCCCAGCTCCCAGTTCAGGCTCACGGAGACCGGGCGACCGATGGCTGCCGCGGATCGGCGTTCCTGGATCAATCGCCGGTGCTGCCCCAGAAGCACAGCTCCGCTGGTCGGCCGTCGTCGCCGTGGACGATCGTGCAGCAGCCGGAACCGCGGCCGAACGGCGGGAACCACCCGTCACCGGCGCGTTCGACGGCCTGCCTGACGACCTCCCGCGAGGGCGTGGCCGTCCCGAACAGCTCGATGACCTCCGGTCCTTCGACCACCCTGACGTCGCCGTGTTCCTCCGTGTCGGAGTCGCAGCGGACCACGCGGTCGACATCGAGCACCGAGTGTGCAGCCTCCTCCTCCAGCCAGCCGCTCTCCATCAATGCGCCCAAGGTCCCGACGCCTTCGTCCCGGTAGTACTCGGCATCGCGCGAGAAGACCTCCTCACGCAGACCGTCCAGCGCGGCCTGCTCGCTCGCTTGAAAGGGTGTGAAGTACAGCCAGCCACTTGCTCCCATGCGGGTGACCATATCGAGGGCCTACGACAAGAGCCCGGGTCCGCAGCCACTCCCATGCAGCCCCCCTACGACGGGCTGGTGGGTGTCGGGGGCGGGCCGAGGCACCCGGCGTACCTCGCGGCCCCGGCCCGGGTCCGGCCGTGGAAGTGGCGGCGGATCGCGCAGAGAATTTTCTGCGGAAAATTCGGAGCGCGCCTGAGAGCGGCGCTTGAGATCTCGTTCACGGCCTACGGCAGATGGCATCGTTGGCCCACTGCTGTCGCAGGTAGCGCCTATGGTTCCGCCCATGAGCGTTCCCGAGGTCATCCCCATCAGACACGAGCCTGACTACCGCACGAGCACCATAGGGCGGTGGCAGGGCGGCCAGTTCTTCGCCTCGGTCACTGCGGCCTTCCCCGAGGGCTGGAGCGGCGACGACTGGCAGTCCCAGAAGCGTTGGTGCGCCGTGCTCCATCGGTTCGACGGGGCCGGTCGGCACCTGGACTCGCGCATCCAGTTCACCGGCACCACGGCGGACGGCGAGAAGAAGGCCATCGACGCGGCCCGGCTGCTGCTTGCCGAATGGCTGGACACTCTTCCGGAGCGGCAGTACCAGGACATCGCGATCGCGCCCTTCGAGGTCCGGTTCGAGGGATCCCTGTTCGGCCTGGTCGTGGAGGAGGACGCGGACGAGGAGGAGGATGAGGAGGAAGGCGACGGTGTGTGGGCCGAGTTCTATCCCGACGGCCTGGGCTTCAACGCGCCCTGGAACGGTTGCTACGACACCTGAGCAAACGGCTCCAGCAGCGCCCAGGGTCCGTCGGTCAGGTCCGACGGATCCGACGGATACCCGCCCTCAGAACCACTCACGCCAGGGTCTTCGCGGATACCGAGTCGCGCCTCATCGTTGACGGGCGCTCAGTGGGCGGTGATCAAGCCGCTACTGCCGGATCGGTCCACGATGCTTGCAGGAGCGGTTCCGGGTGGCCGGCCGCCGACGGCCGCGATCCGCAGCCGTCGGCCGCTGGGCTGGACTCCCAGTCCGTGCGTGGCCACCAAGGCGGGCAAGCAATCAGCTACGACGCGGGCACGGGGGTGCGCAGGCGCAAGCGGCACCTGTTGGTGGACATCGGCGGGGCTCGTGCTGAGGGCGGTCATGCACTGCGGCTCAGTCCAGAAAGACACGGGGCGAAGATCGTCCTTGCCGGCGAGGAGGTCGGATCAAGACGGGCCTATCAAGACCGAAACAGCCCGCCGCCGGGCGATCTCTACGACCGACCCTGCGGGTATCGGGGCGAGCCGAGGCACCTGGCGTACCTCGCAGCGCCGGGCCGGGTCCGGGTCCGGCTGTGGGCGTGGCCGCGATGCGCGCCGCGCAGAGAATTTTCTGCGGAAAATTCGGAGCCCCCGGCAGTCGTCTTCACGGGATGGCTGCAGGGCCGTACTGGCCTCCGTTCGACCCGAGTCAATGAGGGATCACCGGCTCTCCAGGCGCGGAATTTTCTGCGGAAAATCCGGGACCCTGCGGTGCGCCCCGATGGGATCAGCGGTGCAAGGCGTCCACCGTGTCCGCGCCGACTCGGTGGTCCTGAACCAGGACATGGCCAGGCCCTGGCGGCACGACGCAGTCCGGGTCATGCAGGTCCAGGTTCGCGAGGTGGTCCTTGCCGATGGCGGACAGGATGTCCGGCGCCAAGCTCGCCAAGCTCTGTTCCCCCGGGACTGCCGCAAAGAACTTCCGCGGATGTCGGCGGAGCTTGCGCCGAAGTCCGGACGGTCGATCGTGAGCTTGTCGTACGGGTGTTCCGCCATGACCCCGACGCTAATGCGGTGGCCTGACTCTCGAACCGGAAACGGTGACACTTCCCGCCGGCCGTCTGAGGGCACGGCTGCGTACGGAGCGGTGGAGCAGGCGGTCGGCGCCACTGCGCCGGACGAGGTCTAACTGGACTCACCAGGCTGGTCTGCCGTGGTCGCAGCGACTGCCCGGTTGGCGCAGGTCCGGCCCTCACCTCTCGTACGTCAAGAATTTTCCGCGGAAAATCGATGACTCGGCGGCCGGTACAGCCAACGGTTCCGGCTCCCCCAGCTGCTCCCCCAGCTGCTGGAGGATATCCAGCGAAAGGTAGCGCGACCGACCAGCGCGAGGTCGAGTACCGAAAGGCTGGCCAGATGTCCGAGCAAGCAGTGCGCCCGAGCAAGCTCTTGAGCGAGGGCGAGGTCCGTTTGTTGCGACGGGCCCTCGGCGAATGGGACGGGCCGGCGCGGTGCAGCGACCAGCTCGCCATCGGCATGGGGTTCGCGGACGCTGAGAATTTGCGCGATCAGTGCCACGTCCTGCGCGACGCTCTGGGCGACGATGTTCCGCTCAAGCCGGTCGATTGGGCGCGGACCCTTCTGGCCACGGAGATCGTCTTCGTCAGCGACCTCGCCGGCTCGGGCGTGGAATGGCCCACGACGACAGGAATCAGTGATGAGGCGACTCTCCGGATCCTGAGGGCGATCCAACGAAAGCTGGCCAGGACCGTGAGCCCCTACTACGGAAAGCATCCGAGCGCATAGCCGAGGCCGTCCGTCACCTCGACCCGACAGCCGTGCCGGCAGCAGTCCGGCTGTCGTCCGTGGGCCATCACTGACGATCCAGGCGATACCGGCGGGGCCCAGCGACACCGACCATGGCGTCCTGGGGCCTCCGACCTGACGTGCCGGTGGTGGGGGAGTCGGTTAGGAAGGGCTCCGGAATTTTCCGCGGAAAATCGTGTCGAGCCACGGCGGCCGGGGGAGTGGGTGCGGCACGGCTGATGCCGCCGAGCAGTGACCCCGGTTCGTCTCCGGCGACGCCCTCGTAGTGACCGCGAATCGGCTTCGGATTTTCCGCGGAAAATCCGGAGCCCGTGGAAGCCGTCTTCGAGGACTGGTCTCAGGCGGCCGTACCGCCCGCCCTCCGACCCATGGGTCCGAGCGTCCTACTGCTCTCCGAGGCTCGGAATTTTCCGCGGAAAATCCTCGGGTCGGAGCCTCGGGGCGGCGGCAGCAGGTGGTGGGGGAGTGGGCCGGGGCAGCCCCTGGAGCGGGGGCAGCGCCATCCGAGGCGCCCAGGGAAATCCGCTGGGCCTGCTGTGGAGCGGCCAGTACCGTACGGGCCTACGGGGACGAGCTCTGGGGGTGGCGTGATGCGGCCGGTGTTGCTGGTGGATGTGGACGGGCCGCTGAATCCGTATGCGGCGAAGCCGCACCGGCGGCCCGAGGGTTATGTGACGCACCGGCTGATGACGCCGCGGTGGGAGGCGGCTGAGCGGAGTCGGCTCGCTGCATGGGGGCTTCCCCACAAGGCCCCGAAGGCTCTGCGGGTCTGGCTCAATCCGGCGCACGGGCCCGCGCTCGCCGCGCTGCCGTTCGACCTGGTGTGGGCGACGACGTGGGAGGAGGAGGCCGATGCCTTCCTCGCGCCGCTCCTGGGGCTGCCCACGATGCCGTTCATCGCCTGGTCCGATCCGCGGCCCGAGCCCGAGGGCGGCGTGTTCTGGAAGACGCCGGAGATCACGGCCTGGGCGCAGGGCCGCCCGTTCGCCTGGGTGGACGACCACATCACGGAGGCGGACCGCAGCTGGGTGCAGGCCCACCACGGTGGTCCGGCGCTTCTTCACCATGTCGATCCGAAGGCCGGGCTGACGGCGGAGGACTTCGCGGTTCTGGCGGACTGGGCGCGTCGGCCGGCCTGACAGTCGCCGGACCGAGGCACCCCGGAGAACCGCCCCCTACTGGACCGGGCCGGCCACCGTTTCGATGGGCAGGAGCGGCCATTTCGGCTCCGGCCGGGTGAGGCTCGCCAGCTCCTCCGACGCTTCGGCACCGTCCCGGACGGCCGCGACGTAGGCCTTCGCGTCCGCCAGGGTCAGCTTCGGGGCCTGCTTGCGCACGTGGTTCATCGCGGCCACGACTCCGGCGGAACGGACGAGCTCACGAGCGGCGGCGGCCAGTGGGTCGGGCAGCCTGATGCCCTTGACCTCCAGGAGGTACTGCTCCTCCCAGCCCTCGTTCTCGAACCAGACGGCAGGCACGTAGTGGATGCTCCCGTCGTACAGGTCGACCAGGTAGTGGCCGCCGACGAAGCTTCCGCGGACGTGACGGGCGCGGGCCTGCTCCGCCGAGCGCCAGAAGACGAGCCAGCCGACCGTCCGCTCCTCCAGGTGGTAGATCTCCGGCGTGGGGGGAGACCCTGCCCATCGCCAGGTCGGCAGCTCTCTGGCCAGGTAGGTCTCGACGAGTTCGACGGCGCGTTCCTTGGAGATCACGGCCTCATCATTCACCACCGGTCAACCGGTTTCGCGGGTGTTCCGCTTCCTCCCGGGCGCCGAGGAGGAGGGAGCCGCGGCGCCAGTCGCTGGGTGCCTGGCGGGGCCGGGCGCGGATGGCTTCGGGGACGTCCCGGCAGCCCTCGCTGCTGAGCTGCGAGGGGTGCTGCGCGCCGAACTCCCGGGCGTACTTGCCGCAGCAGGGGAAGCGGTAGATGTCGGCGTAGCCGTCCCGGGCGCCTGTCGCCTGGACGTGTGCGGCGCGCTGGGGGTGCCACTTCTTGGCCTCGATCCGCAGCAGGGACCTCAGGTAGTCGGTCATCTGCCGGAACTCCTCGCGGTGGAACGGATGGACGGAGGCCTCGTGCTGCTCCCTGAGCCTGATCTCCGCAAGCAGGTACGGTTCGACGATCTCGCGCAGTTCGTCCAGCCTGGCGCGTTGGATCTCGGCGACCAGGCGGACCTCCTCCTCCTGCTCCCGGCCGGCGCGCAGGAAGGAGAGCACGACGTCGGGCAGGCGGCCTGCCTCGGCGGGCCTGCGCGCCGCCCACTCCTCGGCCTCCTGCAGGGCGCTGCCGCGCAGCAGGTGGCCGGCGGGTCGGCTCGCCGTGTGCCAGCGCCGGGCCGCGGCGGTCACCTGGGTGGCCATTCGGTACCAGCGGACGTCGTGCCGGAGGGCGTCCATCAGTAGCTGTAACGCGGCGGCTTCGTGCTGGGAGGCGGCTTCGTGCTGAGCGATCGCGTCGTGCTCGGCGACCGCTTCCGCTTCGGCGAAGCTGACCTTCACGTTGAGCGCCGCGAGCCGGGGTGGGATCTTCCGGTAGTCGACAGGCCGGAAGAGCACGGGGATCAGTCGCTTCCCGATGGCCTGGGTGAAGGCGATCTCCTCCTCGCAGACCCGGGAGCGCGCGGAGTCGGGGGAGACGACGAAGACGACGACATCCGCTGCGGTGATCATCTCTTCGACGCGGGTCCACCAGGCGTCTTCCGCCGAGATGCCCGTGTCGACGCCCAGTCGGTCGTCGGTCGACAGGTCGTAGTCGACGAGGAAGCCCTGTTCCTTCAAGCAGTCGGCGAGCCAGGAGACGAAGCGGGAGTCCCGGCGGGAGTAGGACACGAACACCCGGGTCTGCTGCCCGGAATCTCGTCGCACCAGGGGACCTCTCTCTCAGTCGCTGTCATCAGTCGCTGTCATCGGTCGCTGTGATCGGTCGCTGTGTCATCAGTCGCTGTGCGCTGCGGCGGCATCGATGACGTCGTATCCATGACATGGATCGCGGAAAGCGGCGGGCCTGTCAACAGGGCCCAGGGCAGGGCTCAGGGGTGGACCCGACGGCCGGCCTGGTGGACGGTCTCGGGCGTGGGTGGGCCCCCGGTTAGGCTGAAGCCGCACGTCAATGGCCGTGGGCGGCCGGGGAGGGTTCTGGACGGTGGAGAAGATGGGCGAGCTGGACGACCTGCGGGCGCGGCTGGCGGCGCTGGAGGCGGAGGTCGGTCGCCTGCGCGAGGAGTCCGCGTCGACGCGCGCAGGGGCGAGGGCGACGACGCCGGCAGTGACGGCAACAGCGACTGAAGCGACCGAAGCGCAGACAACAGCGGCCAAGAGGAGCAGGGCGAGCAAAGCGGCCGGACCGACGGCCAAAACGGCGGTCGAAACGGCAGTCGATCGGCGCAGTACGGGGGCGGGACCCGACGCCGGCGACCGTACCCGGGTGCCGGCCCCCGCCCCCGCGGACCGGGTCGAGCAGCCTCAGTCGCTGACCCACCTCGCCGATGCCATCGGGGTCATGGTCTCCGGACGCCAGGTCGGCCAGATCGACCAGGTCAGCCACGTCGGCCAGGTCCGCCGGGCCAACCAGAGCGACCGAAGCGACCGAAGCGACCCAACCCAGCAAGCCGAGCAGACCCAGGTACTGCGAATCCCCGCCCGGGCCCTGGAGGCCCGGACCATCAGCACGCCCGTCGCCGGGCACGGCCAGTTCCTGGAAAGCCTGCTGTCAGGTCAGGCCGTCCTCCCGGGGGAGCCGCACCGAGAGGGCTGGTAGGCACGCAACGCACTACGGCGGTGGGGTGCAGTCCGGGTTCGGACTGCACCCCACCGCCGTGTAGAGGCCCGACAGAGGCCCAGCAGAAGCCTTGAAGAAAGCCCGACGAAGGACGAAGGCCCTCAGGCCTTGGGAAGCGTTATTCCCAGTTCGAGCATCGCCGGCGAGGCCGGGCCGCCCTCGGAGCGTTCGGTCTTGTAGCCCTTGACGCCCGGGGCGACGGTGCGCGGGTCGACGGCCTCGGAGGGGGCGCCGGTGGAGTAGAGGCCTTCGGGGTCCTGGTCGCGGTCGTGGGGGAGCAGCCAGAAGACGCGGCGGCGGAAGGTGCCGGAGGCGCGGGAGGACTTGGCGTCCGGTCCGAGGATGGCGTAGCCGACCATCCGGCCGTCCCGGTGGTAGGCGGGGCGGCCGCGGCGGGTGGTGAGGCGGTCCAGCGACTGACGGACGTAGTCGAGGTCGGAGGTGTCCTCCAGCCAGACGAGGTCGGTTTCGTGGGCGAGCTCGGCCGGGTCGATCAGCGCGCTCACGCGTTCTGCTCCTCTGTGTCGTCGGTGATCAGGCCGATGCCCGGGTAGTACTTGCGGCTGTTGGACAGGACCATCTCCTTGGGAGACGTCATACCCAGTGTCTCGCGGACTCGTGCGGCGAAGGCACGCCCGGAAACGGGATTGGCTCCCTCGAAGCCGCACCAACGGGTGTAGGCGCCGAAGAGCTGAGACTGTTCGGCACGCATGCCCTCGCCCGTGACGCAGGCCTCCTTGAGGAAGCGACCGACGTGGTCCTCGGTCTCCGCGTAGGCGGTGGTGGCGACCTGGACGCGCTGGGGGCCGGCGAGGTCCTTCTCACCGGCGAAGTAGCGGCGGGCTCCGTCGATGAGCCAGGCGAGGATACCGGGGCCCTCCTCGGCGACGAGGACGTGGGCCAGGTTGTCGATCTTGCGTTCCTCGGGGACGACCCGTTCGAACGGGATCAGGCGCATGCGGCGCCAGAAGGCGAAGCCGCCGGTGCCGACCTCGGGGCGGTGGTTGCCGAGCAGCCAGAGCTTGTGGGTGGGCTCGAAGGAGAAGAAGTCCTGGCGCATCCGGCGGGCCTTGATCTTGTCGCCGCCGGTGAGCAGCTTGACCCGGGCCTCGTCGAAGCGGTCGCCGGGCTTGAGCTCGGAGCAGACGATGATGCGCCGGCCGTGGAGTTCGGCGAGGTCGGTGGGGTGGCCGTCGAAGGTCTTGGCCATGAGGAAGCCGGGCGGGGCCGCGTCGGCGTAGTCGCCCAGGAGCTGGATCATGACGTCGAGGAGGACGGACTTGCCGTTCTTGCCCTGGCCGTAGAGGAAGGGCATGACCTGGGCGCCGACGTCGCCGCTGATCGAGTAGCCGAGCAGCAGGTGGAGGAAGTCGCGGGTCTGTCGGCCTTCCTTGTCGTCGCCGAAGGTGTCGGTGAGGAAGCGGTCCCAGCGGGGGGTGCGCATCCGGGCCGGGGCGAGGGTGGTGGAGCGTGAGTGGTGGTGGACCTTCGGGTCGGGCGGGACGATGGCGCCGGTGCGCAGGTCGACGACGCCGCCGGGGGTGCACAGGGCGTAGGCGTCGGCGTCGAGGAGGGAGGCGTTGAGGACCATGCCGGGGGCGGACTTGGCCTGGGCCAGCATGGCGTTCATGCCGGAGGTGGACAGGGCTCGGCGGCGGTGCCGGCGCAGGTCGGTGTTGGTGTAGACGCCGCGGGGGTCGTGGTTGGCGATGCTCTCGGCCATCTCGCCGGCGGCCCACAGGACCGTGTCGTCCTCGTCGAGCTGCCAGCGGTGGGTGGACCAGCGGTACCAGCCGATGCCGGGGACGTGGCGGTAGTCGCGGCCGTAGAGGTGGACGAAGAGCTTGGCGTTGCCGCGGTCGGAGAGGGAGTCGGGCAGCAGGCCGTGCGGGCTGGCCTGCGGGTCCGCTTCACGGCCTGCCTCACGGCCCGCCCGCGGCTCGGCCGACGTTCGGGAGGAGGCCCGGGCGGGGGCCTTGGCAGGCGCGCTCGGGGGGCTCGGGGGGCTCGGGGGGCTCTGAGGGCTCTGAGGGCTCTGAGGGCTCTGAGGGCTCTGAGGGCTCGATGGGGTTGCCAACACTCCCGGGTCACCGTGGAAGGGCTGCACGGGCGCCTGGGGCGGCGCCTCGGGAGCCTCGGGAGCCTCGGGAGCCTCGGGAGTGTCGGGAGTGTCGGCCTCGGCCCCGGGGTCGAGCAGACTCTCCTGGACGGCGCTGCCGTGCCAGGGGGCCTGGGACGGGCCGGGAACCGGTGGGTACTCCAGGATCTGCTGGGCTGCGGCCACGGGGTCGAAGACCGTCCTCTTGCGGGTGCTGTCGGTCATCCGCGGGCCTTCCCGATGTGCAGGGGCTGCCGGGCGCCGGCGGCGAGGCCGGAACGGATGACGGCGGAGCTGTGTCGGTCCTGGGTGGGGCGGGCGGTGCGGGCGGCGTCGAGGAGGAGCTGTTCGGCGTCGCCGTGGGTCAGGTGTCCGGCGGAGACGAGGCCTCCGACGGTGTACGCGGCACGGTTGAGCTTGCCGGTGAAGCCGGCTCCCTCCGGCGTGGTGGCGCAGTCGGTCACGTCCTGCAGGACGGTGTCGAGGATGCGTTCGGCTCCGCGCTTGCCGCCGCCGGCTGCCACGACGGCCTGCCGGGCACGGTCGGGCACGGGGGGCTGGGCGGTGGGTCGGGTCTCCGGCCTGTCCTTGAGGTGTCCGGTGCGAACGAGTTCCTCGCTGAGCCAGCGGGGGAGCGGGGCGGGCATCCAGGCGCCGGGGAGAGCGGTGTAGGTGCCCGCGCTGGTGGTGGTTCCCGGGGCGACGATGTAGCCGCCGTGGGCACGGACGTCGACCTGCCAGGCGAGGGCCCGACCGGTGGAGGACCCCGTGGAGCAGGTGAAACGGAGGTCGGCGTCGTCGCGGTACCAGACGTGCATGCCACCGGAGGGCGTACGGACGCGAAGCGTGGAGGTGTCCTGGGCCGGGTCGGGGGAGCTGCGGAGAGCAGCCAGCAGGGCGAGCGTGTGGTAGCCGTTCTCCAAGCCGTCGAGATTGACGTGCTCGTGGATCGGGATGCCGGGCAGGAGCCGGTCCCGGGCGGGGACGTCGCCGGGGTGGCTGTCGATGTCGATCACGACCAGGCCTGCCGGACCACAGGCGACGCCCGTACCGAAGTCGGGGTTGACGGTCCACCAGGCATTGATCACGTCCTGGTCGACGGTGGCGGCGTGGAAACCGTGGCACCAGCGACCGACCCGGGTGCACGGGCACTCGGCGGGGGAGTGCGGGGACTCCTGGCAAGCCTGGCAGTTCGCGGGTGGTGTCTTGCGCCCAGGGGCCAGCGGGTGGACCGGCCATCCCTGGGCAGCGCACCAGCGGGCGACGGCCGGCATGTCCGGCTGGCGGCTCGTTCGGTCGCTCCCCACGGCCTGCGGCGCCGTCACGCTCGTCCCTCCCCCTTGGTTCAGTAGCTCGTTCAGTAGCTGCTTCGGCTGTCCCCAGCCGCTTTCGGTCGCTTCAGTCGCTCGGTAGCTGTTCAGTCTTGGGTCGCTCGTTCGGTAGCTGAGCGCAAAAAGCCTGGTCACGGCACTGGTGTGTGCCGGATCAGCGACTGAAGCGACCGAAGTCCAGAAGATAGCTCACACAGACTATCGGAGCGAGGACGTACGGACCGGGAGTGACGAACCTTGCCGCGAAACTCAGCTACCGAACCGCGGGGGAGCTACCGAACCACTTCGGTCGCTGCTTTCGGTCCGGAGACGTTTTCGCAGGTCAAAGCGAGTTTTCCAACCAAACAGCGACTGAAGCGACTGAAGCCCGGGTCTATAACGCGCACACGCACACGGGAATGTCGTCATATACCCGAACTTGAGTCGCTTCGGTCGCTGAGAAGGCCGGTGAAACGCCTCTGACCTGGGGTTTTGTCCAGCGACTGAAGCTCAGCGACCAACAGCGACTGAGTCTCTTGGGCACTGACCCTCGGCGTGTCGCGCGTGTCAGGACTGCCGAGGAACTGCTTCCGTTCCCTGAATCCGGTCGCTTGGGTCGCTTCGGTAGCTCCCATGGCTCCGGTCGCCGCCCGGCTGGGATGGTTTGGTCCGTTATGAACAGGTTCTGGCTGGCGCGCCGCCTGCCGAGGGCCGCTTTTTCGTTCAGGAGTTCCTGCGGTGGGTCGCTTGGGTCGCTTCGATCGCTGGGTCGCTGCCGTGGGGGTACGGCGCCGTCGCCCGGGTAACGCCCTAAACGTGGGGCAGCGACCCAGCGACCGAAGATCCGGGCCAGCCCCTCTCCTGGACCGCGGACCCGGAGCTACCGAAGGACCCGAGCGACCGAAGCGACCCAAGCGACTCTGGGACCGACATGCTGCTGCAACCCTCGGTCGTCCCCGCGAGGTCGTCCGTGTCCTGGCCCGAGGAGGGATCCCGTGCCCCCGGCGAGGTGGGCAGCGACCGACGGCTCCGAGCGCGGATTACCCCGCTGACCAGCGGAGTTGACCTTCCGGGATATCCCGGTTGTTGGCTGTCGTAGGGGGTCTGTAGTCTGACGCGGCCATCAGGCGATCATCGGACTTTAAGACCATGGGGGGTTGGTGTCCCACCGCCGTCTCATCGCGACCGCAGTGTCCGTCGCTGCCGGAATCGCGTTTCTGCCGGGCCAGGCGTTCGCCGCCGGTCCGGCCCAGCCGGATGTACCGCGCGCCGTGGAGGCTCCGACCCTGATCGGGTCCGAGCCGGCCGCGCCCAAGATCTTCACCAGCCCGGCGGAGAAGTCGTACCGGGTGCAGAACCAGGCCGCCCCGCAGGCCGCCACCACCGGCACCGCCGCCCCGAAGAACGCGACGGCCCCGAAGACCGCCGCCGCCCCGTCGGCCGAGGCGGCCCCGCAGCCCACCGGCAAGACGATCTACGCCATCACCGCCTCGACCTGCACCGCCGACACCGGCACCGGTGCGCAGGCCACGCCGTTCTGCAGCCTGCAGCACGCCGTCGACGCGGCCTCGCCCGGTGACACCATCCAGGTGGCGGGCAAGATCGAGGGCGGGAACCCGGCGCGCTCGCCGGAATCGGTGGTCATCCGGACCTCCGGACTCACCATCGTCGGCGGCGACAACATCCCGCAGGTGTCCTCGGTGGGCGACAAGCCCACGCTGACCCTGGACGGCGTCAGCGACGTGACGGTCAGCCACCTCTACCTGGACGCGTACACCGGGTCGGGCACCATCGCGGTCAAGGGCTCCAGCCGGATCACCCTCGACTCCAACCACCTCTGGGCCGGCAACGACAAGAGCATCGGCGTCACCATCGACGGCGCCTCCAGCGATGTCGCGGTGACCCGGACGCACGTCTCCCCGGCCCCGACGGTGTCCAACACGGCCATCACCGTCGCCGCCGGCGCGAAGAACGTCACGCTGGCCGGCAACCTGCTGGCCGCCTCGGGCATCGCCGCCACCGGGGTGCAGGGCCTGAACGTCACCGGCAACACCATCCAGCGCGGCTGCCTCCCGGCGGTCGCCGTGGACGGTGCCGCCACGGCGGTGTCGGTCCAGAACAACCTCCTGGTGGAGTCCACCGACGCGGCCGCCTGCGACTCCGGCGCGCCGGCCGTGACGGTGTCCGCCGAGTCGGCCGCGGGGACCACCTCCGACTACAACGACTTCTACTCCGCCGTCGCCAACGGCGCCGGACCCTACCGCTGGGCCGGCACCGCGTACCCGACGCTCGCCGCGTTCAAGGCCGCCCAGGCGCAGGCGGCCAAGCCCCAGGGAGCCCACGACACGGTGGAGGCGGTGGCGCCGCAGGTCGTCGGCAACGGCTACGACTTCGGCGTGGCGTACGCCCTGCAGCCCGGAGCCACCGCGATCGGCGCGGCCAACCCGAGCGCCCCCGGCGCGCTGACCACCGACTACTTCGGCAGCGGCCCGATGACCGACCGGGGCGCGGTCAAGTTCCAGAGCACCAACCCCGGCTTCGCCATGGCCCTGACGGCGAAGAACACCAGCGCGTACGGCATCTCGCTGGCCGTGGACGTGACCACCAGGCCCGTCGCCCAGGACCTGTACGTCAACTGGGGCGACGGCAGCACCGACATCGTGAACTTCGCCGGCGACAAGCCGGTGCAGTCGACGCTGAACCACGTCTACAAGACGCTGGGCAGCTACACCGTCACCGCCACCGACTACGACCACAGCGGCAACACCGTCCGCAACACGGTCGACGTCACCACCGTCGGCTCGCAGTACACCGCCTACGGGCCCAAGCGGCTGCTGGACACCCGCGACGGCACCGGCGCGGCCCAGGCCGCCCAGGTCCCGGCGTACGGCACCGTGCGGGTGAAGGTCGGCGGCAACGGCGGCATCCCCACCGGCGTCACCGCCGTGGTCCTGAACGTGACCGTCACCAACCCGGTGACGCCGGGCCACATCGACGCCTACCCGGACGGCGGCGCCCAGCCGACCACCTCCAACGTCAACTACCAGGCCGGGCAGACCGTCCCGAACCTGGTGACCGTGCCGGTCGGCGCGAACGGCTACGTCGACCTGTACAACGGCGGCTGGGGCGCGGTCGACGTGATCGCCGACGTCACCGGTTACTTCACCCAGTCCAACGCCGCCGGCTACAACCCGGTCGGGCCGACCCGCCTGGTCGACACCCGTACCGGCATCGGTGCGCCGGCCGGCCAGGTCGGCGCCTACAGCGCCGTCCCGGTGCAGATCGCCAACGCCGCCCCGGGGATTCCCGGCGCCGGCATCTCCGCGGTCGCCCTCAACGTCACCGTGACCAACCCGCGCAGCGACGGCCACCTGACCGTCTACCCGAGCGGCCAGCCGCTGCCCACCGCCTCGAACGTGAACTTCACCGCCGGGCAGACCGTCGCCAACGCGGTCATCGTCCCGGTCGGCGCGGACGGCCGGATCCAGGTGTTCAACGGCGCCTGGGCCGCCGCCGACGTGATCGTCGACGTGGTCGGCTACTACTACGCGGGCTCCGGCGCCGCCTACATGCCGGTCATCCCGGAGCGCCTGGTCGACACCCGCGACGCCAGCTGGGGCGGTTCGCTGCCGGGCCGCAACTACCTGCCCCTGCACATGACGAACCGCACGGACATCCCGGCGTTCGTCTTCAACACCACCGTCACCAACACCGCCGACGCCGGCCACCTGTCGGTCGCCCCGGACCCCAACACCTGGGACGCCTACCAGAACGGCTACGCCCAGCCCGCGGCGGCACCGAACGTCTCCACCCTGAACTGGCGCCGTGGCGACACCGTCCCCAACCTGGCCCAGGCCACCCCGGGCAACGGCATCGTCGACCTCTTCAACGAGAGCGACGGTTCGACCGACCTGATCGTGGACATCTTCGGCTACTACCAGCTCGGCTGACCCCACGTCAGGAAACCTGCTGAACCGAGGTCCCCGGAGCGATCACCGCCCCGGGGACCTCGCCGTTCACCGCACGCACCGCCACGGCGGGCGGCGGCGCTCAGCGCTCAGCACGCAGTGAATTTTCCGCGGAAAATCGGCCGCGTCACCAGCCGAAGGTGTGGCCGTCGCCCTTGCAGCCGGTGCAGACGCCGTCGCCGCCGCAGGTGTCGCACTTGCGGGGGGCGGCGAAGCCGTCGCGTTCGCCGGTTCCGTGGCAGGCGCGGCACTCGCCGTCGCCGTCGCAGGACTTGCACATGGGCATGGGGTGGGTCCTTCCTACCAGTGGGGTGGTTCTGCCGGTCGGGGCCGCCGTCGTCCGTGCGGCGGCGGCCCCGGGGTGTGGGGTCGGGGTCAGGCGCCGGGCGGGCTGACGAAGCCGCTGACGTCCTTGTGGTTGACCACGACCTCGGAGGGCTTGAGGTCTTCGCGGAGCGTGACCTTGTCGCTGTAGTTGCCGTCGACGGTGTCGACGGTGCCGTTCGGGTGGACGGCCACGACGACGCCCACGTGGCCCGGGGTGTGGCCGTCGGGCTCGCCGTAGATCATGAGGTCGCCCGGCTTGGGGGTGTAGCCGCCGAGGCGGTGGAACAGGCCCCGCTCGACGCCCCACTTGCCGATGCCGCGCGCCGCCAGGGTGTCGTCCGGCACGCCCTTGACGCCGGCCTTGTGCCACACCCACTCGGCGAAGGCCGCGCACCAGGACGTCTCCTGGCAGGAGCCGTGGCCGACCTTGGTGTACTCGAAGTACTTGTTGCAGGCGTGGCTGTCCTCGGGCTCGCCGCCCTTGCGGGTGACCTCGCCGCGGGCCACGGAGACGATCTTGTTGCGCAGCGCCGAGGAGGCCTGGGCGGAGGAGGCCGGCGCGACGGCCTCGTCCAGCGGCTGCGCCGCCACCTGCCCGGCGGTGGTGCTGCGGGTGTCCGCGTGGGCACTGGCGCCGGTGGCGCCGGTGGCGGCGGAGGTGAGCGCGGTGGCGGCGAGCAGGGCGGCCACCAGGGTGCGGCGGGAGAGTTTCACGGAAGATCACTCCTTTGTGTTCCAGGTCACCCCGCGGTCGTTCGCTTCGATACAGTCGGCGGGCATGCCAGAGCTGCGGGCGAGCAGGCCGGGGCGGGGCGAAGGCTGGGAGTCGACGGGCCGGATCGGCGCCGTGGTCCCATCGTGCCGAGCGCTGACGGTGCGTCACCAGGGTTGTCGGCAGGGCAAACGTCCCACCGGTCTCCCACCGCCGTCCCACCGCCCGCCCAAGCCTCTGACCTGCGGGAACGGCTGGGCGGTGGGAGAGCGGTGGGAGAAGACGGCGTGCACGACGAGCCGGACGACGCGGGACCGGACGGGGCGGAGGAGTCAGAGGACCCGAGGAGGCTGCTCGTCCGGGCGCTGAACGAGAGGTTCAAGGAGTCCAGCCTGTCGATGGAGCGGGTCGCGGCGAAGCTGAAGGACAGCCTCGGGCGCTCCGGGGTGGAGGGGCTGAGCAAGTCGTCCGTCAGTCGCTATCTGCACCTCGAACGCACCGACCTGCCCGACCTCAGCGTCCTGGCGGAGCTCGCCCGGATCTTCGGCGCGGACGCGGAGGAGCTGGCGCGGTGGCAGGCGTGGCGTCAACAGGCGAAGCTCGCCGCCGAGCGGGCGGTGCAGCAGAGACGCGCCGAGCGGAGGGTGGGCGGGGAGGCTCCGGCTGTGGGGGAGCTGGTCCTGTACGCGCCGGCGGTACGGGCGGGGGCGGAGGCTCCGGAGGTGCAGGCCGGGGCGGACGAGGTGGCCGGGGGGCGTCCACGATCCCGCTGGCGGTACCTTGCGGCCTCGGTGGCCGTGCTCGGGGTGGTGGCGTTGGGCGCGGTGTGGGCGGGCCACCGTATTCCTCCGGCCTCCAACGGTTCTGATGTGGCGTCGGCCCCGGCCGTCGTCCCGCCGCCGCCCGAGCGCACTGCGTCGGCCACCGCGTCGGCCACCGCGTCGGCCACTGCGTCGGCCACTGCGCCGGCCGCCACGGCGACCGCCCCGGCTGCGCGCAGCACCGGCGGCTCGGCGAGCGGGGTGGAGGTGGGCCCGCTGGGGGAGGACAGCCGGTGTTCGGCGCCCATGGCCGGCCCGTCGGGTGTACGGCTGCGGGCGTGCGCGATGGTCGAGCCGCACCGGGTGGTGTTCGCGCTCAAGGTGGACAACCCCACGGCATCGTCCGTGGAAGTCACCGTCAAGGTCGCCGCCTTCTGGACCTCGGCGCACCATGCCTGCGAACCCGGCCCGGCCGTCACCCACACCGTCGTCGCCGCCCGTACGGCGTTCACGACCGATCCGGCGCACTGCGTGACGGCGCGTCAGGAGGTGCCGGTGGCGTACCAGGGCGAGGCGTTCATCGCCGCCGGGGACGGGGAGGAGTGGGTCGGCCACCTGTACTCCCCGCGCGCCAACGTCTACCCGGGCGGGGAGACCCTGTGGAGGTGCGCCGGCGACGTGCCGTGCTGAGCCGCTTCGGGCAAGCGGCCGGGGTCGGCGGCCGCGCACCCTGAGCCACGGCAATGCCGGCCGCTCCGGCATCCGCCCAGTCCGTCCAGTCCGTCCAGTCCGTCCAGTCCGTCCCGTGCGTCGGACGGCGGCACTGCTGTGGCGCGGGCCAGCCGCCTCGCCGACTGTGGGCTGCGGACGGACCACCGTCCCCCGACCTCGCCGGCAAGGAGCCCGCCCATGGCCATCGTCACGACCGACCACCAGGTCCCGCACTTCTCGACCATCCCCGCAACGGCGGGCCAGAAGGTCGAGCTCTTCGTGCGGGAGCACGACGGCACGCCTCCCGGTCCGCCCGCGAACCGCAAGGTCGTCCTCATGCTGCACGGCAGGAGCATTCCGACGCTGGCGGCCTACGACCTGCAGCACACCTCGTACGGGTGGGCCGAAGCGCTCGCCCGGGCCGGGTACGACGTGTTCATGATGGACCTCCAGGGTTCGGGCCGGTCGCCGCGTCCCCGGATGGAGGACCCGTGCAACGTCGGCCCCAACGAGCAGGCTGCGGTCAACCCTCCGCTGTCGGGCCCGCGCACCGCGAGCTACCCCTTCGTGCTCACCAACTCCCAGAGCGACCAGGACGAGCTCGGCACCGTCGTCGACTTCATCCTCACCAACCGCAACGTGTCGACGGTCTCCTTCATCGGCTGGTCGGCGGCCGCGTTCGCGATGGGGCCGTACGCGGTGAAGAACCCGGGGAAGGTGGAGAGCCTGTTCCTGCTCGCCCCGATCTTTCCGCCGGGGGGCCCGTCGAACCCGCCGACCCTGCCGGTGCCGGGCTTCCCCACCCACGTCCTCACCCTGAAGGGCTTCGACCAGGGCTGGATCAACGAGGTGCACTGTCCGGACCAGCGTGAGCCCGGCATCGTCGACGTCGTGTGGAGCGCCCTGATGGACATCGACTCCATCGGTCGCACCTGGGGACCGGTCGACCCGGCCACCGGGAAGCCCGTGGGCGTCAGCCGCTTCCGGAACTTCGTCTCCTGGGGCTGGAACAACACCACGGCGGGGCAGGGTGGCATCCTCGGCGGAAGCGTGCCCGTGCTGATCGTGCACGGCGAGTTCGACAAGACGGCCAACACGACACCGTCCAACCCCAACCCGGCGCTCGACTTCCACGTCCCCGCGCTCTACGACGCCATCACGGGGCCCCACAAGATCCTGGTCACGGCGAAGTGCGCCAGTCACCAGATGCCCTGGGAGGTGCAGCACAAGAACCTGCACAACCTCTCCAAGCACTGGCTCGACCAGGGCAAGGTCGACGGGCAGACGTCGGGCCGTTTCGTGATGGACGAGGACGGCAACATCACCCCGGCGCCGTGACACCGGGCGCCGTGACACCGGGTGCCGTGACACCGGGCGACGGGCCCTTGCGGTGCCGGGCCCTTGCGGCGACGGGCCGCTGCGGTGACGAGCCCTCGCGGTGACGGGCCCTGCCTCGGCCGAGCAGGTCCGTACTAGGGTCGTGGACTGGTGACGGGTTCTGCAGGGAGGGGGCTGGAGCGGATGACGACGATGGCGTTCGGGCTGCTCGGCCCCCTCACGGTCGCCGTTGACGGCGAACCGCAGCCGCTGCCGAGGGCCACCGTGCTGCGCGGGCTGCTCGGGGCGCTGCTGCTGGCGGAGGGGGAGCGGCTGCCGGTCGGGCGGCTGCTGGAGCTGGTGTGGGCGGAGCAGGCGGACCGGATCGGCCGGGGCGCCGTGCACACCGGGATGTCGCGGTTGCGGGCCTGGCTCGGAGGGTTCGGGGATCCGGCGGTGGTGCTGGACTCGGACGCGCAGGGGTACCGGCTGCTGACCGGGCCGGAGGCGGTGGACCTCGGACGGTTCCGCCGGCTCGCCGCCGACGGGGACCGGGCCGCGGCGGTCGCGCTGCGGCGCGGCCCGGTGCTGGCCGGGCTGGAGCGGTTGCACCGCGAGGACCCGCTGGTGACCTCCGTGGAGGGCGCGGTGCGCGGCGCGGCGTTGGCCCTGGCCCGGGACGCCCTGGCGGCCGACGCCCTGTCGGCCGGGGCGTCAGGAGGGACCGGAACGGCCACGGCCACGGCCTCGCGCACGGCTGCCGTTCCCGCGCTGGCGGCGCTCGCCGAGGACCACCCGTACGACGAGCCCGTGCACGCCGCCCTGCTGCAGCTGCTGGCGGCGGACGGCCGGGCGGCCGAGGCGCTGCGCCGCTTCCAGTCGCTGCGTCGCCGGCTCTCCGAGGAGCTCGGGATCGAGCCGGGGGAGCAGGTGCAGAGCGTCTTCCTCTCGCTGCTGGCCCACGACCGCGTCCGCGTCCGCGTACGCGAGGGCGTCCGCGAGGGCGTCCGCGACCGCGAAGGCGTCCGCGCCGACCTCGGGCGGTTCCGGGTACCCTCCCAACTCCCGCCGGACGTGCCGGACTTCACCGGTCGCGACGAGCAGGTACGGCTGGTCCAGGAAGCCCTGACGGCAGGCCGGGTGCCGGTGATCGCCGGCATGGGCGGCATCGGGAAGACGGCGCTGGCCGTCCACACCGCCCACCGCGCCGCCGCCGACTACCCGGACGGCCGGCTGTACGCGGACCTGCGCGGGGTGGACGAGTCGCCCGCCGACCCGGCCCGCGTCCTGGCCGCCTTCCTGCGCGCCCTCGGCGCCGACCCCCGGGAGATCCCGGCCTCCCTGGACGAGCGCACCGCGCTGTACCGCACCCTGCTCGCCGGCCGTCGCACGCTCGTCCTGCTCGACAACGCCGCCGACGAACAGCAGCTCGGCCCGCTGCTCCCGGGCACTCCCTCCGACGGGGACCGCCGCCCCGCCGTCCTCGTCACCAGCCGCACCCCGCTCACCGCCCTGCCCGGCACCGCCCTCGTCGACCTGCACGAACTCGGCGCCGCCGACGCCCGCACCCTGCTGCGCCGCATCCTCGGCGAGCACCGCGTCGCCGCCGAACCCATCGCCGCCGCCCGGATCGTGGAGCTGTGCGGCGGCATGCCGCTGGCCGTGCGCATCGCCGGGGCCCGCCTGGCCGCCCGGCCGCGCTGGACGCTGGCCCGGCTCGCGCACCTGCTGCACGACGAACGGCGGCGCCTCGACGAACTGGCAGCCGGGAACCTGGCCGTACGGGCCGGCTTCGCCGTCGGCTACAACCGGCTGTCCGAGCCGACCCGCCGCACGTTCCGGCTGCTCGGCCTGCTCGACGCACCCGACTTCGCGCCGTGGGCCGCGGCGGCGATCGCCGACATCCCCCTGCAACAGGCCGAACGCCAACTGGAGGAACTGCTCGACGCCCAACTCCTCCAGGAGACCGGCACCGAGCCGCACCTGCGCTACCGCTTCCACGACCTCGTCCGGCTGTACGCGCGCGAGCACGCCGAGGCCGCCGACGAACCGGCCGTACGCACCGCAGCCCTCGAACGGGCCTTCGGCGCCTGGCTCCGGCTGGCCGAGCAGGCGGCCGACCAGGTGCCCGGCCCCTGCTTCGCGCCGATCCACGGCGACGCACCGCGCCACCCGCTGCCGTCCGCCGTCACGGCGGCGCTGCTGGACGACCCGATGGCCTGGTTCGACGCCGAGCAGCCGGCCCTGAACGCGAGCGCCCGACAGGCCGCCGCGCTGCGCATGGTGCCCCTGGCCTGGGAACTCGCCGCCGCCCAGGAGAAGTACTGCGACGCGCGCGGCCTGTACGACGACTGGCGCACCACGCACCTGACCGTCCTCCAGGCCTGCCGGGCGGCCGGCGACGCGCTGGGTGCGGCCGTCCTCACCCGCGGCCTCATCGAGGTGACGACCTGGACCACGCCGGTCGATGACCTCCATGAGAACGTCGACGACCTCCGGGAGAAGCGCGAGTCCCATCAGACCGCAGACCCGGTGGACGGCAGCCAGACGATGGTCGCCCTGGAGGGCCGCGCGCGGCACCTGCAACGCCAGTTCGAGCAGGTACGGGAACCGCGCGGCACCGCCGACGCCCTCGTCCTGACCGCCTGGAGCCTGGTCGCCCAGGGCCGGGAGCAGGAAGCGCTGGACGCGGCGCACCGCGCCCTGGACCTCGCCACCGTCCACGACCACCCGGGCGGCCAGGCCCGGGCGCACCAGATCATCGCCGTCGCCTACGGCGAGACCGACCTCGACCGCACCATCGAGCACCTGAGCGAGACCCTGCGGCTGGCCCGGCTCATCGGCAACACCCGCTTCGAGGCGACCGCGATCCAGTTCCTGGGCGCCGCCCACGGCCGGGCCGGCCAGCCGCAGCGGGCGGACGAACTGCTCACCCGCTCCCTCGCCATGGCCCGCTGCCTCGACGACCGCTACGTGGAAGCGTTCTCGCTGCTCTACCTGGCCACCCTGTACGCGGCCACCGGGGACGGCCGCGCCCGCGAGACGGCCGAGGCCGCGCTCGCCATCGCCCGGCGCTTCGACCTCGGCCACCACCTCGCCCAGGCCCTCGGCATCCTCGGCGAGCTGGACCTGGCGGCGGGCGACCACGCCTCGGCCCTCGCCCACCTGGAGGAGTCCGTCCTGGTGTGGCGCGCGCGTGGGTGGCGCTCCTTCCTCGCCGGGGCGCTGCGTGCGCTCGGCCGGGCGTACGAGGCCGCCGGCCTGCCGGAGTCGGCGGCGCGCGTCCTCGCGGAGGCGGGCGAGCTGGGCGACAGCGCCGTCAGCGGGCCGGGCTCCGGTTCAGGTTCCGGCTCAGGCACCGGTACCGGTGATGCGCCGCCGTACGGCAGCTGACGGTGGCACCCCCACCCCTGATACGAGCCTAACCGCCCACCGCCCGTTCGGTAAGAGTTCGGTAAGCGATCGGTAAGACGCCCCTGCCTAGGCTCGCCCCCACGGCACAGGACAGGCGCACCCGACCCCCTAGCCGGTCGACCCGCGCCCCGTCCACACCCGCCCCACCCGGGGGCTACCGGTCGGGTCCGCGCAGGGGACGGACCCGGCCGGAGCTGTGGGGGAATTCCGGGTGAGTCCGGCCCAACCCGGCCAAGCGCGGGAGTTCATCGCCCAGCAGGCCGGTGGAGTGGTCTACAAGCCGCTGTGGAACACCCCGTACGAGGTGGACGGCCAGGCGCAACAGGTGTGGGGGCGGGAGGTGCGGGCGGATGAGGGCCCGAAGCGTGAACCGGCCCGCCACCCGACCATCGGCGGTAACCAGATGAGCCGGCCAGAAGCAGGTGAGCCTGGCACGGCCCACCGGGTCTACGCCGGCCGCGCCGGCCGCATCACGGCCGTTCACAGGCCGTGAGCTCGTTCGGGGCTGGTGACACGGTCGTCAACGGCACCCGCTGTGCCCGGCTGCTACCGCGGGCCCGGGTCGCCACCGCTGGTGGGCGGTTCGGGCAGCCAGTCGCGGGTCGGGTCGTACTCCAGCCAGCGGCTTCGCCCCGCTTCCTCGGCGCAGGCGGCGGCGAGGTCGGTCAGCCCCGGGTGCCCGTTCCCGGAGCGCCACAGCAGTGACCAGGCGTACAGCGGCGTGGGTTCGACCAGGGGGACGGAGCGCAGTCCGGGGACCGGCGGCAGTGGCACGTCGGCCGGCACCAGGGAGAAGCGTCGCGGCTCCTCCGCCACCTCGGCGAGGAAGTGGGAGAGCCCCAGGTTGACGCCGGTGGCCCGGTTGCGGATGCCGAAGCGGTCGGCGAACCGGTGGAGGAAGTCGAGCCGGTCCAGCGGACCGGGCGCCCAGAGCACGCTGTCGCACAACTGGTCCGGCCGCAGGGCCGGTTCGGCGGCGAGCGGGTGGTCCGCACTCAGGACGACGTCCACCGGTTCGAGGCGGACCAGGCGGTGGGTCAGCCCGGCGGGCAGCGGAGGGTGGACCCGGCCGAAGGCCGCGTCGATGTCGCCACGCAGCAGTGCCGTCGTCACCGACGGCAGATCGCGCCCGTGGCCCAGCACCAACTCGCCTGCTCGTCCCGCGACTTGGGCCAGCGTCCGCATCGGCGCATAGAGGTGCCCCCAGACGTCCGCGCGTAGCGGGCGCCGCTGCCCGGACATCGCCGCCACTGCCGCGACCGCCGCGTCGGCGGCGGCCACGGTCTGCCGGGCCGGCGGGAGGAAGCGCTGCCCGGCCTCGGTGAGGTGCACCCCGGTGCGGCTGCCGCTGTCGCCGTTCCCGCCGCTGCTGCCGTTCCCGCTGCTGCCGCCGTTGCCTTTGCCACCGCTGCCTTTGCCGCCGCTGCCGCGGTGGAACAGCTCGGTGCCGAGCAGGGACTCCAGTCGGGCGATCCGCTTGGACAGCGCCTGCTGGGTGATGCCGAGGGTGTCCGCCGCTCGCCCGAAGTGCAGCTCCTCGGCAGTGCGCACGAAGGCACGTACCTGCGCCACGTCGAGATCCATGGCCGCCACCATAGTTGACAACCGATGGTTGTCGGTCTTGCTCGTCCGTTGTTGGATCACCTGGGCAGCCGCGGAGTTGCATGCTCCCCATGCAAAGACTGATTCCCACGGGGGACGCCGCCCGCCCGGTCGCCTTCGTCGAGGCCCCCCAGCCCGTGCCGGAGCCCGGCGAGGCACTGGTCAAGGTCGAGGCCTTCGCCCCGAACCGGGGCGAAACGTTCCTGCTCGAAACCCCCGGCCGGGGCTGCTGCCCGGCAAGGACATCGCGGGCCTCGTCGTCCAGGCGGCAGCCGACGGAACCGGCCCGGGCATCGGCACCCGCGTGGTCGGGCATCCGGCGCTGGGCGGCTGGGCCGAGTACGCGGCCGTGCCCACGCACTCGCTCGCGGTGCTCCCGGACAGCGTCGACACCGTACGGGCCGCGTCCCTGCCGCTGGCCGGGATCACCGCCCTGCGGCTGCTGCGCACGGCCGGTTCCCTGGCCGGGCGACGGGTGCTGCTGACCGGGGCCTCGGGCGGTGTCGGCCACTTCGTCACCGAGCTGGCCGTGGGCGCCGGCGCCGAACTGACCGCGGTCACGGCCACGGCGGCGCGCGGCGTCCGGCTCGCGGAGCTGGGCGCGACGGTGGTGCACGAGGTCGCGGCGGCCGAGGGGCCGTTCGACGTCGTGCTGGAGTCCACGGGTGGGCCGAACCTGCCGGTCGCCCTGGCGAAGCTGCGCCCGGGCGGCCTGCTCGTCTGGTTCGGACAGGCCAGCCGCACCCCGGTGTCCCTCGACTTCTTCGACATCCTCGGCGGGCCCGAGCGCGCCACGATCCAGCACTTCCACTACGCCGGCGCCCCGTACGGCTCCGACCTCGCGGCCCTGGTGAGCCTCGTGGAACAGGGCCGGCTCCACCCGGAGATCGGCCGCACCACCCACTGGGCGGAGACCGCCGACACCCTGGTCGACCTGCGGGAGCGCCGGATCCGCGGCAAGGCCGTCCTGCTGACGGGAGAAGCGCGTTGACCACCACCGAGTTCCCTGCTGCTGACTTCGCCGCAGCCCAGTGGACCCGCGCCACCGGCGCCGGCGTGGACCCGCACGAGTACCGGCGCGTCACCGACGGCCTCGCGAGCGTCGCCGACTGGGGCCGTCCCTCCACCGCACCGCACAGGACCACCTCCGGCGCGCGGAGGACGCGGGGTCACCCCGCTCGGCCCTCACCCTGCTGGAGCCCGGTGCGCGGCGGGTGAGCGGCGAGGGCTTCACCGGCCGGCTGCGCGGCCCCGCCGACGCGCCGGCGACCGTGGTCGTCGTCCCCGGCCTGGACTCGGCCAAGGAGGAGTTCCTCGACCTGGCGTCCGCACTGCTGGCCAGGGGGGGCTGGCGGTGTTCGCGATGGACGGCCCCGGGCAGGGCGTGCTCGCGGCCACCTCGACCTTCGTGCCGGACTACGAGCGCGTCGTGGGACGGGTCGTCGACGCCCTCGGCGTCGCCCGCATCGGGCTCGTCGGCATGAGCCTGGGCGGCTACTTCGCGGCCAGGGCCGCGGCGCTGGAGCCGCGCGTGGCGGCGGCCGCCACCGTCAGCGGGCCCTTCCGCCTCGACTGGGAGCAACTGCCCCCGCCGGTACGCGACATCATGGCCCGCCGCACCGGAGGAACCGACGCCGCCCGCGCGTTCGCCCCGCCTCGTTGTGCTGTCGTGCCGCGGCAGGTTCAAGCCGCCAGCGCCGCCTGGTCGTCGCACCTGACGACGCCCCGTCGGCTGCCGGCGTGGAGGCCCTGCGCCCGCTCGTGCCCGTTCGTGTCCGCTCGTGCGCCGGGTGCGGGCCTGCGGTTGCTGCTTTGCCGCTCCTTGGGATTCGCCCCCGACGTCTTGACGAACTCATGACACTGACGGACCATCATGCTGGCGCGCGCCTCACCTCCTCCACTGCTCCGCCCCCACGGACCCCCACAGGAGGACAGTCATGCGACTGCCCCGCCGAGGGAAGCCCGCTGCGGCCACGGCCGTCCTGCTGGCTCTCGCCCTCGCCACGCCGATCACCGCCCGGGCCGCCTCCCCTGACCGTCAGTCGGCGCCTGCCCCCGCATCCGCCGCCGCATCCGCCGCCGACAGTGCGCAGCAGTACCGGCTCGACGGCCCCCGTACCGTTGCCGAGCGCACCGCCGTCGCCGCCACCGGCGCCTCCGTCGACGCCGTGCTGCCCGACGCGGTGGTGGTCACCGCCACCCCCGCCGAGGCCGCCCGGCTGCGGGCGCTCGGCTGGTCGCCGGTCGCGCTGCCCGGGCCGACGTACGGTGCCCAGGCCGGCGAACAGGCCGGCGAACCGGCGGACGCCCAGGGCGTCGGAGCGGCGGTGGACGACTTCCCGCAGGCCGACTCCGGCTACCACAACTACGCCGAGGCCAGCGCCGACATCGACGCCGTGGTCGCCGCGCATCCGGACATCATGAGCAAGCGCGTCATCGGCACCTCCTACGAGGGCCGGCCGATCGTCGCCGTGAAGATCAGCGACAACGTCAACACGGACGAGGACGAGCCGGAGGTGCTGTTCACCGCCCACCAGCACGCCCGGGAGCACCTCACCGTCGAGATGGCGCTCTACCTGCTGCACGAGTTCGGCGACAAGTACGCCACCGACTCCCGCATCGCCAACGCCGTCAACAGCCGCGAGATCTGGGTGATCCCCGACCTCAACCCGGACGGCGGCGAGTACGACATCGCCACCGGCCGCTACCGCAGCTGGCGCAAGGACCGCCAGCCGAACCCCGGCAGCAGGAACGTCGGCACCGACCTCAACCGCAACTGGAACTACAAGTGGGGCTGCTGCGGCGGCTCCTCCGGTTCCACCTCCAGCGAGACCTACCGGGGCAGCGCCCCGGAGTCCGCCAAGGAGACCAAGGTCGTCGCCGACTTCGTCCGCAGCCGGGTCGTCGGCGGCAAGCAGCAGATCACCGCCGCCATCGACTTCCACACCTACAGCGAACTGGTGCTCTGGCCGTTCGGCTGGACCACCGCCGAGACCGCCCCCGGCATGACCGCCGACGAGTACAACACCTTCGCCACCCTCGGCCGCAGCATGGCCGCCACCAACGGCTACACCCCCGAGCAGTCCAGCGAGCTCTACATCACCGACGGCGCGATCGACGACTGGCTGTGGGGCTCCCAGCGCGTCTTCGCCTACACCTTCGAGATGTACCCCGGCCCGAACGGCAGTGACGGCTTCTACCCGCCCGACGAGGTGATCGGCCGCGAGACCAGCCGCAACCGCGAAGCGGTGCTGCGCCTGGTGGAGACGGCCGACTGCGTCTACCGGGCGATCGGCAAGCAGCAGCAGTACTGCGGCATTCCGGCCTGACCACGTCCCCGTCAGGCCGGTTCGAGCAGGCCGGTTCGAGCAGGCTGGTTCGTCGACCCTTCACGGCCTCGGTCTCCCATGCCCGGATGCACAGCAGGCGTCTCAGCTCTCGGCGGGGCGGCCGGCCGGTCTGCTTGTCGGGAATCGGATCGCCACCAACGGGGTTGGTGGGGGCTGAGCCGTTTATCGGAGGGGTCATGCGAGCGATTCAGGTGTACGAAGTGGGCGGTCCCGAGGTGCTGCAGGAGGCCGAGGTGGACCAGCCGCGGCCGGGTCCGGGCGAGGCGGTCGTGGAGGTCGCCGCATCCGGGGTCAACTTCCTCGACGTCTACCACCGCGAAGGCCGGTACAGCCTCCCGCTGCCCTTCACCCCGGGCGCTGAGGGCGCCGGCACGGTCGTCGAAGTCGGACCCGGCGTCACTGACGTCGCAGTCGGGGACCGGGTCGGTTGGGTGGAGATTCCCGGCACGTATGCCGAGCGGGCCGTCGTGGACTCCTCCCGGCTGGTGCCGCTGCCCGACGACATCGGCTTCGAGACAGCCGCCGCCGTGCTCCTCCAAGGCATGACCGCGCACTATCTCGTCAAGGACGCCTACCCGGTTCAGGGAGGCGACACGGTGCTCGTGCATGCGGCTGCTGGTGGCATGGGGCTGCTTTTGACCCAGCTCATCACCCACCTCGGCGGCAGGGCGATCGGCACGACGTCCACCCCGGCGAAGGCCGAGCTGGCGAAGCGTGCCGGGGCCGCCGAGGTGATCCTTTCCTCCGCAGTCGACGATCTCGCAGCCGAGGTGAGGCGGCTCAACGGCGGGCAGGGACTGCCGGTTGTCTTCGACGGCGTCGGCGCGCACACCTTCGATGCGAGCCTCGCCAGCCTGCGAACCCGCGGCCATCTCGTGCTCTTCGGCGCGGCAAGTGGTGCCGTGCCGCCGTTCGATCCGATTCGGCTCGCCCACGGCGGTTCGCTGACCCTGATCCGGCCCAGCCTCGGGGACTTCATCGCCGATCGGTCCGAACTGCTCCGACGGGCCGCCGATGTGTTCGAGTGGGTGCGCTCCAAGGCGCTTGAGGTCACCGTAACGGGCCGCTACGCATTGTCCGAGGCCGCCCAGGCCCACAGCGATCTGGAGGCTCGGCGTACCACCGGCAAGCTGCTCGTCGTACCCGATGCGGCCGCTATCGGACGCCGCGAGGAGACGCAGAGCTGATCGCGGGTGACGAGGTCGGGGATCTTGGAGACCGAGATGTCGAGGGCATGGCCGACCGTCATCGCCAGGATCCCCGACTGTGAGGATGGGGCGGCACCGCTCGAAGCCCAGCGGAGGACCTTCCTGCCGGTGTAGCCCGAAGCACGGCGGTTCCTGGAGGATGGCGGTCAGGACGGTCGGCACGGCCCGGCGGGGGAGTGGGGAACGGGGATGACGGTGGCGGGGATGCCGTTGGAGGCGCTGGACGCGGTGGCGTGGGACACGCTCACGACCGCGCATCCGGTTCACCCGACCGGGGACATCCCGCGCACCCTGCGCCGGATCACCCTGGCGGGTGCGGAGGCGACGGCGGAGGACTGCTACCCGCTCTACGCCCTCGCCACGCCGGACGGCGGCCCGACGCCGTCGGCAGCGGCGGCCGCCCTTCCGTTCGTCATCGCCCTCGCCGCCGACCCGGCCATGGGTGCTCGCCTCGAACTCGTCGAACTCCTGACGGCCATCCAGGCGCCGGCCCTGTCGGAGGAGGACTGGAGCGGAGCGCGGGCGCTGCTCGCGGACCCGGACCCGGCGGTGCGGCGGGCCGCGCTCCCGCTCGCGCAGCCCCTCGCGGACGGGATCGCGGGCCTGCTGCAGCGATGGCGGGCGGAGACGGACCCGACGGTGCGGCCCGCGCTGCTGCTCGCCCTCGGCGAGGCGGCGGCCGCGGCGTCCGGCCGGGAGGACGACGCCACCGCCGTACGCGCCGTACTCGCCGAGGTACTGGACGGCGATGACCCGGTGCTGTGGGTCGCGGCCGTCCACGCCTCGGCGGCACTCGACCGGGACCTCCCGGTCCGCCGGCTGGACCGGCTGATCGAGGTGTTCGCCGACCCCGCCGTACGGCCGCGGTTCGAAGCGGTTTGGTACACCCCGGCCGTCGACGGCCCGTGGACCCGCGAGGACGTGGTCCGCTCCACCGGGTGGCTCCTCGCGCACGATCACGACGCCGAACTCCGCTTCGCCGTAAGGCTGATCGAGACGGCCGAGGCGATCGAGGCGGCCGAGGCGGCCGGGCGCACCGGCGACCCCGCGCTGTGCCAGGAGGCGCTGGACCTGGGGTGGCGCCTGCTCACCGCGCGGCGCTCGGCCGACGTGGAAGGCACCCTGCTCCCGCTCGCCGGCGGGCTGCTGACCGACCCGGACGCCGGCGTGCGGCTGCGCGCCGCGAACATCCTCGCGGTGCTCGGCCCGGCGGCAGCCCCGTACGCCGACCGACTCGCCGACCTGCTGGACGACGAAGGCACCGACGCGTACCTCGACGGAACGGTCGGTGCGATCGCCCGCTGGGCACTGACCCGGATCGGCGACCCGCGCGCCCTGCCGGGCCTGGTCGAGCAGCTGCGCGCGCAGGAGGAGGAGCAGGGCCGCGGCTACAGCGTCGGCGACCCGAGGCGGCCGGAGGTCAAGGAGGTGCTGATCCCCCTGCGGGCGCACGCCGACGCCCTGCTGCCCGCCGTACGGGAGGCGATCCGGCAGGGCGGGCCCCAGGGCAGTGTCACCCGCACCTTCCTCGAAGTGCTGCAGGCCTGGGGCGAGGACGCGTTGCCGGCCCTGCCCGAACTCCTGCCGCTGCTCGCCGACCCGTGGACCTCGCTCCACGCGCTCGACGTGCTGCAGGCGATGGGCCCCGCCGCTGCCGGTGCGGCCGAACCGGCCCTGCGCACCTGCCGGGTACCGGAGGGCCACCAGTACGCGCTCGACGCGACCGCCGTGCGCCTCGGTGCGGACCGCGCGACGGCCCTGCGGTTCTTCGGCGACGCCGTCCTCGCGGCGGAGGCACCCGGGTACGGGCCGATCGGTGCCCTGGCCGACTTCGGCCTGGACGCGGCGCCCTACGCGGACCGGGTGCGTTCCGCGATGGAGAGCAGCACCCACTGGCCCCGGCTCACGGCCGCGATCACGCTGTGGGCGATCACGGGCCGCGCCGAACCGAGCATGCGGGTGCTGGAGGAGTTCATCCTTCCGATCGCCGACGACGGCGACCGCTTCGACTTCTTCCGCGAAGCGCTGCACGCCGTCGTACGGATGGGCGAGTTCGGTCCGGCGATCCGGGCCGCGCTGCTGACGATCCGACAGTCCGACCGCCGCCTGTCCGCGGACGGCGGCTACCCGATGGTCCTCCACGACCAGGAGCTGCGGGCGCTGGTCGACCAGGCGCTCGCCGCCGAGGCGCCCACCGGGGAGGGGTGAGCGCCCGGAGGCTCGCCGGCGGCACACCCCCCCGCCGGTTCAGTCATGGAGGGAGGCGAGCCAGGCGGTCAGCAGGCGGTTGACCTCCTCGGGACGCTCCTGCTGGATCCAGTGCCCGCAGCCGTCCAGGATGTGGCTGGCGGCCAGGGCGGGGAGGGTTGCCGGGTAGGCGTCGATCGCGTCGGCCATCCAGGTCGTGGAAGCGTCCAGGGCGCCGCCGATGAACAGGGAGGGCTGCGTGATCGGGGCACCGTCGTACCGGGCGAGGTCCTCCCAGTCGCGGTCCATGTTGCGGTAGCGGTTGAGGGCCCCGGTCATGCCGGTGCGCTCGAACTCCCCGGCGTACACGTCGAGGTCGTCCTCGGTCAGCCAGGCGGGCAGCTTGCCGTCGGGGAAGCGGTCGCGCAGCCGGCCGCCGGTGCGGGCCACGAAGTGCGGGTCGGGCTCGCCCTGGGCGGGCATGGTGTCGGCGGACATGGCCGCGTAGAAGCCCGCGAGCCAGCCCCGGAGGTCGGGCTCCATCTCTGCTTCGGCCCGGCCGGGCTCCTGGAAGTACGAGACGTAGAACTCCTGGTCGCCGCCCATCTGCGCGAAGACGTCGCTGGGGCGGGGGCCGCCGGGCGGCGCGTAGGGGACGCTCAGCAGTCCGACGGCGCGGAAGACCTCGGGGTTGAGCAGGGCGGAGGCCGCCGCGATGCCGGAGCCCCAGTCGTGTCCGACGACCACCGCCTGCTCCTCGCCCAGGGCGCGCACCAGGGCGACGTTGTCCTCCACCAGGTCGAGCATCCGGTAGGCCTCCGTCGCGGCCGGCTTGGAGGAGCGGCCGTAACCGCGCACATCGAGCGCCACGGCCCGGTACCCCGCCGCCGCGAGGGCGGGGAGTTGGCGGCGCCAGGAGTACCAGGACTCGGGGAAGCCGTGGACGAGCAGGACGAGCGGTCCGGTGCCCTGCTCGACCAGGTGCAGGCGCCCGGCGGGTGCCTCGATGGTGCGGTGGCGCAGGTCGGCGGACGGCGCGGGCTGGTGCATCGCTGCTCCTCGGTTCACGGGCGGTCGTGGTTACCCGCCGATCATGCGGCGCGGCGGCCGCGCGACGCGAACACCGTTGCCATTCTGGCAAACTCGCAGGACAGGGCGGTGCCAGGGCGGTGGACGCAGCCCGGCCGGAGGGAGCGGGGCGACGGTGACAGAGACGGTGAGGGTGACGGACGACGGCATGGCCGCCACGCTGGCGGCCATGGGCCCCCGGCTGCGGACGGCGCGCGAGCAGCACGGCGCCACACTCACCGGCGTCAGCCGCGCGACCGGCATCTCGCCGAGCACGCTGTCGCGGATCGAGACCGGCCGGCGCAAGCCGACCCTGGAGGTGCTGCTGCAGCTCGCGAAGGCGTACGGCGTCTCCCTGGACGAGCTGGCCGGCACCGCACCCGCCGCGCGGGCCGGCATCGCGCCGGCCGGCATCGCGCCCGCCGCGAAGGCCGGACCGCGCACCTCGGTGTCGCAGCGTTCCGGCAGCGACAAGGCGGTGCTGCCGTTGACCCGGTACGTCGGGGGCCTGCACGCCCACAAGCACGTCCTGCCCGCCGTCGACGCGCCGCCGGCACGCCCGCGGCAGGTCTCCCATGACGGCTACGAATGGCTGTGTGTCCTGTACGGGCGGCTGTGGCTGGCGCTCGGCGAGCAGGACCTCGTGCTGAGCGCCGGGGACGTGGCCGAGTTCGACACCCGCACCGCCCACGGAGTCGCGAACGCCGGACCCGGCGGACCGGTCGAATACCTGGTCCTGTTCGGGCCGCAGGGGGAGCGCCTACGACGGCGCACCCCGGCCCCTGACCGCAGGGCCCGGTAGCGCGGAGCGCGGCGTCCGGGCCCCGGCGACGGTCCTTCTCGTCCACCGCACCGGCGCTGGATGGTGCTCGGGTCCGGTCAGCCCAGCGATGCGCTCGCCGCACGCAGTTCGTCCAGCGCTGCCAGGGTGTACCCGGCGAGCCCGTCCTCGGCGTCACGGTCGTCGCCGGCGCCACGCTCGTTCTCGGCGTCACGGTCAGCCTCGGTGCCTCGGTCGGCCTCGGCCCATTCGGCGTACCCCCGTTTGAAAGCGAGGACGCCCAGCTCGCCCGCGAGGGCCGCCGTCGGATCGGGTACGCCGCGGGCGACCAGAGCGGTCGTCATCGCGGCCGCGAGACTGACGGTCTTGAGGGCGTCACGCTCCTGGAGCTCGGCGCTGGCGGCGACGGCCGCCTTCAGGCGGGGGGCGAGTTCGCGGCTCCCGGGGCCCATCGCGGCCGACGCGCGCGCGAGACCGGCAGCGACTGCCTCCAGCGGGCTGGCGTCACCGGGCGCGTCGGCGATCCCCTCGGTCAGCAGCCGGCTCAGCGTCTCCTGCCCGGCGACCAGCAGCTCGCGCTTGTCGGGGAAGTGCCGGAAGAAGGTGCTCTTGGTGACCCCGGCACGCTCGGCGATCTGCGCGACGGTCGTGGCGTCGTACCCCTGCTCCGTGAACAGGTCGACCGCAGCCACGACGAGGCGTTCGCGCGCCCCTGGTTCCCATCTACCCATGGGTTCAGCATATGTGATGGGACTCTTGTCCCATCACCCTGCTAGAGTGATGGGACAAGAGTCCCATCACTTCTGGGAGGGTTCCCATGCGCGTCTTCGTCACCGGCGGCACCGGTCTGATCGGTTCCGCCGTCGCCGCCGAACTCCTCGGCAAGGGCCACACCGTCCTCGCGCTGGCCCGCTCCGACGCCTCCGCACAGGCCGCCGAGGCAGCCGGCGCCGAGCCGCTGCGGGGAGGCCTGGCCGACCTGGACGTCCTGCGCTCCGGCGCCGCCCGGGCCGACGGGGTGATCCACCTGGCCTTCGGCAACGACTTCAGCAGCCCCGAGGCCCTCGCCCGGAACGTTGCCGAGGAGACCGCGGCCCTCACCGCCCTCGGCGAGGAGCTCGTCGGCAGCGACCGTCCCCTGGTCACCGTCTCGGGTACGCCCTGGGTGCCGGGCCGTGCCTCCACCGAGGCCGACCCGGTGCCGACCGACGGGCCGGTCGGCGGCCGCGGTCGCACGGTCACGGCGATCCTCGGCCTGGCCTCGCGCGGGGTCCGGAGCACGTCCGTACGCCTGCCGCGCACGGTTCACCAGCAGGGCACGGGCGGGTTCGCCGGTCTGCTGACCGACATCGCACGCCGGAGCGGGGTCTCCGGCTACCCCGGCGACGGCACTCAGCGCTGGCCCGCCGTCCACGCGCTCGACGCGGCCGTCCTCTTCCGGCTCGCCCTGGAGCAGGCGGAGGCCGGTACCGTCTGGCACGCCGTGGCCGACGAGGGGGACCGGGTACGGGACATCGCGGCCGTCATCGGCCGACGGCTGGGCCTGCCGGTCGCGTCGGTGCCGGAGGAGACCTACGGCCCGCTCGGCCCGATCTTCAGGGCCGACCAGCCTTCGTCCAGCACCCGCACCCGGCAGGCGCTCGGCTGGGAGCCGAAGCACCCCGGCCTCCTGGAGGACCTGGAGAACATCCGGCCCTGATCGGCGACGACCGGCAGTTCACGTCCACGACAAGCAGGAGGTTCCATCCATGGTGGCAGTCGTCTTCGGCGCCCGCGGCAACGTCGGTCGTCATGTGGCCGATGGCCTGCTGGCCGCCGGTGAGCAGGTCAGAGCAGTCAACAGGCCGTCGGCCAGGACCCCCGCCAGGACTCCGGCCGCGGGCCTGGCGCCCGGGTGCGAGGCAGTCGTCGCCGACCTGGCGCGTCCCGAGACGCTGCCCGCAGCGCTCGACGGTGCCGACAAGGTGTTCCTGTACGGGATGCTCGACCCCCAGAAGCCCTACGACATCGAGAAGGTCACTGCGGCGGCCGCAACTGCGGGGATCCGGCAGGTGGTTCTGCTCTCCTCGGTGTCGGTCGTCCTGGACCCCGACGCCGACCACCCGGTCACCCGCCTGAACCGCACGATCGAGCAGGCCGTCCAACGGTCCGGCATGGACTGGACGTTCCTCAGGCCGGGGACGTTCGCGGCCAACACCCGCACCTGGTGGGCCGAATCGATCCGCACGGACAACGTCGTCCGGCTTCCCCGTCCGCTCGCACAGTCGGCACCGGTGCACGAGAAGGACATCGCGGCACTGGCGGTGACCGCCATGACCGAACCGGGCCACTCGCACCAGGCCTACACCATCCACGGGGCCGAGTCCCTGACGCTGCAACGCCAGGTCGAGCACATCGGCGAGGCCATCGGTCGTCGGATCCGGGTCGCACACATATCCGACGAGCAAGCTCGTGCGGAAATCGCCAGAACGATGCACCCGGTCGTGGCCGAGGCGATCGTGAGCCAGTGGGCCGCCGCCGACGGCGTCGTGGCCATGACCTCCGTCATCGCCGAAAAGATCACCGGCGCTCCGGCGCACACCTACGCCCAGTGGGCCGTCGACCACGCCGACGACTTCCGCTGAGATCAGTCCTGGTCGTCCGGTCCGTCCGGTCCGTCCGGTCCGTCCAGGCTGTCCAGCTCGTCCAGCTCGGACAGGGCGTCGGCGATCAGGCGGGTGGCGAAGCTGTTGTCGTTCTTGCCGGAAATCCGATTGACGTGCTCCGCGACCATGACGGCCAGCGCCTCCAACGGATTCAGCTCCTCCTTGGTCCACGGCCCGTACTGCGCGCGCCACAGCGACGGGCTGAGGCCGGTGCCCGCGGCGAACAGCAGGCCGGCCATGATGGGGACGACCTCGGGACGGAAGGTCCTGGGCATCATCCGCATCGTGGCCACCAGGTCGGGCACCACGTACTCGACCACGTCCTCCTCGTGGCGCTCCAGCGACCTGCGCAGCCAGTTCATGTACAGGTAGACGAGCGTGCAGGTGCCGTCGACCAGGTCCTTGAACCCGCCGGCACCCAGGGACGCGGCGAACTGCTCGACCATCTGCTCGTGTTCGGGCCCCAACCCGCTCCTGCCGTCGTAGATGGCCTTGAGCTTGGAGTCGACCACCATGAGCGCGGCGCTCACGTCGCCGGCGGGAGCGAATGCGGGGTCGCAGGGCGATGACACGGGGGACTCCTCTTCCTGCCTTCTCCTACGGCAATGACTGCGCGACGACCACTACGGCGCGTAGCGCGACACGTCCGCAGAGTAGTGCGTCGATCACCCCTTGGTCAGACGAATCCCGAGGAACGTCCGCCCACCCGGCGGGAGATAGGGTCCGAGGCATGGATGAAGACGCCGCCCTCTGGTACCGGATAGCCGATCTCCTGCCGGAGCCCGCCTCGAAGGAGGTGAAGGAATGCTGGGACATCGGGGAACAGGAGTGCGGACTCGGCCTCCTGGTGGAGGGCCTGCTCGCCCGCCAGATCCCGATCAGCGGCACGGACCGGGCACGGATCTCCGTCCTCGCCGAGCAGTGGGGCGAACGCGAGACGCTCACGCCCGGCCTCCTGCGCTGCCCGGGCGACGGCGCGCCCGCCCCGGTCCGGCTGCTCGACGGCGAGGGCGGTGACGACCTCGACGTGGTGACCGGCCGCAGCGAGCCGGAACTCACCGACCTGGTGCTCGTCCCGTGGATCGGCTGCACCCGCTGCGGCCACGTCCTGCTGCGCGCCCACACCTGGGAACCCTGGGACGACCTCTCCTACCTCGCCGAGCACTACGTGATCACCACCGCGGACCACACCACGGCCCTGCGCATCCTCCCCGGCGACTCCGCCGCCGAGGCCTTCGCCGACCTCCTCCACGGCTGCCCGCAACCGTAAGGGTCAGAGGGATGACCTCTCCGGCGGGTGGGGGAGGACAAGGGGCACCTGTGTCAGCGGCCGGTCCCGAGCCCCCGCTCGCCACCACCTGATGGGAAATCATCCGGGGCCGGTTCCCCTTGCGCTCTGCCAGCGGAGCTCGTGTCACCGTGACTCCGAGCGGGCTGCGCCAGCTCCGTGGGGTGGGATCCACCTGAGCAAGGTGCACACGGCCGCGAAACGAGGAGGGCCTTCAAGCAGGGGAGGGTCGGCTGACCCCCGCGGGTGCGGAGAGGAGCCGCCTTGATCCACCGCGAACGATTCGAGTAGCGGCTGACCCCCGCGGGTGCGGGGAGGAGTCACCAGGCAGCAGATCATCAGACCGGATCGTCGGCTGACCCCCGCGGGTGCGGGGAGGAGTGACGGACCATCCCACGCCCGGGCACCCAGAACGGCTGACCCCCGCGGGTGCGGGGAGGAGATCGATCACTACGCCGGTGCTGGACGCGAATCCGGCTGACCCCCGCGGGTGCGGGGAGGAGGGAAACGTCGGCCGAAGCGGCCGGTTCGGCGACGGCTGACCCCCGCGGGTGCGGGGAGGAGGCTTCGTGACCTGGGGCGATGCAGCGGTTTTGCTACTTCTTTGCATGGCTTGGTGGGCTGCTGTCCGAAGGTCCTGATGTTGCGGGCGCTGTTGAGGTGTCAAAGGTCTTGAAAAGCATCCCATGTGCGTGCGATGCGCGGGGTGGTCGCGAACATTGTGGTGCGTAGAACTCGGGGGCGCTTCCGGGCTCGTAGCGGTTCCTACTGGCTCGGGGTGAAGCTCGGGCTCAAGAATGTGAACGAGCAGCGCATCATCAGCGGGGACTCCGTCTCGCCCGTCTTCACCGTCACCGTGCGCTGACCGGCGGCAGGGCCGCCGTCCCGCCCTGGGGCGGAGGGGAGGGGCCGGCCGGTCGCCCCCTCCCTTCCCGAGGTCCGAGCGGCGAGCGGCGAGCGGTCAAGAATTCGGTGTCGCCGATCAGTTCGGGACTGATAGCGTCCCGGACGTGGCAAAGCTGAACCAGATCATCGCCGTTGAAAAGGGCGTCAAGTCCAAGTCCTTCCAGGAGCTGACGCAGGCCCACCAGGACTTGCAGAAGCCCGCGCTGCTGGCCGGGATCTCCCGCACCTACCAGCCCAAGGACGAGGAGGGTGAGCAGCTGCCGCCGGAGTCGACCCGGGTGCAGCTGAAGGCCGAGGACATCCTGCGGTCCACCGCGAGCACCCTCACCCGGCTCTTCGACGTGACGGCCACCAAGGACTGGGCCAACATCGGCGCCAGCGCCGACGTGGTGGTGGACGGCCAGGTGCTCCTCGCGCAGGTGCCGGTGCCGTACCTGCTGTTCCTGGAGAAGCAGCTCACCGACCTCTCCACCTTCGTGAAGAAGCTCCCGGTGCTGGACGCCTCCGAGTCGTGGAACCTCGACCCGTCCACCGATTCCTGGAAGACCGAGCCGGTGCGCACCATCCGGACCAAGAAGGTGCCGCGCAACCACGTCAAGGCCGAGGCCACCGAGAAGCACCCGGCCCAGGTCGAGGTGTACTACGAGGACGTCGCGGTCGGCTACTGGACCACGGTCAAGTTCTCCGGCGCCCTGCCGGCCCGGCGGGTGAACGAGCTCGCCGAGCGGGTGGAGAAGCTGCAGCAGGCGGTCAAGTTCGCCCGCGAGGAGGCCAACTCGGTCGAGGTCACCGACCGGCGAGTGGGTGACGCCGTCTTCGGCTACCTGTTCCGGTAGCCCCATGATCGCCCGCCCGGGGAGCCGGGCGGGTGCACCGGGCGCGTCAACGCCCTGGTCCCGGGAAGCCGGGCGGGGGTGCGTTGCGCGGCGCGGTGCGAAAAGCTGACACTGATGTTGAAGCTGACCAGGGGTCGCAGTGGAGGTTCGAATCCTCCCCCCGGCACAACCGGCCGGGGTAGCCCAAGCCAGGCAGAGGCGGGCCCCGTGAATCTCAGACTCTCGCTCCAGTCTCAGCATTCGCCGCCGAACACCGGATCGACCGGGTGTGGACGAATATCGACGAATGCAGGTTCAAGTCCTGTCTGTGCCGCTCCGTGGCACGGTAGTTCAAAGGCAGAACGCGTCGATTTCAATCTGATCCGCGACCCTTAAACGTGCCGGTGTGCGCAATTGGGCGGCAAACAGGGGCCCGGGAGCAGGCTACGCTCCCGGGTCCTCTAGCTTTTCCGACCGGCCGACGGCCGGGTCTCAGCCGACGGTGAGGGTGGTCGGTCCGCTCGCTCCGGTGACGCCGGTGGTGCTGCACTCCAGGACGCCCGGCTGCGGGAGGGTGATGACTTCGACCGCCTTGGCCCCCTGGAGGTAGCCCTCCACGACGGTGCCGGTGATGGTGGTGATCACCTGTCCGGCCACCGCGTTGCTGCTGCCGGTGGCCTCGATGACGCTGGTGGTGCCGTTCTGCCAGCGGAAGGTCCGCCTCGTGGTGAACCCCTCCAGGAGGTCGTCGCAGCTGGCCCCCGCGATGGTGAACCGCTCGGCGTACGATCCGCTGGTCACCTGGGCCCCGCTGTCGGCGCAGGAGCTGAAGCTGCCGTTGGTGGTGACGGTGACGGGCTTCCGCTGGAAGGTCAGCGCCGGGTCGTAGCCGACGGTCTCGACTCCCTGGCACTGCAGCAGATGAGCGGATTCCGTACGGGTGGATTCCGTACGGGCGGAGCCGGCGGCCGGACCGGCGGTGCCGAGCGCGGCGACGGCGGCCAGGGCCGCCGCCAGGGTGGCGGGTCGCAACCGGGTTCGGCCGAACGCCGTGAGCGGTTTCAAGGGGTCTCCTCCACGAGTGATGGCGGACGAACTGTGGCTGTGCGTATTGTGGTGGTCACTCTCCGATATCCGCAACAGCTCACGTTCTGGAGTGTGATGAACGCACTGAACCGCGGCGAGCTGGTGGTACCGGGTGCCACGCTGTACTTCGAGGTGCGCGGGTCCGGCGAGCCCTTGCTGCTCATCCCGGGCAGTGCCTCCGACGCGGTCGTCTTCGAGCCCCTGGCCGAGGTCCTCGCCGCAGACCACCGCGTCATCTGCTACGACCCGCGCGGCATCTCGCGTAGCCCGTTGGACGGACCCCCGGTGGACCAGCGAGTCGAGGTGCACACCGAGGACGCCCGCCGCCTGCTGGACCGGCTCACCGAGCCGGACGAGCCGGTGAGGGTGTTCGGAAGCTGCGGGGGCGGTCTGGTCGCGATGGAACTGGCAGTGCGCCACCCGGAACTGATCCGTACGGCCGTGGCGCACGAGCCTCCTGCCACGGGCCTGTTGCCGGAGGCCGAGCAGTACCGGGCGTTCTTCGACCGGGTCCACGAGGTGTTCCGGCGTGACGGCGTCGCGTCGGCGCTCCGGGCGCTGCAACCGCTCTTCGGCGGCCGGCCCGCCCCGCCGCTGCCCGAGTTCCGGGACAACTTCCCCTACTTCCTGGCCCACTTGATGCTCCCCTTCACCCGCTTCCTCCCCGACCTTGACGCGCTTGCCACGGTGGCGGACCGGATCGTGGTGGCCGGCGGGCGCGATTCACGCGGCTATCCGGTACACCGCCCGGCGGTGGTCCTCGCGGCGTGGCTCGGCCGCCGACCGGTGGAGTTCCCCGGCGGCCACGTCGGCTACGCGAAGGATCCGGACGCCTTCGCGGCGCGTCTGGTCGAGGTGTTCGCCGCCGCTCCCGAGCCGAGGGCGCTCCCGAACCGCGGGTGCTGCTCGCGGGCCGACGGCGCCCGGGCCGAGGGCGCGCCCGAGCCGACAGAGCTGAGGAGTTGACGCGGTGCGCATCCTGATGGGCGCCCAGAACTGCGGCTTCGGCCCGGCCGCCGAGCTCGTGGCAGTCTCCCGGCTGCTCCCCGGTCACCAGCGGGTCTTCGTGGGCGACGGCGTGGCGGCGATCTTCGCGCGCCGCCACCCGGACGCCTTCGACGAGATCCATGAGGATCCCGCGGCGATCGACCGACTGCTGGCGGGCTGCGACCAGGTGGTCTCGGTGATGGACGCCGACCTGGTGCTGCGGGCCGTGGTGGCGGGACGGCGAGTGACCATGGTGGACAGCCTGTTCGGCTTCTGGCAGCTCACCCGCCCGCTGCCCCGGATCCGCGACCTCTGCGCCGACCTGCCCCGCACCTCCTTCGCCGCCGCCACCCACCACCTGGGCGGACTCACGCCGCACGAGCGCGTCATTGCGGCCCACCTGCTCGCGACGCACTGTCTGGTGCAGAGCTTCCCCGGCGTGGCCGAGCGGATGGCCGCGTTCACCGCGCTCGGCGACGCCGGCCCGAAGCTGCACCTGACCGGCTCGCTGGTCGACCTCGAAGGCCTTCGGAAGGCCCCGCGCGACGCCGAGCCCGACTGCGATCTGCTGATCAACATCGGCGGGTTCCAGAACTTCCTGCTGGACTTCGAGACCAACAACGACTACCTGCACCTGCTCCGCCGCTGGTTGCCGGACCTGCTGCGCGACTGGCCGCGGTTCCCGCGCGTCCTGCTCTGTGGCGGCCCCTTCGCCGGGCACCGTGAGCGCACCGTCACCGCCGCCGGACGACAGGTCGTCTGCCGGTTCCTACCCCAGCGCGAACTGCTGCGGAAGGTGGCGGCCACCCCGCACTACCTGCTCACCCCGGGTCTGACCGCGCTCCACGAGTCGCTGGCCCTCGGACGGATGCCGCTCGCCCTCCACGAGCAGCACTACGCCCACCTGTTCACCGTGCGTCAGCTCGACGGCACCCTCTTCGGCCGGACGGCAGGGCGGTTCGCCGACGTCCTGCCGGACCACCCGGTGCCCGAGGACGACTTCGCGGGGACGCAGGCCCTGATGGAGATCGCCGGGCGGATCCGCGAGGACGACGCCCTGTACGCGAGGTTCCGGCGGAGCATCAACGGGCGGATCGAGCAGTACGTGTCGCTCACCCCGGCACAACACCGGGGCGGGGTCGGGGAGTTGCGGACCTTGTTGGACGGCGATCCGCTCCCCGAGGTGCTGGCCAGAACCATCCCGCGTTCCCACGGGAGGCACCTTCCGTGAGTTCCGCCTACTTCGCGCTCCGCGAGCGGCTGCTCGGGCCGTTGGGAGATCAGCTGCTCACCACCGACCAGCTGTGCGAGGCCGGTCGGGTCATCTGCGGTCGCCCCGAGGGCCTGTCGCTCTACGGCGTCCCCGCCCCCGAGCTGACCGCCCGGGGGCTTCGCGTGTTGGGACGGACTGCGGTCGAGTGCAGCAAGGACCCGCACCCCTCGGTCGTCGCCGAGCTGATTGCCGAGCTGACGGCCGGGCTGACGGCTGAGCCGACGGCCGAGCTGACGGCGGAGCCGGCTGCTGAGTTCCGGCGCCCGTTGGGCCGGCGCCCGATGGTGGTCGACCTGTTCTGCGGGTCGGGGAACCTCGGTCACCACCTCGGCCGGCGCCTGGGCCACCCCGTGTACGCCGCCGAACTCGACCCGCTGGTGTACGCCACCGCCAGCCACAACCTCGACCGCGTCGGCTCGTCCGTCGTCCTCCGCCTTGCCGACTACCGTGAGGTGCTCGCCGCGCTCCCTGCCCGCAGCGAGTGCGACACCTACGTCGTCGAGCCGCCATGGGGCGCGGCCTTCACCCCGGACGGTCTGGATCTGACCCGGACCGAGCCACCGGTCCCGCAGATCCTCGACGACGTCCGCCGATCCCGCGACGGCCTGCCCTGTCTGGTCGTGATCAAGACCAATGACCGGATCGTCAACGGTTCGCTGGACGGCTCGTTCGAGGGCGGCGTCCACCTGCGGTCCTTCGTTCCGGAGCCGGTGCTGCCGACGGGCCTCAATGCGGAGTTCCACATCTACCGTCTCGGTGAGCGGCCGCCGGGTCCGTCACGGTGACCTGCGGGCGAGGGAGGTCGGTTGGGCGTCAGCGTCAGTCAGGGGAGGGCGGCGTCGAGGAAGGCGTGCCAGGCGGTGTGGACGCGTTCGGTGTGGATGCCCTCTTCGGTGTCGTCGGCGAGGAGGTCGAGGAGGAGGCCGCGGAGGACGGCGAGGACCACGGTGGGGTTCGCTCCGGTGCCGGTGAGGACCCGTCGCAGGGGTGGCAGCCACTCGTCCAGGGAGGTTGTGCCGAAGTCCTGCCAGGGGCCGGAGTGGCCGAGAGCACGGACGTAGCCCTCGAAGAACAGGCGCAGTGCGCCGCGGCGTTCGGGCTTGGTGAGCCACGTCCAGAGGAGTTCGAGGGTTTCGCGGGCGTTGCCGCCCTCGGCCTCGGACTGTTCCAGCAGCGCCAGTTGTTCGGCCCGGCCGACCGCCAGGACCTCCCGGACCAGTTGCTCCTTCGAGCCGAACAGGTAGAGCAGCACGCGGGGGCTGGAGCCGATCTCGGCGGCCAGCGGGCGCAGGGAGAGGTCGGAGACGTTGTGCTCGGCGACGTAGCGGACGGTCGCGGCGAGGATTTCCTCGCGGCGTGGCGAGGACGGGCGGGTGGGTGCATTGGCGGGGGCGGTCACGTGGTCTATCGTTCCACTGAAACGAGTGTTTCAGTGAGCGTTCCAGTGAGAGGGGATGCCACCATGGCTGACACCGCATCCGGAGCCGAAGCCGGAGCCGCATCCGGAGCCGAAGCCGGAGCCGGGGCCGAAGCCGGGGCCCGAGTCGACGTCGCCGGTATTCGCGAAGCGCTCAGGCCCGGCGACCTCGGCGCCGTCGCCGCCCTGCACGGCGTCCTCTACACCCGTGAGTACGGCATGGACGAGACCATGGAGGCCTACGTCGCCGCCGGCATGGCCGAGCTGGTCCTCGCCCGGGCCCGTGAGGGCGGCGCCGGGCCCGGCCGGCTCTGGGTCGCCGAGCTCGACGGCCGGGTGGTCGGCGCCGCCGGTCTGGTCCGGGCGGAGGAGCGTCCGGGCTGGGGTCAGCTGCGGTGGGTGCTCCTCGACCCGGACGCCCGGGGCCGGGGTCTGGGCGGGCGGCTGCTGGCGACGGCCCTGGACGAGGCGCGCGCCCGCTCGTACGAGGGCGTGCTGCTGTGGACCGTCGCCGGGCTCGACGCCGCCCACCACCTCTACTCCAAGGCCGGCTTCGAGCTCACCGTCTCCCGGCCCGCCCGCAGGTTCGGCCTCGACACGGTCGAGCAGCGGATGGACCTGCGGTTCTGACGACCGGTTCGGACGACTGGTTGCGCCGACCGGTTCTGACAAGCGGTTCAGGCGTCCTTCAGGTGGGCGAGTGCTGAGACGAGGCGGTCGGCGATGTCCGGCGGCCAGGGGAAGGCGCGGGTGACGGCGCGCTGGTGGGCGAGGCCGTGCAGGCCCAGCCACAGGGCGACGGCGTCGCTGGACGGGTCGGTGCTGGTGGCCTGACCTGCGGCGACGCAGTCGCTGATGGCGGTGGCGATGACCTCCAGGGCTTCCGCACCGAGGGCGGTGAGGTCCGCCTCGGTGATGGAGCTGTCGCCGAGGGTCGGAGTCCAGAGGCCGCCGAACATGGTGCGGTAGCGCCCGGGGTGGGTGCGGGCGTAGTCCAGGTAGGCGTCGCAGATCGCGCGCAGCCGGCGGCGGGGGTCGTCCTCACCGGTGTCCTGCCCGTCCGCCGCGGAGTGAGCGGAGCGCAGGTGGCGTTCCAGCTCGGCGAACTCCCGCTGGACCACGGCCAGGACGATGGCCGGCTGGTCGGGGAAGTGCGGGTAGATGGACGGGGCGGCGATCCCGACCCGGCGGGCGACGGAGCGCAGGGTGATGGCGCGTTCGTCGCCGCTCTCGTCAAGGAGTTCCACGGCGGCGGTGATGATCTCTTCGCGCAGGCGCCCACCCTCGCCGCGGCGGTTGCGTGTGCGGGTCGGCTTCGCTGCGGCGGCTCCCGGTACGGAGTCTTCTGATGCGGCGGCTTCCGGTGGGGCCGTTTCCGTTGTGCTGGTTTCCTTCACGCTCGTCACCTTACGCCGTGAAGCTTACGGGCGTGAAGCCTTGCGGGCGTAGCCTTACACCTGTAGCTTTACGGATGTAAGCACGTCGGTCCGCACCGAGGAGTCCTGCCATGACCGGTCCCACCACCGCCCGCGCCGCTGCCACCACCGTCGCCACCGAGATCGTCCTTCCCGGCCCGGTCGAACCGAGCGGCCTGGAGGTCCGCACCCGCCCGCTGCCGGCCCCCGCGGCCGGCCAGGTCCTCCTGCGGATGGACGCGACCGGCGTCTCCTTCGCCGAACAGCAGATGCGCCGCGGCAAGTACTACGACCAGCCGCCGTTCCCCTTCGTCCCCGGCTACGACATCGTCGGCACGGTCACCGCCACCGGCCCCGGCGTGGACACCGCGCTGACCGGCCGTCGGTTCGCCGCCGTCACCAAGACCGGCGCCTGGGCCAGTCACCTGCTGATCGACGCCGCGGACCTGGTGCCCGTGCCGGACGGCGTGGACGCGGCCGCGGCCGAGACCGTCGTCGTCAACGGCATCACCGCCTGGCAGATGTTGCACCGCCTCGCCGCCGTCCGCCCCGGAGGCACCGTCGTCGTCCTCGGCGCCAACGGCGGCGTCGGCTCCACCCTCGTCCAACTCGCCCGGCACGCCGGGATCACCGTGATCGGCACGGCCTCCACACGCCACCACGAGGCCGTACGCGCCCTCGGCGCCACCCCGGTCGACTACCGCGACCCGCACTTGTACGACCGGATCCGGCAGCTCGCGCCCGACGGCGTCGACGCGGTGTTCGACCACGTCGGCGGCCCCGGCCTGGTGGACTCCTGGCAGCTGCTGCGTCGCGGTGGCACGCTCGTGTCCTACGGCACCGCCGCGACCAAGGACGAGACGGGCAACTCGCGACTGCCCGTCCTGAAGCTGTTCGCCCGCCTCCTGCTCTGGAACGGCCTCCCCAACGGCAGGAGCGCGCACTTCTACAACATCTGGGCGGGCCGGCGCCGCCCCGAGGCCTTCCGGCGCCGCCTGGGCGCGGACCTCACCCAGGTGCTGCGTCTGCTGGCCGACGGCGTCCTCACCCCGCAGATCGCCGCCCGGATCCCGCTGGGCGAGGCGGCCGCGGCGCTGGAGCTGGCCGAGTCCCGTACGGTCGCGGGCAAGGTCGTCATCGTCCCGAGCGCGTGACGGGCCGTCGGCGCCCCTGCGTCCAGCAGCTCGCTCCTGTCTATGGGCTGTCTGCTGTTGTTATTTGTGTTCGGCGCTCCGGACTGGAAGGCTGCCCGCCATGAAGATCACGATCACCGTGGAGGACCCGACCCCCGAGGTCCTGGAGAAGCTGCTCGCCCTCGCAGCCGTGCCGGCAGCCGTCGTGACCGCGGTGCCTGACGACCGCTGGACGCCGGAGCGGGCCCGCTCGTACTACGACCGACTGCCGCCCCGGGCGCAGCAGATCCTGCTCCAGGTCATCGAGGGCGACGGCGAGTGCGGCGCCGAGGAGTTGAAGGCGAACGGCCGCAGCCTGCGGGGATCCACCGGCGCGTTCCGCCGGGTGCTCTCCGAGGGCAAGCGAACCGGGATCTGGCCGGAAGGCCTGCCCGTACCCGTGGTGTCCCACGTCGTCGGCGGGCAGCTCAAGAAGATCGAGATGCCGGGCCGCGGCACGGAGCAGTACGTACTCCCGGAGTTCGAGGAAGGCCTGGGCGATCTGCGAAGCGGCGGCGGCAGCGGCGGCGGCAGCGGCAGCGACTGACTGACCAGCCGTCAGGGATCGCCCGGTGATGCCGCGGGGCTGTCGCATGCCGGCGGGCTTGGGGGCGAGTGAGTGGGTGTGAGTCGTGCCCTGGTCGATGCGGTGAGGCGGTGCGACCGATCGGCGGCTGCGTCCCGGCTGCCGCCGGGGGTGAGCCGAGTCTGCTACCTTCACCGTGCGCGAAACGATCATTCGTGCGAATCATGCGAAATGCATCGCACGTGCGACCGGGGCGTTCCGGAGAAGCACCGAAGGTCGACTGACGGGGGGACGGACATCCATGAACGCGTACGCAGGTACGGGCGGGCCGGGCGGGTTCTACGCGCCGCCGACGGCCCCGGGCGCGCCGGTGCTCGGGCCGACCTTCGGGGTCAATCCGGCGGACCTGGACCCGGCGGCCAAGGCCGCGAAGGAGAGCGGTGAGGCGATGCCCGCCGAGCTCAAGGCGATCCACCAGCCCTCCGACACTGCGGCCGCTGCGCTGTCGGGCTGGCAGGTCGGTGCCGCGCTGCACAACTGCACCGCGGCATGGGAGGACCTGCTGAACAAGCTCGCCTCAGAGGTCGACGGCGTCGCCCTGAAGCTGAGCCAGACCGCCACCGACTACCGCAACGCGGACAAGAACGGCGCCACGGGCCTGAAGCCCTCCGGGCTGTTCCCGCAGGGGGCGAGCTGATGGTCTCCCTCGCCCAGCTGCGCGACAGCGACCTGTCCGGCCTGCTGCCGGCGGCCACCGCCTACGACACCCTCGCCACCAACTTCGGCAAGCATGTCCAGACCATGCAGCACGAAGTCCTCAAGCACGTCCTCAATGCGAACTGGGTCGGCAACGCCGCCGGTGCCGCCAACGCCTCCCTGCAGCGCACCAGCAACCGCCTGGACGCCGCTCACACCGAGATGTCAGCGGTCTCCGGGCTGCTGCGCGAGGCCTCCGAGAGCTTCCTGCTCGCCCAGTCCAAGCTGAAGGCGGCACTGCAGGAGGCACAGAACCTGGGGCTCACCGTCGCCGAGGACGGGACGGTGTCCTGGCCCGCCCCGTCCAAGGCCGAGAGGAACGACCCGGAGTACAACGTCCCCCAGCAGGCGAGGGCGCTGGCGAACCGGATATCCGGGGCCGTTACGGAGGCCGGCAACGCCGACCAGAAGATCGCGGGGCTCCTGAACTCCCTGACCGAACGCGCCCGCAACGGCACCGGGCTGGACACCGACAAGGCCGCCGCCGACCTGAAGGCCGTCACGCAGCAGGGCGTCGACCTGATGGCCGCGGGCTTCCCGCCCGCCGGCGCCTCGCCCACCGAGGTCAACAGCTGGTGGAAGGGCCTGACGCCCGACGAGCAGCAGCGGCTCATCGAGGCCCACCCTGACCTGCTGGGCATGCGCGACGGCATCCCGGCAGCGGCCCGTGACCAAGCCAACCGGCTGAACCTTGCCCACCTCATCACCAAGTACCAGCAGAAGCCGAACCTGACGGACGACGAGAAGCAGAAACTGGAAGGCTTCCTCGCGATCAGCAAGCGCCTGGAAGCGGACAAGGACAAGCAACCCCCTCGTTTCCTGCTGGGCGTCAGCGAGGAGGGCCAGGGCCGGGGCATCCTGTCCTTCGGGAACCCGGACACGGCGAAGAACGTCAGCGCGTACGTGCCAGGGCTGGGCACCACGCTCGGTGCCGTCGGCGGCAAGGACGGCGACCGTGCCCTGAACGTGTGGAACGCCGCGCACAACGCCGATCCCAACGCCGAGGTCGCGTCGATGGTCTGGCTCGGATACGACCCGCCGCCGGGCCTGGAGAAGCTCGCGGACGGCGACACCCGGCCCCTGGAGGTGATGGACGCCGACCGCGCCGCCAAGGGCGGGGCCGCCTACGACAAGTTCATGGCAGGCCTGCGCGCCACCCACGACGGCTCGCCCGCACACCTCGTCGCCCTCGCGCACAGCTACGGTTCCACCACCGTCGGCCTGGGCGCGCAGATGAGCGGTGGCACCGGAGCCGATGACGTCATCCTCGTCGGCTCCCCCGGCACCGGCGCCGCCAAGGCCTCGCAACTCCACATCGACCCCGGCCACGTGTGGGTCGGCGACGCGGAGAACGACCCGGTCAGCCACCTGCCGTCGAAGGGCCGCGTGGCCAATGACATCCAGGGCGCAACGGGAGGTTTCCTCGCGGGCCCGGTCGGGAGCCTCGTCGGCGGCTATGTCGCCGACAAGATGTACGACTGGTTCGGCCCCGAGGACCAGCTCTGGTTCGGTCAGGACCCGGCAAGCAAGGGCTTCGGCGCCAACCGCTTCGCCGTTGCCGACGGGCCGGAGCTCTCCTTCGACTCCCACTCCGACTACATGACCGACCCCAACGACTCGACGTCGAAGACCCTGGAATCGGTCAACAACATCGGCCAGATCGTGGCCGGGAAGTACGACCACGTCACGAGGCAGGACCACCGATGAACGACCGTCCGAGCCTGAGTCGCCGTCCGGGCACCGCCCTGCGCTTGTCGGCAGCCCTCGCATTCCTCGCCGTCGGTGCCACCGCCTGCGTCGGCGGCGCCGGAACGGGCGCCGACCGGGGCGAGGGGGAGAGTCCGGGCCCCCTCATCCCGCCGGCCCAGGCCCTGCAGACACTCGACTCCCTGCTGGAACAGACCACCGCGGGCGTGCAGCCGGCGCTGCAGTACTGGGACGCCTGGCCGCAGGCCACCGTGCAGTACTCCAAAGGCCTCGACGAACACTCCCTCGGCTACGCCAAGGCCTCCCGCCAACGCCACGTCAAGACGAAGGTCGCCCCCGGCAAGTACGGCGCACTGCTGGACGCGGTGCGCAGCACCTGGCAGGCCAAGGGCTACCGGGTCGAGACGGGGCCCGCCAACCTGCAGGCCCTGTTCGCCACCACGCCCGAGGGCAACGGTGTGAGCATCACGATCCACCCCGCCGGGAACATCGACATCGGGGCCACCGTCAGCCCCGTCCCGGTGCCCGACGGCCGGGACCTGTTCGGCACCCCCACTCCCGACCCGGTCATGGCCAACGGAAACCCGGACGTCGTGCCCACGTACGAGGACCCGTACTGGTCCGCCTGATCACCGCGCCCTTCCAAGGCCGCCGTTCGCCCCATCGTTCCGAAAGCTTCCGTATGACCCCCGAACAGGCCGTCCAGGTACTCGACGCGCTCCTCGACGAGGCGATGTCCGCCATCCGTCCGCCGCTGCGGTACTGGGACGGCTGGCCCCGTTCCACCGAGCAGACCGCAGGCCCGGACAACCACTCCCTGGGCCACGCCGTCGCCACCCGCGACCGGTACGTCATGACCAGGGTCGCTCCGTCCAAGTACGGCGCGCTGCTGGGCGTCACCGAACGCGGCTGGCAGGCCCTGGGGTACCGGATCACCGCCGTCAACCCCCGCCAGCCCGCCATGTTCGCCGCCACGCCCGCCGGGTACGGCGTGTGCGTGCTCATCGGCGCCGCGGGCAACATCACCTTCCAGGCCACCGTCGGCCCCATCCCCGTCATCCGCGACCGAGACCCCTTCGGCCCCTACGTGCCCGAGCCGACCCTGCCCAACGGCAACCTCGACATCATTCCCCGCTACGAGGATCCGTTCTGGTCGCACTGAATGCCCGCACCGGCTGCCCGAAGGTACGGTTGGCCGCTGATCAGCCGTGGCGGGGAGGCTCCAGCGGTCAGTCACTCCATCGACAACCCGGGTCGCGCAGGGCCCAGCCGTCGAGCAGCAGCAGGCCGGGCGCCTCGGCTTCACCCCCCACCGGCGAGACCGAGCGCTACGTGGTGGCCACCGGGTCGGGGTGGTACGGGAACACAGGAAGCGGCTCTGTCACGGGCAGCGACCGTACCACCGCCCGCTGAGTCGTTCGGGAGCGGCGGGCTCGGGGTGGCCACGTAAGATCGTTTTCGGCGCTGCTGCGTCGACGAACGCATGGGGGGCGACGTACATCATGGGGATCTCGGATCGACCTGCCGCCGAGGACGCTGAGGCCGCAGGGACCGCTGGTGGCGCGGGCGTCCCGCCTCGCCGGCCCGGGCGGCGGGCCCTGCTCGCCGGCGGCATCGCGCTCGCGGTGGCCGGCGGCGCGGGGTTGGCGCTGTCCCGGCGGGACGGCGGGCCGTCGCAGGCCGCCCCCGCCGCGGCCGACTCGCCGTCGACCACGCCGCTGCGGGAGTCGCCGACGCCGATGGCCCCCCGGGCGGACTCCGGTGCGCCCGAACCGCTGTGGACGTTCACCTCGGACGCCGACCTGGTGCCCGCCTCGACGCTGGTCGCCAACGGCACGCTCTTCACGCTGAGTTCCCACCTGACCGCGATCGACACCGCGACCGGCTCGGTGAAGTGGGCCGGCAAGGGCGTCAACACGCTGTACACGGCCGCCGGCGCCGGGCTCGTCTTCGTCGGCTCCTTCCAGGGCGCGACCGGCTACGACGCGGCCACCGGCGCGGAGACGTGGCTCAACGTCAACCGTCAGGCCAACGCCGACGACCTCTCCAACGTCTCCGTGCTCCGCGCCGACGACAAGGTGCTGTACGCGGTCGCCCGGGTCAGGCCCGTCGGGGCCACCACGTCGCCGAAGCTCGACCTGCTGGCCTTCTCGATCGACACGCACGAGAAGCTGTGGTCCCTGCCGGTGGAGGTGGGGGCCGGGCCGCAGTACCTCCACCACGCGGTCGCGGACGGCAACCTGTACTACACCGACGGCAGGTGCAACCTGGTCGCCCGCAACGGCCAGGACGGCCGACAGCTGTGGCTGGTCGAGACCGGCGCCACCAGCTCGATCACGCCCGCTGTCGCCGACGGCCGCGCCTACTGCCGCACGGGCAGCAACGGCCTGCGGGCGGTGAACCTGGCCGACGGCAGGCGGCTGTGGGAGATCAGCACCGCCGACGGCGGCACCAAGGCGTTCCCACCGGTGACGGCCGCCAGCGGCACGGTCTACGGCGGCAACGGTACGGCGGCGGCCTGCGCCTGGGACTCCCGCACCGGGCAGCAGCTCTGGACCAGCCCGATGCCCTTCCGGCCGACCATGACCGAGCCCGTGCTCGTCCAGGACACCCTCTTCGTGGCGGGCCTGGCCGGCGACGGCGTGCACGCGGTCGACGTGAGGACGGGCCGACCGCGGTGGACCTTCACCGTGGACGCGATCTCGCCGGCCGCCCAGAACCAGCCGTGGGGCCTGGCCACCGACGGGCAGCGGCTGCTCGCCAAGCTGGGCTCGACGGTCTTCGCCCTGCCGGCGGCCTGACGCCGGTCCGGCGCCGGACCGGGGCCCGCTCGCCGCCTACGTCCGGGGCAGCGGCAACTCGAAGAAGACGACCTTCCCGACCGCCTTGCGGGCCGTACCCCAGCGCTCGGCGAGCTTGGAGACCACGACGAGGCCGCGGCCGCCCTCCTCCAGCTGCCCGCCGGGCTCCATCGACGGCAGGTTGTGGTTGTCGTCGCTGACCTCGACCAGCAGCCTGTCCGTCCGGATCAGCTGCACCTGCACACCGTCCCGCGCCACCCGGATCGCATTGGTCACCAGCTCGGACACCAGCAACTCGGTGGTGTCCATGAGTGCTTCGAGGCCCCAGGCCTCCAACTGCTCCAGGACCAGCCACCGTACGCGCCGCACCACCGCCGTCTCGGGTTCGAGCTGCCAGGTGGCCACGTCGGCCGACGGGATCCCGACGAGGCGCGCCACCAGCAGGGCGATGTCGTCGGTGCGGTCGTCCGGCCGGAAGTGGGCGAGAACGGTGTCACAGACCTGGTCGGGGCTCTGCTGCGGGTCGATCAGGCCGCTGCAGAGCGCGGCCAGACCCTCCCCCAGGCCGCCGTCGCGGAACTCGACCAGTCCGTCCGTGAAGAGCACCAGCATCGACCCGTCCGGGACGTCGACGGCGGCGGTGACGAACGGCACCCCGCCGACGCCGATCGGCGCGCCCGAGGGGATCTCCAGCAGCTCGCCGACGCCATCCGCGTGCACCAGCACCGGTGGGACGTGACCGGCGCTGGCCAGCTCGCAGGTGCGGTTGATCGGGTCGTAGACCGCGTACAGGCAGGTGGCGAGCTGTTCGGGCCCGAGCATGTGGGCCAGGTTGTCCAGGTGGCGCAACAGCTGACCCGGCGGCAGGTCCAGGCCGGCCAGCGCGTGGATCGCGGCGCGCAGCCGCGCCATCGTCTGGGCCGCGTGCAGGCCCTGGCCCATCACGTCGCCGACCACCAGGGCCACCCGGCTGCCGGGCAGCTGGATCGCGTCGAACCAGTCACCCCCGACGCCGCCCCTGCGCTCACCGGGCAGGTAGCGGTGGCCGAGCCGCACGCCGGCCATCGCGTCCGGGAGCGTCGGGAGCATCGACTTCTGCAGCGTGGCCGCCATCCTCAGCTCCGCGCCGTGCAGGCGCGCGATGTCCATCGACAGGGCCGCGCGGACGACCAGGTCCTGCAGGTGGTCCGCGTCGCCGTGCCCGAACGGCCCGCGGCCGGCCAGCCGGACCAGCCTGACCACGCCGAAGACCGTGCCGCGGACGGACAAGGGCAACGCCAGGACGGAACTCCCCACCGCCTCGGACAGGAACGGCGCGCCCGGGGGAAGCGCCGGATCGACGACCGCATCGACGACCGCATCGACGGCCGCATCGACGGCCGCCTCGGAGCCGGTCACCGGCACGAGCACCGGGGCGTTCTGCTGCAGCGCCCGGCCCTGCGGGGTGGAACCGGGCGCCGTCAACAGGTCGCCCTCGACGGGCTCGCGGCCCCAGCGGTCGGAGAGGCCCGGCGTACAGGCGAGCGAGACCCGGCGCAGCAGCGTACGGTCACCGGGCCGTTCCGAGGGCAGCGCGGAATCGTCCGTCAGACCGGCGACCAGGTCCACCGAGGCGAAATCGGCCACCCGGCGCACCAGCAGCGCGCACAGCTCGCCGGCGACCGCCCCCAGATCCAGCGAACGCTCCACCCGCTGCCCGAACTCCCTGCTCAGAGCCATCCGTACGGACTCCAACTCGGTGTGCGGTGCCTGGAGCCGCCCTGCCGTCCGCTCCGCGTCGAGCGTCGCCTCCGCGGCCAGCAGCCGGGCCTCCAGCCGCACACAGCGCTCCTCCGCCGCGTGCTTGAGCGACTGCGCACGCGCGAGCTCCGCCCGCAGGGCCTCCAACTCCACCTTGAGGCCCAGCAGTTCGTCCCTGACCCCGCTTGCCCCGTCCGGCTCCCCGTACAACTCCAGCGCACCCACTGCACCCGACGCGTACTGGGCGGTGGCCCAGTCCGACTCCAACTGCCGGTAGCGCTGCTCGGCCTGATGCGCCTGAGCCTCCGTCGCCTCCAGAGCGCGCAACAGGTGCCGCTCGCGCACACTCGCCAGATGCAACTCCCGCTCGGCCGACCCGAGCTTGTCCCGCAACTGCTCCACCTCGTGGCGCGAAGCGTTGCGCACCCGCAACGCCTCCATCCGCAACCGGTGCGCCTCCTCCTGGACCTCGGCCGTCACCGGCTTGCCGCCGAGCTCCCCGACGTGGCGCAACAACTCGTCCACGAAGTCCTTCGGGGCGATCCGCTGACCCCGGAAGTACCGCGAGACGGAGCCCTTGTCACGGCTGCAGCGGGCCGCGTACCTGGTCAGCGTGGTGCCCAGCACGGCGAACAGCCGCCCGATGAACTCGACGAACGCCCGCACCTCCGGCTCCGGCGGCTCGTAAGGCTCCGGAACCTCCCCGCGTCGCTCCAACACCCGCAACCCCTCCGGCCTTCTCCGCCACCGCCGCGTTCCGTTGCCGCCGATCGGCAACACGTTGCCCCTGGCGCAACGCCGCCACCGGACGAAAGCGTAGGCGCCGAGCCCAAGTCCCCGCAGCCGAAGGACAATTGATGATCACCGCCATCGCCCGCCAGCTGGTCGCCTGCCAGCGCACCCTCATCGTCGCCCTGGCCCTCATCCCCCTGATCCTGGCCCTCACCGCCTCCCTCCCAGCCCTCGCCCTCCTCCCCACCCTCCCCCACGGCACGGCCCGCTCCGCCGCCCTGATCACCCACTTCCGCCGCTGGACGGAAACGGTCCTCACCACGAGCCGCTGACCCGGCCGCACGCCGTAGGCGGCTGCCCCCGCTGGCGCGGGGATGAGTTGATGCCCTGCTCGGTCATCAGCGCCGTGTACGGCTGACCCCCGCTGGCGCGGGGATGAGCCGCCAGCTATGCGAAGGGCGGCTTCGAAGTCTGGCTGACCCCCGCTGGCGCGGGGACGAGGCGGCCATGTTCGGCATGACCGCCGCGCAGATCGGCTGACCCCCGCTGGCGCGGGGACGAGTGCGCGGCAGCCTCGGCGCCGAGTTCAGCGGCCGGCTGACCCCCGCTGGCGCGGGGACGAGACCTGAGACAGGTACTCCTCCCACGCCTCTTGCGGCTGACCCCCGCTGGCGCGGGGACGAGCCGGCGGTGGCACGCTGGAGGCCGACTCGGCCCGGCTGACCCCCACTGGCGCGGGGACGAGATGACCATCGCCCACGCCGAAGTCAAGACCCGTGGCTGACCCCCGCTGGCGCGGGGACGAGAGGATAGGAGCCCCGTTCTCGTCACGGACGGGCGGCTGACCCCCGCTGGCGCGGGGACGAGCACCGGCACTACTGGCACAGCACCCCTGGCGACGGCTGACCCCCGCTGGCGCGGGGACGAGGGACCTGGCGAACGCCTTCGGTTCCGGCATGGTGGCTGACCCCCGCTGGCGCGGGGACGAGACGCCCTCGACGCGGCGTGATGCACAGGACGCCAGCTGACCCCCGCTGGCGCGGGGACGAGCGGGTGCGGGGCCGGCCTTCGAGTTCACCGGTCGGCTGACCCCCGCTGGCGCGGGGACGAGGCTTTCTGACCTGCAACGTAGCGTCGTCTTTGCTATTTCTTTGCCATGATCGACGGTCGCCGAGGCGCTGGGCTTCGGTGAGTTGTTGTGGTGTCAAAGAGCGTGTAGCCCATCGTGCCATGTCTCCCGATGGTGGCGTGGGCGACAGTACGGGAGTTCCACCGCCTCACGGTTTGGCAGGAGCGGGGCCAAGGGGCCAGGGCCCCAGGGATCGGAGACCGGCTCGACAACGACGTGCTCCCCGCCGCGAAGGCGGGGATGCGGACGGCGCTGATCCGACGCGGCCCGTGGGGCTGGATCCATCAGCACGACCCGGCCGCCGAGCAGGCGACGGTCCGGATCGACTCGCTGACGGAACTGCCGGAACTGATCGCCGAGTTCAACGCTGCAGCGAACTGAGCGTCGCCGACCAGGAGTAGAGTCGGCGGTCCACGTGCTGGATGGCCGCCGATTCCTGCCACGGGGCGAGCGCTCGCCGGGCCTTGCGCACGCGCTCCATGCCAGGGGCGTACCACGTGACGGCCGACTGATCGAGCGCCTGCTCCAGCAGCGCGCACGCGGTGCGATCGGCCAGGGCCTGGTGGTCCCAGAACAGGCGCCACATCGACAGCGCGAGCCCGCGCGAGATGCGTGCCAGGCGGCCATGAATGCGCATGGCCTCGCCCAACTGAGCTTCCGAGATCGTCTCGCGGCGGAGGCCCGCTTGCTCCGCCAAATCCTCCTGCGGGCTGACCCCCGCTGATGCGAGGACGAGGTACGGGAAGGTCCGCCGAGTGGCGTACAGCGCGCGGCTGACCCCTGCTGGCGCGGGGACGGAGCAAGAGGGCGGGATCGGGACCGGTCTCAAGCCTGGCTGATCCCGCTGATGCGGGGACAAGGCGGTGAACGCCGACCGGCCGACCGACAACCCCGGTTGACCCATGCGGGGATGACGCGTTTCGACTGGGGTGCGGCCGGACAGTTGCCTGGCTGACCCCCGTAGGCGCGGAGGTGAGACCACGCTGGTCGCCTTGCGGGACGCCTGAGGGCTCCGCACTGCCTCGACGTGGGGACGAAGGGGGGGTGCGCTTCACCCCCGGAACAGCGCACCCAGCCCATCGTCAGCCTCCCCGGCCGCTGCGCCGAGCCGAGCTGGACACGGCCTGATCGCGCCCCGCCCCCGGCCCGTCACTCTCACAACCCAACCAGCGCGACACACTCGACGTGTCCCACAGCCCGACAACCGACCCGCAGAGAGCGCGACGCGACCAGACGCCGCGGCTCATGAGACACCTCCTGCCCGTGGCCGAGCAGGACCCGCGAAACCCGTCCGCGGGCAGGGCGCCGCCGGTGTCAGCCGCCGGCACCCACATCGGCGAAGGACGCCGGACTCAGGCCGAGCGGGCCTCCAAAGGGGGAGTTCAAGGCGTAGATGAGGACGAGCATGAAGGCGATGAGACTGGTGAAGCCCATGGCCAGCACCAGGTGGGTCCCGTTGCGCTCGACCCCGAAGAGGAACATCAGGCCCAGGGTGAGAGCACCACCGGCGAGCAGGCCGAACCACATCACGCCCGACATGCCCCGGCCCCCGGCCACCTCACGACCGTGGCGTGCCTGGTAGGCGTCGGAGATCCGCCCGATCGCCAGCTGGCCGACCAGCTGTTGCTCGTTGGTCGTGGGCTCGAAGGACGTCCACGCGTTCTGCACCTCGTGCAGGAGGGTCCAGCCCCGCGTGCCCAGCGGCTTGTTCTGCTCCATCAGGGGCCACTCCTCGGTCCGGACATAGGTGGCGTAGGCGTCCGCCGCCTGATGGACCTGCTGAGCGGCGGTCGGCGGCAGCCCGTCGGCGAGCAGATACGTCTGGTGCAGGGCCCCCACCTCGGCGCTGATGTTCGTGTAGGCGTCGTCCTTGGCCTCCCACACCCAGACCAGCGCGACGCCCAGCACCAAGGCGTACAAGACGCCGACCATCATCGTCAGGTACTCGGCAGTGTTGTCGCGCGCTTCTGCGGCCGGCGCCGACCGCCTGGCCCTGCGGGCGTTGAGCAGGACGGCGCCCCCGGCGATGACGACGAATCCGGCGACGATGGCGAGCACTCCGATTACGTGTCCCACGGGCCCCTCGCCCTTCGGTCGGTAGGGCGGCGCCTACCGCGACGCCACGCGATGGCCGCGGCGGCGATCGCGGGAACGAACAGGAACAGGAAGAACAGGACGATGGCGCTGCGCGGCAGCGAGGCGATGCCGTGGTCGAAGGGGCCGGAGCGCAGGAGGGGTTTCGGCCCCTGCCCCCCGCCTGGCGTTCCCGGGGAGGCGGAGGGCTTCGGCGACGCGGTACCGGAGGCGCCCGGCGAGGCACTGGGCGAGGCGCTCGGCGAGCTCTTCACCGGGTTTCGCCCGTTCCCGACCGCCCCGGTGCCGGATGACCCCGCTCCAGGCACTCTGGCTGCACCCGCGGATCCCCCGGCGGCGGGAACTCTGGCGGACGGCGCACCGGCCGCCAGGGCACCGGCACCGGCGCCGGTTCCCGAAGTACCGGCTGCTGGTGCCCCGGCGGCAGCGGCACCAGCAGCAGCACCACCTCCGACCCCCGGAGCACCAGCCGCAGATCCGCCGGTGGCAGGCGCGCCACCACCCCCGGGTCCACCGGCGGCAATCGCACCGCCGGCGCCGGCACCGGCAGCTCCGGATCCCGAAGCACCGGCTGCAGGTCCGCCGGCAGCAGGGACACCGGCAGCAGGGACACCGGCACCCGCCCCCGGAGCACCGGCTACGGGAGCACCGACAGCTCCGGCACCGCCAACAGCCGCACCCCCACCCGCAGGAGCACCGGGTACCCTCGCGCCGCCTGCGGGAGCGCCAGGCCCAGGAGCGCCGGGCGCAGCCCCCGGCACCGGAACGCCAGGCCCAGGCACCCCAGGCCCGGGAGCACCGGCCCCAGGCGCCTCAGATCCAGGCACCCCTGGCGCAGGAGAGCCGGGCCCGGGAGTACCTGGAGCAGGAGAGCCGGGCCCGGGAGCACCTGGAGCAGGAGAGCCGGGCCCGGGAGCACCTGGAGCAGGAGAGCCGGGCCCGGGACCACCTGGAGCAGGAGAGCCGGGCCCGGGACCACCAGGTGTCGGACCACCAGGCCCGGGGACACCGACTCCGCACGCAGGTGCTCCGGAAGCTGCCGAAGGGGCCGATCCGCCCGTCCCCGGCCCGTCGGAGAGCACGGCGACCGACCCGACCGAAGGCAGACCCGCGGCCGAGCCGGCCAGCACCAGGCCGGCGGCAGCCGCAGAGAGGGACAGTTTCCAGCCGGGCATATGATCTAGTTACCGCCAGGAGGGCGGCCTGCGTGCTGCCGACACGCCTTCCCTCAGGCATTGAGCCGCGCCGGTCACACCAACAGGGGTAACGGCAGCGAGACCGCTGTGAGGCCTACGACTCGGGAGGCTGCGCACCGTCGGGACCGGCGTCGGCGGTGCCGGGGGCGATCTGCCGGGCGCTGTTCGGCGATGCTGCCGTAGTGGTCGGTGACCTCGATGCCCACGGCCGGTGGGGTCTGCCCGGCGGGCGGGAATCCCGCAGACGCCGACGAGGGCGGCGGACGGGTGGCGGTCGGAGCAACCCGTGCGCACGGATCGACCGGCTGCGCATCGTCAACGGACCGGACGAGAACCGCATCGAGCTCGGCGCGGCTCATCCGGACTACGTGCGGTACGGGCTGGGCCGTTGAGGGCGTCAGCGTCAGTCCCGGTCCAGGCCGGAGAGGACTTCGGCGATCAGGCGGGTGGCGAAGCTGTTGTCGTCGTTGCCGGAGATCCGGTTGATGTGTTCCGCGAGCAGGACGGCCGTGGCTTCCAGGGGGTTCATCTCGGCGTCGGTCCAGGGGCCGTACTGGGCGCGCCAGAGGTTGGGGCTCAGGCCGGTGCCTGCGGCGACGAGCAGGGCGGCCATGGTGGGGACGACTTCGGGGCTGAAGGTCCTGGGCATCATGCGCATGGTGCCCACCAGGGCGGGCACCACGTACTCGACGACGTCCTCGTCGTGGTGTTCGAGCGTCCCCCGCAGCCAGTTCATGTACATGTAGATGAGGGTGCAGGTGCCGTCCAGGAGCGACTTGAGCCCTGTGGGGCCCATGGACGCGGCGAACTGGTTGACCATCCGCTGGTGTTCGGGGTCCGTCCCGCTCTTGCCGTCGTACACGGCCTTGAGGCGCGAGTCGACCACCATGAGTGCGGCGCTCACATCGCCGGCGGGAGCGTGTTTCGGGTCGCAGGACGATGACATGGGGCTCCTTCTCGTACGGATACGGCACGTAGCGCTGCGTGTTCGCAGGGTAGACCTCTGATCGGCCCGGGATTCGGGGAAATCCGATGGAGGGGCCTTTGGTGATCACGTGCGGAAGGACGTGGGCCTTTTCAGGACTCTGATTGCTCATTCGTGACGGTAGATTGCCCCGAGGCCAGTCGGCCACCGCCACACCGCTGCGGGGGCTGCGCGGGCGGCGGCACCCGGACAAGGAGGCAACGGCGTTGGCTACGAGGACAGTTGCGATCTTCTCCCTGGGCGGCACGATCGCCATGACCACCGATCCGGCCACCGGCGGGGTCGTGCCCGCGCTCTCCGCCCACGACCTCCTCGCCGCCGTCCCGGCACTGCAGGAGCTCGACGTCGAGCTGCGCGTCCACGACTTCCGGCGCCTGCCCGGGGCGTCTCTCGCCTTCGGTGACCTCCGCGCGCTCTCGGAGGCCGTCGCCGACGCCTTCCGGAGCGGCTGTGACGGGGTGGTGGTCACCCAGGGCACGGACACCATCGAGGAGACCGCCTACCTGCTGGACCTCTGGCACCCCGGCGAGCAGCCGATCGTCGTCACCGGGGCGATGCGCAACCCCACCCTGCCCGGTGCGGACGGCCCGGCGAACATCCATGCGGCCGTCATCGCCGCCGCGGCGGCGGAGCTGCGGGGCGCCGGGGCGGTGGTCGTCCTCGGCGACGAGATCCACGCCGCCCGCACCGTCCGCAAGTCCCACAGCACCAGCCCGGCCGCGTTCACCTCCCCGGCGACCGGGCCGCTCGGGCGCCTCTACGAGGGGCGGGTCCACCTCCACGGCCCGCTCGCCCCGCGGACGACCTTCCCGCGGCCGACCTTCCCGCGGCCGGCCGCCGGGCCGGCCGCCGGCTCGACGGTCGGCGACGCCGTACGCATCGGCCTGTACGGCGCGACGCTCGGCGACGACGGCGCCCTGCTGGCCGCGATGGCCGAGGCCTGCGACGGGCTCGTCATCGCCGCGTTCGGCGTCGGCCACGTGCCCGAGGCCTACGTGGGCATCCTGGAGCGGGCCGCGGCGCGGATCCCCGTCGTCCTCGCCAGCCGGATCGGCAACGGGCCCGTCTTGGAGGGGACGTACGGTTTCCCCGGCTCGGAGAAGGACCTGCTGGCGCGCGGACTGATCCGGGGCGGTCACCTCGACGCCTACAAGGCCCGCCTGCTCCTGCACGTCCTGCTGGAGCAGGGGCGGAAGACCGACGAGATCGCCGCCGCCTTCGCCGCCACGGCCCACTGACGCCCTTCGGCGCCGCGGCCCACTGACCCCTTCACCGGGACGGGGCCTCACCCCCGCCCCGGTGAAGGGGGTCAGTCACCCCGTCACGCCGGCGGCGTCCCCTTCGGCCAGACGCAGGGCGACCTCACCCGCAGCGTGAGGTCGTGACTGGTCTCGGCGACCCCGTCCAGGGTGGCGAGGAACTGGTCCTTCGGGTTCCTCAGCTTGATCCAGTCGTTGTGGAAGTTGGGCGGGTCCTGGACCGGCTGGAAACCCTGCCCGGTCAGGAACGTGCGGTAGGCCGTCACCGCCTCCGCCTTGGCCGCGGCCGGCACGTCACCGAAGTCGTACCCCCGACCGGTCTGCGTCCTGCCGTGCGGGCCGACGTCGTTGGCCTCGCACTCCAGGTCGCTGAAGTCGCCCAGGCTGTTCGTCGGCTTGACGGGCAGTGCGGCCAGTACGGCGGCGAGGTAGTCGTCGACCTGCTTCCTGGCCTGTTCCAGCGTGATCGTGGGCTTGGACCGCTCGTTCACCGTGCTCGCGCCGCAGGCGTTCAGGGCCAGCACGGCGACCGCCAGTACGGCCCCGGCGGTGACCCGCTTCCTCAGGCGAATGGACCCTCCGGCCTTGGCACTCACGAGACCTGCTTTCCGGCGATGATCTGCCCCATGGAGGTCAGGGTGGGTGACCCGTCGTTCCAGTAGTCGGAGTGTCCAGCCTCCGGGTCGGTGGGCAGGACGTGCGCGCCGAACTGGGGGACGGTGGTCTGCCGGCCGTGGATCAGGTGGTGGTCGCCGTCGCCCATGCCCCACGAGGTGGAGACGTTGTCGACGATGTTGTCCCACATCCCGCCCGGGTCGACGGCGGCGGCCCAGCCGATCGCGTCGGCGGGGCTCTGCGCCGCGTACACGTGGGACGGGTCGATGCGCAGCTCCTTGGCGTTCTCGACGCCGCAGCCGGGGCTGGCGATGAGGACGGCGTTGTCGACCGGGAGGCCCTTGTCCCGCATGGCGTATCCCACGGTCGTGGTGCCGTAGCTGTGGGCGAGGACGGTGTTGTTGGCGATCTTCCCGTCGTGCGTGGCGTGCAGCCCGAGCTCGAAGTTGCGCAGCTTGTCCTCCGCGTTCTTCGCGTACGTGTCGTCCGCGGCCTCGGGGACGATGTTCTGCGGCGCGTCGTAACCGACCCAGGTGATCGACGAGTTGGTGCTCTTGTCGCCGGCCTTGCGGTTGGCCTCGTCGGCCGACTGGACCATCAGGTCGGAGCGGTTGATGTCGCTGCCGATGCTGCCGAGCCGCGCGCCGGTCCCGGGCACGTACGTGGAGACGTTGTCGGCGGTGTCGGGGTTGTTGACCGCGATGATCGCATGGCCCTTGCCGTTGGTGTCGAAGCCGAGCAGGAAGGTGGGCGGGTGCGAGGCGTCGACCGGCTTGTTCAGCCGGTCCTCGATGGCCGTCACACCGTGCATCTTGTCCTGGAGGTCGTCGCGGGTGGACTTCCACTTGGTGTACTCGGGGTTCTCGATGCGGTCCTTGCCGAACCCGATGAAGTGCGACGGCTCCGGGCCGAGGCCGTCGAGCTGACGCTGGAGGTCCTGCTTGCCGCGCTGCAGGTTGATCCGGTTGGCCTGGTCGCGGGCGGCGGCGGGGACGCCGTCGAGGTTGCCGACCTGGTCGGGGTGATTGAGGATCATCCGGTGCTGCTGCTCGTCGGTCAGGCTGTTCCACCAGGCCTTGACGTTGTTCGGGTCGGTGCCGGCGGCCGGCACCTCCTCCAGCTTCTTCGCCGCGTCCGTGTCGGCCTTGACCGTGGCGGCGTCGAGCCCGGTGCCGTTGCTCGCGTTGGTGGCGAGGTGGGCGAGCCGGGCGTTGATGGTCTGGTCGGCGTGGTCGGCCTCGGTGAGCGCGGCGGTGATGCGCCGACTGATCTCCTGGGCCTGTGCCTCGGCGTCCTTGCCCGCGAAGTTCGCCGAGGCGGGGTCGTTGTCCCAGGTGATCCGCCCGTCGGGGGCGACGTTCAGCTTCTTCGCCTTCGCGTCGTCCAGGGCGTTGACCAGGTGCGCCTGCGCCGCCGCGAAGCCCTCGGAGGCGTCCCGCAGGGCGGTGCTGACCAGCCCGAGCTCCTGCTTGGCGGCCTGGAGCTCGTTCTCCAGCAGCTGGATCCGCGCCTTGGCGTGGTCGGAGGCGGTGCCCGTCCACTGCGAGTTGTTCAGCCGCTTGACGACCTCCAGCTGCCACGACTCGACGTGCTGGCCGAAGGCGGTGGAGAGGGTGTCGAAGGCGGTCTTCGCACTGGTGAGGTAGATGAAGTCGGCGTCGTAGAGGGTCTTGATGTCCATCGCTTACTGGGCCGCCTTCGCGCTGGTGCCGGCGGGCTTCACGGGGCCCGGGACGAAGGTCGTGTTGAACGGGTCGGGCTCGCTCGGGGCCGGCGCGGACGGGTTCTTCATGCTCCCGTGGATGTCCTGCTCGACCTGACGGTAGTAGGCGGCCGAGGAGGCCAGCTTGGTGCCGACGTCCCCCATGTCCCCGCCGAGCTTGTCCAGCAGCGTCTTCCAGTTCGTCCCGCAGTTCTGGATGGCGGTCGCCGTGAGCCAGCCCTTCAGCCCGCCGGCAGCCTGGTTGCACGGCTCGGTGATCTTCCCGGTCTCGCCCGGTATGAGCCCTCCGATGTGCTGGGCGCTCTGCCCGCAGCCATCCAACTCGGCCGGGTTGACCTTGAACGCCAAGGCCATGTCCGGATCGGCCATCTCTTTCCCCCGTTGTTCCGTGTTCCGTCCGGCCCCGGGCGTCGCCGCCCGTGGCCGTGTTCCATCGACAAGATCGTTGAGGGGGGATGGTAGCCGGTCGCATTTCGGCCGGGATAGTCGGGTTCGGGCACGCCTGCGGAGTTCATGCGGAATCGATCCCACGGGCGGTACGGTGCACGACAGTTGGGGTGGGGGCGGTCGGTCGCCCCGGCGGCGACCGGCGACGCCGCAGGCGTCCGACGATGCCGGCCGACATCGATCACGGCTGCCCCCGCGGGTGCGGGGACAGGTCGAGCGGCACACCACCCTCGGTCGGTCGGAGCGACCCGTATTCCGATTGTGAACTTCCCTGGCGCATAGCTCATTTGAGTGAAGGTTCGTTCACCGATGGACCGAGCGGCGGCGGAGCCCCGTAGCCTCGGTGGCGGCCCGTCGCCACCGAGGCTACGGCGCTCCCATCCGTCGACTCGGAAGGTCAAGGTCATCGACGACATGACGCATTCATCGGGCGGGAACGACGCGACCACCGGCGGGCCGTCCCGCCGCAGGCTGCTCAGGATCGGCGTCGGCGTCGCGGCGGGGCTCGGGGCCGGGGCGGGGGTCCTCGGTTCCGGCGCCCGGGCGGCGTTCGCCGGCGGCCCGAACGACCCGGCCGGTCCGACGATCGCGACCAAGCTGAAGAACCTCAGCGGTCCCGGCGAGACCGGGTCGCTCGGCGCGCCGTGGACCGACCTCGGCATCCCCGTACGGTGTCCGGACGGCACCATGCTCTTCGTCTGCGGCGACACCTTCGACGGCGACCGGGTCGGCGACGGCAACTGGTACGCCCCGGTGGGCCTGCGCTCCGGCAGCGCGGACCTGGACAACCTGCGGATCGACGGCGTCGTGGGTGGGGGCCACGCCAGGAGCCTCGTCGACGAGCCGCACACCCCGGTCGGCGACGACAAGGCCACGACGGCGATCCCCTCCGACGTGTTCGTGGTCGACGGCGTGATGTACATGCACCTCATGCGCGGCGTCATCTTCGACACCCACCACACCGACTTCTGGCGCTCCACCGACAACGGTGAGACCTGGGAGTACCTGTGCCAGTGGCCCGGCGACCTGTACGGCGGCCAGTTCCAGCAGAAGACGTACGCCGTCGCCGACGACGGCTACTGCTACGTCCTGTCCACGGTCTTCAACCGCGAGGTGGAGTCGGGGATGCTGCTGCACCGGGTGCGGAAGGAGAGCCTCGGCAACCCGGACGCCTACGAGCCCTGGGGCTACGACGGCGGCTGGCGGTGGAACGCGCCCGCCCCGACGACGGTCTTCGGCACCCGCAGGTGGGGCGAGATGTGCTTCCGCGCCATGGACGGCAAGTACGTCCTCACCTGGCTGAACATGAACCCGCTGTCGATCAGGGCGATGGTCTTCCCGCTCCCGACCTCGGACCTGACCACCACTCTGGAACAGGCCATGATCCTGCCCTGCGACCCGGGCCAGGAGATCGGCAACCTCGTCGCCGCCCCGTACGGCGGCTTCGTCATCCCGGGTTCGACGTTCGGCAACTTCCACATCGTCGTCAGCCAGTGGTACGACCCGACGAACTACCGGATCATGCAGTACCGGATCAACATGCTCTCCTGACCCTGCGTGCCGCACTCCGCCGGCGTGACCCGTCGGCTGGTTCAGCTGCGGGCGGTCGAGGAGGCCACCCCGTACGCCCGGGCCGCGGACTCGGCGAAGCGCTGCTCCTGCATGGCCGTCACCTTGCGGACCACCAGGACGGCGAAGACCGCCGCGGCCAGTTTGAGCAGCTCGGAGGCGACCAGCCACAGGACGGACTGCTGGTAGGTGTCCGCGTACTCCGCCTTCGCGTTGTACTGGGCACCGATCCGGCCGAGCACGGCGGCCGCGAGGAAGGTGCCCCACCAGAGGTTGAGCAGCGTCTGGGGGAGCGGCGGGCGCACCCCGAGCTCATCCGGGCGAGCGCCCGCCTGCCAGATGTCGCCGGCGATCTGGCGGGGGAACCAGAGCGCGACCACGGGGGTGAACCATCCGCCGATCGCCCAACCCCGCTTGTACCGGTGCCCGTGCGGGTGGAGCGCTTCGGCGTTCACCCGCACCAGGTAGAACCAGGTGATGAACGCAGCCGCCGTGGCCACCATGACCAGCGTGTTGATCAGGCTCGCGTTGGAGCGGAGCTGGTCCACGTCGCTGATCGCGGCGGAACCGGCCAGTTCGGCGTTGGTGAGGAGGTCGCCGGCGACCTCGTACATGCGGAAATCGGCGACGAGTGAGAACAGCGTCGCGGCACCGCTTGCGGCGAGCAGGGCCGTGGCGGCGATCGAGGCGACTCGCGGCGAGCTGTAGGCGGCGGGGGAAGACATCGGCGAAGGGCTCCAGGTCCGGACCGGATTGACGAAGCGCCACCCTAGGGGTGGAACACTCGTTCGCACCAGGCCATTTCGCGGATCGATCTCCCCGCGTGCCCGGCTACCGCCGCGTGTCGACCTGGACGACCGCGTGGCGCCCGTTGGTGCGCCACGGGGTGCCGGTGGCGTCGAGCCGGGCGACGGTGGCGGCGTCGACCCCGACGATCACCTCCGACTTCAGCGTCCGCAGGGCGGCGACGGCCGACGGGAAGTACCCCGTCGTGTCGGCGAACGGCGTGGTGGGCGGCCGGAGCCGGTCGCCGACGAGGCGGCGGTAGTTGAGGTCCCCCTTGAAGACCGTCAGCGCCGCGTCCGCGAACTCGGCCCGGAGGTCGGCGGGCAGGTCGTGGAACGGCAGCGGCGCGCAGAAGAACGGGTGCGTACGGACGGCGAGCGCGCCGCTGCCCATTGCCTGCCACAGCCGTTGGCCGACCGCCGCGGCAGCCTGCGGGGGAGGCGTGGCCGATGCGGGCGACGCGGGCGACGCGGGCCGCGCGGGCCGCGCGGCCCGCGCGTTGCGAAGGCGGTCGAGGGCGGCGAGGACGTCGGTCATCGTCGCGTCCGACACGTAGTACGGCTGCGGCTTGACGTACAGGACGACCTGCGCCGCCAGGCCGTGGGTCAGGAGGTGGTCGATCAGCACGAGGTCGGGCAGCAGCTCCCGCCCCGCGTTGTCCGCGACGACGCAGACCCGCCCCTCGCCCCCGGCCCGCTCCAGCGTGGCCCACAGCAGCGCGCTGTCGTCGGCGACCAGGTCGGAGACGGCCGGCCCACCGGGCTCCGCGGTGATCCGGAAGCTGAGGTCCGCCCGGTTGCCCCACAGCGCGGAGGACAGCAGCACCTCCGCCCGCCGGGCTTGCGGCAGCCCGTCGATCCCGTCCAGCGCGGCCAGCTCTTCGTCGACGGCCGACCCGGCCAACTCGGCGGCCTTGAAGGGCGCGAACGGGTCGACGCCCTGCCACGCGCCGGGCCGGAAGTACCCGGTGGCGTCCAGCAGCCGGCGGTAGAAGTAGCTCTCCGCCCACAGGAACGGCGCCTCGCCCCACGGCCGGCCCCACAGGGCCTCACCCCACCGCGCCCACCGGGCGGCGTCCGCGGCGTCCGGCCCGTCCACGACGGCGTCCGCGGCGTCCGTGGAGTCTGCGAGGCGGGGGCGCAGCGGTTCCAGGACGCCGGTGGTGCTCTCCACGAGCAGCCGCTCGACCGCCGCCCGCTCGGCGGGCCCGTACGGAAGGGCGTCGAGGACCTGCCGGACGAGCGCGGGGTGGCGCTCGTGGAAGACGCCCCAGGGGAAGGACCCGGGGACGTCACTGCGGATCAGGGGCGCTTCGGCCACGAAAGGCTCCGTCTCTCTCACCATCATCATCGTCGGGCGGGCGGGCGGGCGGGCAGGCAGTCGGTCAGGCGGGCAGTCGGTCAGGCGGGCGACCAGGGGTCCGTACAGCCGTGCTCACTGCGGCCGCAGCCCGGCGAACACCACCTCGAAGACCCGTTCCCGTCCCGCCGGGTCGCCCGCGAGCTGTTCGACCGCCGTACCGACGCCGACGAGCAGCGCGATCAGCTCCGGCAGCCCCACCTCGGAGCGTACGGCCCCGACCCGCTGCGCCCCGGCCAGCAGCTCGGCCAGCTGCGCGCGCATCACCGTGCTCGACTCCCGCAGGGAGGCGTGCACGTCCACCCCGGCATCGGCGAGGGCGCGGGTGAACTCCTGCTTGCCCGCGGACTGTTCGACCACCAGCCGGAAGCCGGCGAAGAAGGCGTCGGCGGGTTCGGCCTCGGCGGCCAGCTGCGCGGTGCGGGCGGTGATCGTTTCCAGCCTGCGGACCACGACGGCTTCCAGCAGCGCCTCCTTGGTGGGGAAGTGCCGGAAGAGGGTGCCCACGCCGACCCCGGCGGCGCGGGCGATCTCCTCGGTGGGCACGCCGACCCCGCGGGTGGTGAACACCTGGGTGGCCGCGTCGAGCACCTTGGCCCGGTTGCGGGCCGCGTCCGCGCGCAGCGGGCGTTGCGACGTGTCGCTCATCAGACTTCTCTCCCTCCTGCTCCGCACCGGTCCCGATTCAACCCTGGACAACCGGAGTGGCCAGTCCGTATCGTTCTAAGCGGAGTCGCTGGTCCGATTCTAGCGACGCGATCCCGGGGGTTGATCATGTCCGAAACGCTGTCTCCGCGCGAGGTCTTCCTCAAGCTGCTGGAAGGCATCACCACCGGCCGGTTCACCGAACTGGCTCAGCTCTACGCCGAGGACGCCGTGGTCGAGACCGTCTTCCAGCCGGTCGGGCCACGCCGCTTCGAAGGGCGGGCCGTACTCGCCGAACGCTTCGACGAGGTCGGTGTGCAGACGCCGCTGGAACTGCGGGCGTCGAACGTGGTCGTCCGGGAGACCGACGACCCCGAGGTCGTCGTCGCCGAGTTCGACTACCACGTGCTCCACCGGACCACCGGGCGCAGCTTCGAGTCCGCGAACGTCCAGATCCTCCGGGTCCGCGACGGCCTGATCGTGCACAGCCGCGACTACCACGACCACCTGGCCCTCGCCGTCGCCGGCGGCAACCTGCCCCAACTCGTGGCGGCGCTGGAAGACAAGTGACACCGGCACGGAGGCGGCTGGCGCAGGCCGGAACCCCGCCGGCCGGCCCGACCCCGTAGTGCGCGACTTCCTGGAACGCAACGCCGTACTGACCACGGAGGAGCGCGGGACCGTCGACCGGCTGTCCGCCGGACGGACCCGGGGGTACAGCCGGGCTCAGAGCGCCGGTGCCCGGCCATCGGGTGTGGGGGACGATGGCCGGGCACGCGGGGCTGACTCAGTTGATCGGACCGCAGGTGTGGCTCAGGCGGGTGCCGTTGTACCAGCGCTCGACGCACGCCTGCATGTTGTGCCCGGGGCCGTCGGCCCACCAGCCGGACCCGGCGCCGGTCGAGTGCCAGACCTCGGTGCCGTTGTCGATCAGGCTGAAACGGCACCAGTACGGGTCCGTGGCCGAGGCCTGGATCGGGTTGTTCTCCATGAAGTCGTGCAACCCGGTGCTGGTCGACTGCAGCTGGATCTCCTCGATGGCCACACAGGAGCCGCTGCCCACCGTGAAGTTGCCCTCCTGCGCGAACGCCGGGTTGGCGCCCAGCGCAAGCATCGCGGCCGCGCCGAACGTGACGGCCAGGCCGATCCTGGCCTTCCTGCCGATGCCGATGTCCATGCCCATGCTTGTTCCCCTCCGTGGTTTATCCATGGATTTCCATCGATCTCCGTGGTTTCTGTCGGTGGAACCATGGAAGCGGCGGTGCTGGAGGCCGGTAAAGTCTTGTCGATTTCCTCGAATGTGCTTGCGGCAGCGGCCTAGTGTGTGCGCGCCAAGGCGGTGGCGTACCGGGGGAGGGCAGCCGTGATCAGAATCGGCATGGGGGCGCAGGGCTGGGCGAACACACGGTTCGTGATCTCGCCGCTGCACACGCTGATCGACGGGCTGATGTTCGCGTACTGCCCCGTACAGCCGCAGGCCCGGGAGTTGAGCGCGCGGCTCCGGGACACCCTGCGGCAGCGGCGGCTGACGGTGCTGAGCGGGCTGTTCGCCGGGCACTGGAACTACATCCCGGACTTCACGCTGCCCCGTCCGGCGGTCGCGCAGGGATCGCTGGACGGAGAACTGCACGCCGTCGCCACCACGAACCCGGCCCGGCTGACCCGGGAACTCGACTTCATGCTGCACCAACCCGCCACGCGGCGCACCCAACTCGCAACCACACCACGGGAATTGCTCAAAGCGCTGGACCGCGGCGAGGCATCGTTCGCCGAGCGGGCCGCCGGCGAAATGGCGCGGCTGTGGGACGGCGCGATCGCCCGGCAGTGGTCCGCCCTGCAGGCCCGGATCGAATGCGACATCGCACGCCGCGCCCGCACCATGTCACGTCAGGGCCTCGCGGCCGTCTTCCCCGGCCTCGACCCACGGATCGGCTGGCACGGCGACCACCTGAGCATCGACATGCCGTTCGACGCCGACGTGCCGCAAGCCGACGTGCTGCTCCTCGCGCCCTCGGTCTTCAACGGCTCACTGTCGGTGGCCCTGGACCCGCTCCCCGAAGCCGGCCCGCAGCACCCGGTGATCTCCTACCCCGCCCACCCCACCGCCGCCGACCACCGCGACGCAGGCAAACCCGCCGCCGATCAGCTGGCAGGCACCCGAGGCCGCATCCTGCGCGACCTGGCCACCCCACGCACCACCACCGAACTGGCCCACCGCCACTGGCTCACCCCCAGCGCCGTCTCCCACCACCTCACCGCCCTCCACCGGGCCGGCTTCCTCCTGAAGACCCGGGAACAGCACCGCGTCTACTACCAACTGAGCGACCGCGGCCACAACCTGGCCGCCCTCTACCACTGACCACGTCGCCCGAGGCCGGCGGCGATCCCCTACACGCCCACCCCACCCAAACCCTCGATCCGCCAGGATCATCGGATCCACCAGGTGGAACCCCCGCTGCCGCAGGGAGCACCCGACCTTCAACGGGTACGACCTGGAGCTGCACGGCCGACCCCCGCTGACCGGGGAGGACGCGTTCTCCACCTCGTGAAGAACCTCCGCGAGCGGCTGACCCCCGCTGGCGCGGGGAAGACGTGTTCGAGATCTTTCAGTACTGGGGTAGATGGTGCGGGCGAGCCTCGGCTACGCCACTTAGCCGAGCTGTGGTGCCGCAGAGTGCTCCAGGGCGGGCCACGCGAACCTGTCGCGCAAGCATGGTCTTCTGGCTGTGGGGTCGGACCGGTCTCGTGGGCCCTGGCAGGGTGCCGATCCGGCGGGAGACCCGCCCGGGTCACACCATGTCTGTCTGCGTCGGCAGGTCGGGCGCGATGTACCGGGCCTGCCGCCTGGGCCGGCTGGTCAGCCGGCCCGGAGGGGGCCCATGCTCTCAGTAGGTCAGTACGAGGCAGCCACTCTGGCCGGCCTTACCGTCCTCACCCGGCTTGGGGTAGAAGTTGTCATAGTTCCGGTTCCAGTCCCCTGCGTCCCCGCCGCGTCCGCCGTCGCCGCCCTTCCCGCGCGCGTTCTCGGGGCAGGGCGCCATGCTCGGCAGCGGGACAATCGCGCCCCAGGGCGTCTCCACACCGGCGTCCCCGCCGCGTCCGCCGTCACCTCCGCGGCCGTCTCCCCGGTCGTGGCTGCCGTCCTCCCCGTTCCGACCGGGATCCCCGTGCTTGCCGCCCCTGGCCTGCGCATCGTTGGCGCATTTGGGGCCGCGGGTGTCCCAGGTCCCGCCACCGACCCTGTCGTTGGACGGGCCGCCCTTGCCGCCCTTACCGCTCAGATCGCGGGTGGTTTGCGAGCTCCCCTTCGCCGACTCTCCTCCCCCTCCGCCCCACGCGCCCAGGCCGCCCCTGGCCCTGATGGAGTTGTTCGTCGTCTTGTCCCACACCCACGAATCGTCGCCGTAGTCGCCGCCCTGTCCGGCTTCGCCGTTGTAGCGGTTGTCGGGGTCCCAACTGTGGCTGCCGCGGCCGCCGGGGTAGCCCTTCCCCACGGCGAGGTGCATCACCTGTCCGGGCTTGACCGGGAAGACGCACTCGACGGCCCCGCCGCCGTTGCCGCCGGCGCCTCCACCGCCGCCGCCACCGAACTGGAACTGGTTCCCGTTGCCGCCGGAGCCTCCACCGCCTCCGCTGCCGCCGGCGCCGACCGCCGTGGCCCTCAGCTGGGTGACGCCCTTCGGGACGGTGAACTCGTAGGTGCCCGGTGTCGCGTACACCTTCGTCACCGGTGCCGCCGCAGCGGCATCACGGGCAGGCGCCTGCGCCCGCGCCTGCGCGGGCATCGCCGAACCGCTCAGCACCGCCGCGACCACCAGCACGGCTGCCTGCCCAGCCCGGCTGCTGCTGCGGCCCTTGCCCAGAATCCCACCGATATACAGACCAGATCGTCCGGCCATGCCGTTGTCCTCTCGCTCGCACCTGGACCAGGCCTCAGGACGCCGAAGCGTCCAGGCCCGGGGAAGACGGAAGCCGCGCCACACCACGGCGCCCCGGGCCACCACGACCGGGGCACCGCACAGCTCGGCTGTTCAACCTGCTTCAACGACCCGGGTACACGCCAGTCACCGCCCGGCCCCCCGGAACACTTGGCTGATTCGGCGGCAGCCGGATGGCCGGGCCGGTTTCTCCATGCCGCTGCAGAACCGGGCGACGTGCGCCTTCAGGACGATCCGTCTGATCGGGCCCCGCCCCCGAGCCGGCCTGAGACGGCGTCGCTCGAACAAGGTGCCAACAGTGTGAGCGGCTGGCCTCGATCCTCCGATACAAAAGCCGTTCACGAGTTCACAATTGGCTCTCGAACTCGTGCCCAGGTGGCTCCCGTTCTACCTGTCGAAAACAATACCGGCCTCCGTCTGACCCCGCTGGCGCGGGGAGACCGCCGCAGCCCTGGAACCGGCCACCCGCTCGGGGCTGACCCCCGCTGGCGCGGGGAGAACTGGGGTACGTACCCGCTCCTGCACACCAAGGACGGCTGATCCCCGCTGGCGCGGGGAGAACAACCCGGGCCCCATGAACCAGAAGCTCAACACCGGCTGACCCCCGTGTCCGGTCTCACTGATCATGGCGGACGCGACTGTGTCGAGCTGCGGATTGCCAGGTTTGGTGAGACGGATCGGGGATGCCAAGCTCAGGGATCATGGCGCTTCTCAGTTGGCGCCATCGGTGACGCCCGCGCGTCAGCCGGACCTGGTCGACGTGGTTCCAGATCGCATCAGCGGACGTGCGGGGGGCACTGCACGGCCACTGGCAACCAGCGGGTGCGAGGGGTGTCAGCCCGAGTGCCGCTCTCGTCCGGTCGACCAGCGCGCGGATCTCCTCCTTGTTCTCCGCGTAGAAGAACTCGGTCGGGGCGACGGTCAAGGGCGCCAGGAAGGCGGCCAGGGTCGCGACTTCAGGGTGCGAGATGATCGCGCCGGCCTCGCTGTTCTGCGTGATCGTCTCCGCTTCGGTGGGCCAGTTCAGTTTGCGTGCGCGTGTCTGCCAGCGTTGCACCATCGCTGGTTCCGCCCATCGGTCTGCGGCCCACCTCTCGGCGATCGAGCGGGCGCCGCGAACGCTCATGACCAGAACATCGGGGCCGTAGCGGCGGAGGACCTGGGCCAGTCGTCTCTGAGCTGCGACCATGCCTGCAAGGGGGCTCAGCTCGACCGGTGGCGGGAACGGCGGCCCTTCGGTCACATTCGTCCACGATCCGCTGACGGTGACGCTCTGCCAGTGCTGGTGGCGGGTGCAGATGACCCGGGTGATGGGCAGTTGGACGCGGGGCGGGGCGATGTTGCGCCGGCTCGCACGGTGAGGGCATGCCCGGCGGGTGTAGCCCTTGGCGGCTTGGAACCGGACAGCCGGGATCTTCTTCTCCATGAGGTCCGGCGCGTGCTGGCGGGCCCAGCCCAGGGCCGGGAGCGCCGCTGACAGCCGCCCCAGGGGCAGGCCGCTGATCACTGCCAAGCGTTCGGCGGCCGGCGGGTTGAGCGGCTGCGACGCGAAGCCGGTGACCTGCTGGTCGAAGTCCAGCAGCATCGCGTGGTCGCTCGACCCATGATTCGTAGCCGACGTGCCGGCCAGACGTCGAAGACCACCACAGCCCGGGATAGTTGCGCTGCCCTCGCCAGGAGGGACAAGGACCGTACCGGCCGTCCGTCCTCGAACCGCACCCCGGCAGCGTCAGCCAACGCCACGCGGTGTTCGCCGCCGTCCCGGTCGACATACGCGACCTCGAACCCCCGCACTACAGCCGGCGCTCCACCGGCAACACTCCGAGCGACCGTCACGCCACCACGATGATCAGACGCATAGGCCCCTGTCCCCCAACTTCGTCAACTTCACCGAGACGAGTGGCGCACGAGATAGGTTCTCCTCATGGGACTGCAGCGGGCGGGCGTGCATCATTCGGTTTCGACTTGGCAGCAGCCGTGTCCTCCGACGACCTCTCACGAACGCACTGCGCTGGTCGAACGGATCGCGAAGCGGATCCTGGCCCTCGGCCAGGGCCGTCTGATGGTAGGGATCGACGGTTTCACCGCTGCGGGCAAGACGAGTTTCGGACACGAATTGGCTGAGCGGATCAGTACTGCGGGACGGCCCGTGCTCCGGGCAACCCTTGATGACTTCAAGAAGCCGTGGAAGGACCGGCACCTGTATGACCGGGAGTCAGGTGAGGGGTACTACCGCAACGCGTACGACTATGACGCGGTCAAGCGGCTGCTGCTTGGGCCCTGCCGGTCGCCGGAGGCAACGTCGTGCGTGCTGTGCAGCATCGACCCGCTGACGCAGAAGGATCATTCCTCACACCGGACGCCCCTTGCTTCGGATGCGGTGCTGATCGTGGATGGCGTCTTCGCCTTCCGGCCGGAGATCAACAAGTACTGGGACTTCCGTGTCTGGCTGCAGGTAGATGCGGAACTGTCCGTTCAGCGAGGCGCCGACCGTGATCAGGACTGGGCCGGGAGCGATGCGGAGTCGATTCACCGCAACCGGTATCTGGTGGCAGAGCGCATCTATCTTCAGGAAGTCGACCCGATCCCGATGATGGACGTCGTCATCGACAACTCGGCGTTCGCCAGCCCGCGCGTCGTGGAGTCGTGACCTCTGGAGGGATCTGCGGCTGCTGGTAGCGGGCTCGGTTCAAAGTGTCTGCCGTCGTCTTTCCCGGTGGGGAGGCTGATGTGGCGATAGACCGTTCCGCGCGAGACCTTGAAGGTCTGGGCGAGTCGCGGGACTGACGGGTGCCCGTGCCGTGGAACTGCAAGAGTTCGTCGATCCGAGAGTGCGTGCGTCCTGTCAATGGGACGACCATCACGGGTCCAGTGAGACCAGCCGGATCAGATGAGACTCAATCCACCTTGAAAGGTGAAAACCGGGCACGGCCAGCCGCGCGCGCCGCGAATCGGCCGACTACCGCCTGGGATGAGTGAGACACCACCAGGCCCGATGAGACCGGACTCATCTGCCATCCTCGCCAACTTCACCGAGACGAACGAGGCCGAACTCGCCACGATCACCGAGACTCCGCCACGCTCACCGAGACAGGACACCCCGCTGGCGCGGGGAGAACCCCACCGGCTCCAACACCGTGACGTTCGCCCATGGCTGACCCCCGCTGGCGCGGGTAGAACGACCCGGCCGACAAGTTCGACACTGACGAGCACGGCTGACCCCCGCTGGCGCGGGGAGAACGCCGTGGTCGTACTCGCCGCACTCCGGAAGTACGGCTGACCCCCGCTGGCGCGGGGAGAACGGCGGCCTGCTAGCCCACCAGACCGGTCTGTCCGGCTGACCCCCGCTGGCGCGGGGAGAACTACTTCACGGACCTGACCGTCGCGAAGATGGACGGCTGACCCCCGCTGGCGCAGGGAGAACGCCGCACCGTCTGCCAGGCGCAGGCGGCCGGACGGCTGACCCCCGCTGGCGCGGGGAGAACGTCCGCCCGAGCCTGCCGCCGGTCGACAACTACGGCTGACCCCCGCTGGCGCGGGGAGAACACGAGTCCGCAGGAGACTCCGGCGGCCAGCACCGGCTGACCCCCGCTGGCGCGGGGAGAACCCGTTACGGGCGGGGCCGCAGTAGCTCCTCCGCGGCTGACCCCCGCTGGCGCGGGGAGAACTGCTCCAGGCGAAGGCGCGTCTCCTCGATCTGCGGCTGACCCCCGCTGGCGCGGGGAGAACGACGGGCTGCACGTCCTCGGACATGGCGAGCGCGGCTGACCCCCGCTGGCGCGGGGAGAACAACAGACAAATGGAGCTGACAGCCAGTTCGGCCGGCTGACCCCCGCTGGCGCGGGGAGAACGACAGTGCCGTTAGTGCCGTTGACTGGGAATTCGGCTGACCCCCGCTGGCGCGGGGAGAACCCCTCTCGGGCTGCCACGTCCGAGCGTTGTTGCGGCTGACCCCCGCTGGCGCGGGGAGAACCCCCTCCCGGTGCCGTCGCCGGTGCCGGACGACGGCTGACCCCCGCTGGCGCGGGGAGAACAGCTGTCCGCCGATCACCTCCCAACTGGTGCCCGGCTGACCCCCGCTGGCGCGGGGAGAACAGCAGGATCACAGCGAGCCCGATGAGGACGGCCGGCTGACCCCCGCTGGCGCGGGGAGAACAACATCCGCACCGGCAACCCCAAGGTCAGCGGCGGCTGACCCCCGCTGGCGCAGGAGAACTCGGTGGTGGCGGCGGCCCAGCCATGGCACGGCGGCTGACCCCCGCTGGCGCGGGGAGAACACCAAGCTCCAGGAGTTCACCACGACCGACGACGGCTGACCCCCGCTGGCGCGGGGAGAACTCCCAGCCGAGGCGGGCCAGCGCGAGCAGGCACGGCTGACCCCCGCTGGCGCGGGGAGAACGCCCCCCAGGAGAAGTCCGGTGCGCCGTGGAGCGGCTGACCCCCGCTGGCGCGGGGAGAACCGCCGCATCGCCCGCATGGCCTGGCCTGGGGTCGGCTGACCCCCGCTGGCGCGGGGAGAACGTTCACGGGGGGTTGGCGCTTTTCACGCCTGGCGGCTGACCCCCGCTGGCGCGGGGAGAACTGTCGGCGGGTGAGCAGGCCGTCCGGGGCCATAGGCTGACCCCCGCTGGCGCGGGGAGAACGAGATCTCGCTGTCCGAGATCACCGACCACGCCGGCTGACCCCCGCTGGCGCGGGGAGAACCCTAGGGATCAGGCCACGGCGAAACCGTGGCGCGGCTGACCCCCGCTGGCGCGGGGAGAACGGCAGATCCCGTCACTCTTTCGTGATCAGGTCCGGCTGACCCCCGCTGGCGCGGGGAGAACGCGGAGGGGACACGTGCGTAGAGGCTGACGTCCGGCTGACCCCCGCTGGCGCGGGGAGAACCGTCACTCAGCGCACCAGCGAGTTCGAGGCGGCGGCTGACCCCCGCTGGCGCGGGGAGAACTGGTAGCCGCCCGACCCCCGAAAGTGCCCGTGCGGCTGACCCCCGCTGGCGCGGGGAGAACGCTGCGGCGGCGGCCAGCTTGGCGGTGCTCAACGGCTGACCCCCGCTGGCGCGGGGAGAACTTCCTCCTGTGGGCGTCGCTTCGCCTCTCCCTCGGCTGACCCCCGCTGGCGCGGGGAGAACGCGGTCTTGCGCTGCTCCTCGGTGGCGGCGGGCGGCTGACCCCCGCTGGCGCGGGGAGAACCAGTGGGGTGACGGCTCCTCGTCTGACCAGGACGGCTGACCCCCGCTGGCGCGGGGAGAACGGGCCGCGTGGATGGAGGGCGTGCAGGCCGGGCGGCTGACCCCCGCTGGCGCGGGGAGAACTCGCCCTGGCCCAGCCACGGCGTGATGATCACCGGCTGACCCCCGCTGGCGCGGGGAGAACCTCGGCCACCCCGACTACCAGGCAAGGGCGTTCGGCTGACCCCCGCTGGCGCGGGGAGAACATCGGCGCCGCCTGGATGAGCCGCCACGCCAACGGCTGACCCCCGCTGGCGCGGGGAGAACCAGCAGCACCGGAACCCCTCGTCCATGGCGCACGGCTGACCCCCGCTGGCGCGGGGAGAACGTTTCCTCCTCATGGTGACGGGTGGTCACCACCGGCTGACCCCCGCTGGCGCGGGGAGAACATCGGCGCCGCCTGGATGAGCCGCCACGCCAACGGCTGACCCCCGCTGGCGCGGGGAGAACCAGCAGCACCGGAACCCCTCGTCCATGGCGCACGGCTGACCCCCGCTGGCGCGGGGAGAACGTTTCCTCCTCATGGTGACGGGTGGTCACCACCGGCTGACCCCCGCTGGCGCGGGGAGAACCTCAAGGCCCGCACTTCGTGGTGGACAACCGCCGGCTGACCCCCGCTGGCGCGGGGAGAACGTGCCGAACAGCCCTGGGGAGCGGTCGCCGTTCGGCTGACCCCCGCTGGCGCGGGGAGAACGTGCCGAACAGCCCTGGGGAGCGGTCGCCGTTCGGCTGACCCCCGCTGGCGCGGGGAGAACGGTCACCCGATCCGGTTTCGAGGACGGGCTGTTGGCTGACCCCCGCTGGCGCGGGGAGAACGCCCGTGCCGGGTCGGCTGACGTGCTACCGGCCGGCTGACCCCCGCTGGCGCGGGGAGAACCGTAGGTCGGCCAGGGCCTGCTGGTGGTGCCGCGGCTGACCCCCGCTGGCGCGGGGAGAACGCGCTCAACGAGACCGCCGCTATCAAGGCCCTCGGCTGACCCCCGCTGGCGCGGGGAGAACGGCCAGCGCGATGGCGGTGGCGGACTGGAGCGCGGCTGACCCCCGCTGGCGCGGGGAGAACCCTTTCTGACCTTGGGCGATGCGGCGGCTTTGCTGTTTCTTTGCCAAATGTGGCGTGGTGCAAGTGAGCTTGTGCAGCAGCCGGTCTGTTGAGGTGTCAAAGAGCCTGGGACATCGTGCCACGGGCCGGTGACGCTGTGACGAGGCAATAGCTGCCCCCAGAGGAACTGAGCCCGCCGTTCCGGCAGAGCCCCGGCCCGTTCCCGCGGCACCGGTGGGGCGGAGCCACCTACAGGAGAGCCGGTCCCCGCTGCTCAGTTCCTCCGCCCGCCACCCGGAAATCCGCCCGTCTGCTGACCGGCGCACGAACGGTCGTGTGCCGCAAGGCCGATGCAAAGAGGCGTGCCCCCGCCCCCGGCACTGCCGCCATCGTCAGCCGTCATCCGGCGCGCTCGCCTCGTCGTCGAGCCAGGAGCCAAAAGCCCCGATGGGGCCCTCCCTGACGCCTCCGACTGAAACTCGGCAACCGAGATCCCGACGCGGACGCGGGCCACAACCTTCAAGTCACCGATTCCCGGCGCCACCTTCAAGGAGACGTTCGACTGGACCGAGCAGGCGCCGATCAGCGAACCGTCCACCTGGGTGGCTGACCTCGCGGCACGGCTGAAGCCGCCGGGGAGGCGGGCAACCAGCCCGCCTCCCCTTCCCAGAGCTTTCTCATCTCTCCAGCCCAGCCCAGCCCAGCGGACGCGAGACGGAGCCGACGTGCACGCTGCCTTCCGCTCACGCCCGCCACTGCCACCGATGCGGCCGAACACCTCCCGGTTCGGCCGCACGCCCGGCCGGGCCCGGGGCGCCGCTACGCGACGCCGTCCTGCCACCACCAGAAGCCCGAGCCGTAGTTGCCGTGCTCGACCCGGCTGTCCACGTGCTGCCACGAGACGGTGTAGGTCTCCAGGCCGGAGAAGCCGCAGGTCTCGGCGATCCGGTAGACGGAGAGCGTGGACAGGCCGGAGACCGCGATGTCGGCAGCGACCCCGTAGGTGTGCATGGAGTTCGACGCACCGCCGACCTGGGCGTTGTACGCGGTGCTGCGGAAGCCGGAGTTGATGGTGATCGCGCGGCCGCCCGCCTTCTTCCGCAGCGCCTCCAGCTTGTACATGGTGCGGCGTACGTTCTCCCGCACCTCGCCGGAGCCCACGTTGCCGCCGCCGAAGCCCGAGCCGTCGTGGCTGGTGAACTCCGACCAGTCGAAGTGGGAGGTGGAACCGTCCGACTTCTCCAGGGAGTTGAGCACGCCGAAGGTCTGCGGTCCGGCAACGCCGTCGGCGCTCAGGCCGTACGCAGCCTGGAACCGGCGCACCGCGGTGGCGGTGCCGGGCCCGAAGGAGCCGTCCACGGCCACGTACGTCTGGGACGCGACGTCGGCGGCCCACCCCGCGACGCGGATCTGCAGCTCGGCGACGGCGGCACCGGAGGAGCCCTGGCCGAGCGAGCCGGGCCACCCGTAGGCCGCCGCGGGCCGGGCGAGGCCGACCTCGGCGACGGCGGCGAGCCCGGCCGCGGCCACGACGCCGGTGCCGTAGCGCAGGAGTGAACGGCGGTCGAGGGAAGATCTGTTCATGTCCTGATCCTTCGAGGAGTTCGAACGGGTCGGGTACGGTGCATGATCAGCGGTGCCGGGTCAACGGTGCCTGTTCTGCAGTCCACGGTCAACGGTGCTCGGCCACCGGAGTGCGGTCGGCGACGCGCTCGGCGGCCTTGTGGTGCAGGGCTCGGTCTTCAGTGACGATCTCCCGCTGGTGGCGTTCAACGTGCCGGTGAGTTCGGACCTCGCAGGCATAAAGTCGCTGCTGGTTCATGGAGTGGCCGATGGCTGGTGGCACTTCGAGACTGCGTGCGTCACCGACGATTGGATCAACGCCCAGCGTCCTTTCCTACTGGGCGAAGTGTTCATCAGCGCTCCCGGGGATGATCGGCATACCGAGGTCGACCGAGGCACGGGGCCGGTTTCGGGCCAGGCGGTCGAGCGCGGCGAGCATGTTGCGGGCGGCCTCGGCGCGCTCGCTGACAGTCAGGCCGCGTTCGGCGAGTTCTCGGTGGAGGCGGGTCGGCGCTGGTGCAGCCCTCGTTGAAGCGTGCGATCAGGTAGGCGGCGTGGCCGTCCAGGCTGCTCTGGCAGCCGGCGAGGCGATCGCCGATCAACCCGTCGGCCGTGGCGGCCCTCATGAACGTCCGCACGGTCCTCGGTCGGGTTCAGAACCAGCTCGGCGACGATCTGGCTGGGCGCCATGCCGTTGCCCATCAGCGCGTGGACCGCGGAGTGACGCTCGCGGGTGCGCCGAGCCCGTCGTCCGTCGGGCAGTACCACCCGCCCCTTCTCGGGCATGGGCGGGACCCACTGCGGGCACGGGCGGGCGACCAGCCGTTCGGCCGTCTCGCCGAGGTTCTGCCAGAGGTGAAGCCTGTGCGCGACCTGCGTCGCCGTGCCGGCGCCCGGTCAGCCCCATCTGCGTAGTAGCGGGCCCGGTCGCGGCAGAGCATGTCGACGCCGGGATGCTCGGTGAGCCGCTCCGCCAGGGCATCGGCGCACCGCTCGGGCAAGACCTCGACGGGACGGCGGCCCTCGATGTCGACCAGGACCGTGCCGTAGTCGTGGCCCTTGCGAAGGGCGAAATCGTCGACGCCGAGCATCCGGACCCGTCCGGTGGGCGGGTCCGGATGCGAGCGGATCAGGCGTATCTGGATGTCCCGGCCGGTCCCGACCGCCAGGTGCTCGGCGAGCCGGGTACCGGCCCGGCCACCCAGCGCCAGGGCGACGGCCTCGCGAACCGTCCCTAGCTCCACGGGCGGGGATGATGTTCTCCGGCGGCTGACCCCCCGCTGGCGGGGAGGACTGACGATCCAAGGGAGGATCACGCATTTCCGACGACTGACCCCGCTGGCGAGGGGAGGACGAAGCCATGAAGGCGGGGTTCCAGGATGGTTCCGGCTGACCCCCGCTGGCGCGGGGAGGACCGGAAGGGGATGCCAGCCTCGGAGAGGAGCGCCGGCTGACCCCCGCTGGCGCGGGGAGGACACCTCGACGCCGAGGACGTGCGCGATGGCGGGCGGCTGACCCCCGCTGGCGCGGGGAGGACGCGCCCCTTCAAGGACCACAGCCGGTAGAGCACGGCTGACCCCCGCTGGCGCGGGGAGGACTCCATGTACAGGCCGAACGCCGGACCGTACTCCGGCTGACCCCCGCTGGCGCGGGGAGGACTCGGACTGCGGAACCAGCCTCTGCAACATCACCGGCTGACCCCCGCTGGCGCGGGGAGGACATGGCGATGTACACCGACCAGATCCGCCAGATCGGCTGACCCCCGCTGGCGCGGGGAGGACTCCGGTGGTGTCGTGCGGCTCGGCGGCCGGCTCGGCTGACCCCCGCTGGCGCGGGGAGGACAGCGGAGTCGCCGCGTCCGCCGGAGTGTCTGACGGCTGCCCCCCCGCTGGCGCGGGGAGGACGTGGATGAGGACGGCCGCCCCTACGCCGACGGCGGCTGACCCCCGCTGGCGCGGGGAGGACGCCGCCCACACCAACCTCACCGGCGGCCGGATCGGCTGACCCCCGCTGGCGCGGGGAGGACCGCTCCCACAGCGACACCGCCTTGCCGATCGCCGGCTGACCCCCGCTGGCGCGGGGAGGACTTGTCCTCGACGGCGTAGCGGCGCTCCCAGGTCGGCTGACCCCCGCTGGCGCGGGGAGGACACCACGTAGGCGAGTTGGGTCCGCAGTTCGGCCGGCTGACCCCCGCTGGCGCGGGGAGGACGTCACCACGCAAAAGCTGAACCCCAGCACCGGCGGCTGACCCCCGCTGGCGCGGGGAGGACTCCAGCCCCAGCTCCTTAGCCAGCTCGGCAAACGGCTGACCCCCGCTGGCGCGGGGAGGACTCCAGCCCCAGCTCCTTAGCCAGCTCGGCAAACGGCTGACCCCCGCTGGCGCGGGGAGGACCTTTCTGACCTTGGGCGATGCGGTGGCTTTGCTGTTTCTTTGCCAAATCTGGCGTGATGCCAAGCGAGCGTGTGCAGCAGCCGGTCTGTTGAGGTGTCAAAGAGCCGGGGACATCGTCCCATGTGCCGGTGACGTTGCGACGGGACGTAGCCTCCCGCTTGCCAGAGCCCAGGTCGATCCGTGCGGCAGCCGGCCATTGCTGCGGAGTCACACGTGGGAAAGTCAATTCCCGCTGCTCGGCACTTCCGTCCGTTGTCCGGAAGACTCGGCTGCCTGCTGATCTGCACACACGTGACGGCCGGGTGCCGCAACGTCAATGCAGGGGGCGCCCCCGGGGAGGATCCCGGCGCTCTCCCGTCGTCGATCGCCGTCAGGCGCGGTGACCTCGTCGCTGAGCCAGGAGCCTTGATCGGGCTCTCCCTGTTGCGCCACGGGTTCGTCCGGAACTGAATGGGGCTCGTGCGCGACGGGGAGTAGCGAGCCGACGTGCAGCCATCACCCGTCGGCCGCCAGCCAGTTCCCAGTCCCCGTGACCGTTGAGTGGGCATGGAGTCAGGAATGTCCGCCAACCCGTACGCCCTGCTCGACCCGCAGATGGCGTCGTTCACGCTGACCAGTGCGGACTCCCGCGACGGCACGCCGTACTGCCGACGAGCACTACAGCGGCATCCTCGGGGCCCCGGTGGCCATTACGCCTCGCCGTAGCTGTCCTGGTCCGGTGCGCCAGCCGGTACGAAGAGCTTCGCGGTGACGATCATCGACCCGGACGTCACCGACCTGCCGCCCCGCTCTGGTGATCCGGACGCGACGCTGCCGGGCGCGGCGTTCCAGCTGAGGAACGTCGGGTACATCGGAGCGGCCCCGGCGCCGGCCGCGGGCACCGGGCTGCACCACTACTACACCGCCGTGCACGCGCTGGACGTGGAGTCGGTGCGGACCTGGGTGTGGACGACGATTCCACGCTCGCCCTGCCCCACCTCGTCATCCGCGGCCACGTCCTAGCCCGGGCGGTCGCGGCGCCGACCGGCGAGCCCGGCGGGCCCGGCGCACGCATAGGCCCCTGACGAACGCGCCTCGATACTCGACTCGTCCCCTCTCCGGCCCACGGCCGGACCACATCCTGAGGGTCGGCCCCAGACGGGACGGATCGCGGCTTACGGCCGCTGGCCGCAGTCGCCGCCGCTGCCACAACTGCCGCAGCCGCCTCCGCAGGCGCCGCAGTCACCATGGTGAGATGGCCACAGGCTCAGGTCCGGCTCGAATCCCGCGGCCCGGATGGCGTCCAGCGCGTAGCGGTGCCCCTGCGTGGGGACCGGCCTGGTTCCGGGCTCGTCCGGGTAGTGGTCCACGAACCGGCCCGCGGAGCTGCACAGCGCACGGTACAGAGACGTGTGCAGGAGGAGCGCGTGCCACCCCATGTCCACGGCCCTGGACGGGCGCATCAGGCGCCCGGGGTGCGTGGCCGCCGCCACGACGAACTTGATGGCCTCGTCGGCGATCCGTACGGCGTGCGGCTCGTCGATGCCCTTGTTGTCGCGCTGGATCAGACGTACGACGCTGGCGAACCCTTCCTCCGGCAGCAGGTGTCGGCTGCTGCTCGTGCGCTCCGCCGTCGGCTCGGTCCGGTGTGCCGTGGTCAACTGACGTCCTTCCTCGGGAGCTGAGAGCGCCGCGTAGTGCCGGTCTCCACGACTCCGCGAACCCGCGACTGTCAGAACTGTCACTCCCCGGACTGCGCCCGCACACCCCCATTTCCGGTCACTTCGTGAGCCTCCGGCCGGATCCCCGAACAGCGAACCGGCCAGCCGACCCACCGGCCAGCCGACCCACCGGCCGGCCGACCCACCGTCCGACCCACCCCGGCAGCCGCCATCCCGTCCCGCGCGCTCAGCCAGCGATCTCCACCTCGGCCGCGATGATGACCGGCAGGTCGAGCGGCAGGGCGTTCACGCCGATCGCGGTGCGGGCGTGGGCGCCGGCTTCGGGGCCGAAGAGGGACAGCACCAGGTCGGAGCACGGGTTGAGGACGCGGGTGGTTCCCGGAAAACCCGGATCGGCGTTCACGAAGCCGCTGATGCTGAGCCAGGCGGTGATCCGGCCCAGGTCGCCCAGGGCCCGGCGGAGGTCGCCGAGCAGGGACAGGGTCGCCAGGCGGGCCGACTCCTGGGCCTCCTCAAGCGTGACCTGGCTCGGCACCCGCCCGTACGGGCCGGCCGGCGTCCCGTCGGGCCCGAGGGCACCGTGTCCGGAGGCGTAGGCACGGTTGCCGTGGACACGGACCCATACGAAGGGCAGCTCCAGCCCTGGGGGTGCCTGCGCCGCCGGGGGAAGCGTCAGGCCTGACTCTGCCAGCAACCGTTCGACGGACATGGCGCGCTCCGCTCCGAGCTCGGGATTCCGAGTCTGCCGCCGGTCGGGTGGCAGCACAGCCGACGCGCGGGCGAGCTGACCCTTTCGGCCTTCGTCGTCGATCTCGGCTGACCTGGCCCCCGCAGGTGCGGGGAGCGCGGCAGGGACGCCGCCCCCGGGTCAGCCCAGCTCCGTGCCCCGGCGGCCGGCGAGCCGGTGCGGTCCCAGGTAGTAGGAGAGCGCGGCGTGCGACGGGCCGTCCGCTACGTCACCGTTCACGAGGAGCTTGACCACCTCGGCCTCCGGGATCCATTCGACCCGGGTCGCCTCGGAGGTGTCCTCCGGAGGGCCCACCCGGGTGCAGCCGGTGACGTGGTAGCAGCGGAAGTGGGCGTCCGAGATGCCGGCCATGGCGTCGTACTCGGTCAGCAGCTCGACGCGGCCGGGCCGCCAGCCGGTCTCCTCCTCGACCTCGCGGGTGATCGCGGCCGCCGGCTCCTCGCCGGGCTCGGCCCAGCCGGCCGGCACCTCCCAGCCCCAGCGGCCGGTGATGAACCGGTGGCGGTGGAGGAGGAGGAACCGGCCCTGGTCGTCGGTGACGACGGCGCTGGTCGACGCACGCGGGTAGCGGACGACGTGGTGGTCGATCCGGCCGATACCGGGCACCTCGACGTCCTCCAGCCACACCTCGACCCAAGGGCTGCCGTAGACCTTCCGCCGGCCGAACGTCTCCCACTCCACGGCAGTCTCCTCACGCGCGTACGAGTTGCGCTCCCGACCCTCCCACGCGCCCGACCGGCTCGAAGCCCAGCAGGGACAACCAGTGCAGGTGCGGAGGGGCGGGGGTCGGTGTGGGTGTGCCGCCGGTGGCAGTGGCCGGACCAGACGATCCGGTCTCGATGCGACCGCGACGTCGAAGGTGCTGCGACTTCTACCGTCTCGTCACGACCAAGCCTGCCAACAGGCCGCCCGCCAAGGGCTCCTGACCGCCGGTGTCACCGTTCCCGAATGCGCCACCACCACCAGCGGCCCGCCGTCCACTCGCTCACCGAACCAGGGTTCGGAAGAGTGCGCCGCTCGAACTCGACGTCGATCCGCTCCACCAAGCGGCCCAGGTCAGACCGGGCTCCTCTCGGAAGGCGCCGTAGGGCCACTTCCAGATTGTCTCGGCCGTCTTCGATCTCGATGCCAGGACTCTCACCCGGGCCGGTCAGATATCGTCCCGGCTGCCTGAAAGCCCATTCGAACCGGCTCAGAGCATCAGCAACGGCGTTCGGCCACAGGTATTCGTCCTCAACACGACGCACCGCTGCTCGGGTTCGAGCGGCTACGCTCGGAATCCGACGGACCGGCACGTGCTTGCGTGGCCGCCACCGCTCGGCGCGGACAGCCTTCGGGCGCCTACGCGGCATCGCCCTTTCGGAGCAGAATCATGTCGGCATTCTGCCACGGCCGGCGTCTTCATAGGTGGGGTCAACAGACTCGGTCACGTTCCGGCCTCGGCGCCCAGGGTGATCAGCAGGTGGGACGTGCCGGTGCCGGATCCGTGGAACGCCCCCGGACGCGGGTCTCGCCGGCAACCCCGGGAAACCAGTTGGGCCTCTCGGTGAGATGGGCCAGGATGACGGGCGTGACCCTGAAGTTTCCCTGCGTGTGCTGTGGCCGTCTGACCATGGACGGGCAGCCGGGCTCGTACGAGATCTGCCCGGTCTGCTTCTGGGAGGACGACGCGATCCAGCTTCGCTGGCCGGACTGCTCCGGCGGAGCAAACCGACCTTCGCTGATCGAGGCCCAGGAGAACTACCGGGCCTTCGGGGCTTGCGAGGAACGGTCTGTGGAGCATGTCCGCCTGCCTGAGGACGACGAGCCGATGGACCCGAGCTGGCGCCCGATCGACCCCGGGCGCGACCGCTTCGAGCCCAGAGGGGTTCAGCTGGCCGAGTGGCCGGACGATCGCACTGCCCTGTACTGGTGGCGCTATCGGGACACGGGGTTCTGGCGTCGCGCGGCGCCGGCCGGACGGAGTCGCCGGCCTTCCTGATCGACCGTCACGACACGTCGTGCGGGGACGCGATCTCCCGCATGCCGCCCCGGTGGTCGCGCAAGGTCGCACCGAATCGCACCGAATCGCGCCGGGTCGCGCCGGGTCGCGCCGGGTCGCGCCGGGTCGCGCCGAATCGCGCCGGGTCGCGCCGGGTCGCGACGTACAGCTCGCCCGTTGCCTGACGCCCGTCTCGCCAAGGGAATCGCCCAGGGAAATCGCCAGGATCCAGGGCGTGGTCGGGCTCGGACGCGGCTCGGAAAAACTTTCCGACGCGGGCAACCTTTCACGGCCGGGCGGCCACCAACAGGCAGAGCGCGACGCCGCGTTCCGGGTGGCCCTGCCCTGGTTGGGCCGCCCACCGGTCCCGTCGAAAAGGAAGCACCGCAGCATGAGCAAGCATCGTCCAAGCCGCCGCCGGTTCCTGTTCCGGGCCGGGGCGGCGAGCATCGCCCTGGGCGGGGCGGCGGTCGGCGCCGGCCCGTCCGGCGCACAGGCCGCCACCGCGGCGAGCAGCACGGCGAGCAGCACGGCGAGTGGCACGTTCGGCTACACCGACGACGGCCGCGAGTACACCGTGCACACCGGCGCCGACCTGATCTTCCGGGTCAGCAGGAGCACCGGCGACCTGACCTCCCTGGTCTACCGGGGCGTCGAGTACCAGGGCTACAACGGGCAGAACTCCCAGGTCGAGTCCGGCCTCGGCCCGTCCGCGGTGAGCATCGCCCGGCTCGACCGGACCATCCTGATCAGCGTGGTCCACGGCACCCTGCGCCACTACTACGCCGCACGCCAGGGCGAGAACAACGTCTATCTGTGGACCGACAAGGCGGACGACTCGATCACCGTCACCCGCTACATCGTGCGGGTCCGCCCCGGCCTCTTCCCCAATGACAACCCCGACTCCTGGGACGCCACCCGGGACGTCCTCATCGAGGCCCAGGACGTGCGTCGCCGACCCGACGGCACCACCCGGTCCAAGCACTACTCCAACCAACGGGTCGTCGACTACCGGTACGTGGGCTGGAGCAAGCCCGGCGTCGGTCTGTGGATGGTGCGCAGCAACCACGAGAAAGCGTCCGGCGGACCGTTCTACCGCTCCCTGATGCGCCACTCGTACGACAACGGCGCGGGCCTGTACGAGATCCTCTACTACGGCGAGAACCAGACCGAGCCGATGCGCTTCGGCCTCCAGGGGCCGTACGTGCTCGCCTTCACCGACGGCGGCGCACCCTCATCGGAGCTGTGGCACGACCGCATCGACACCTCGTGGGTGGACGGGCTCGGCCTGGACGGCTGGGTCGGCGACGGCGACCGCGGAGCCGTGGCCGGGGTGGGCATCTCGGGTCGCAACCCGGCGCTCGCCTACACCGTCGGGTTCGCCAACGACGACGCGCAGTACTGGGCGACCGCCGAACCGGGCCGCGGCGCGTACATCGCCCGCCGGATGCTGCCCGGCGACTACACCTGGACCGTCTACCAGGGCGAACTCGCCGTCCGCACCGGCTCCGTGACGGTCGGGCCCGGCAGCACCACCGCCCTGCACACCATCGGCCTCACCCCCGCCGACGACCCGGGTCAGGCTCCGGCGATCTGGCGCATCGGCCGCTGGGACGGTACCCCGGCGGGCTTCCGCAATGCCGACCTGGTCACCCACGCACACCCCTCGGACGTGCGCGCCGAGCCGTGGACCGGCGACTTCACCGTGGGCCGGTCCAGGGACGCCGACTTCCCCGCCTATCAGTGGCGGGACGTCAACGACGGCAGGAGGGTCACCTTCGACCTGACGGCAGAGCAGGCCGCCCAACCGCGCACCCTCAACATCGGCGTCACCACCGCCTTCCTCAACGCCCGCCCCCGGATCCGGCTCAACGACTGGACCTCACCCGTCCCCAGCCCCACCCCGAACCGAGCACCCGCTCGCTCACGGTCGGCTCCTACCGCGGCAACAACCACACCTACGCCTTCACCGTCCCCGCCTCCGCCCTTCGGCCCGGCACCAACACGCTCACCATCACCGTCGTCTCCGGCAGCAGCGGCTCGCAGTTCCTCAGCCCCGGTTTCGCCTACGACTGCGTCGAACTGCTCACCTGAGCCCGGCACACCAGGTGGAGCCGCCCCAGCCACGGGCGGCTCCACGGACTGCCTCCGCCCCCCCCGGGATACGACCCCCTTCGAGCTGGATCAGGGGGCGGGTCGGGTGGGTGTCCTGACGACGGACGGTCATGCGGTGGTCGAGGACGGCGGTCTCGCCGGCGCCTGGACCGACCCGGCCGGCGGCGTCCAGCAGCTCGGCCTCACCAGCTTCTGACGCCCGCCCCCGCGAGCCGCGCCGCCCCATCGCCTCACCCCGGGCGTGCGGCGGCGCGGCTCAGGTGTTCTGGAAGCAATCGCCGCGACCGATGCGATCCGCCGGGACGACGCGACGTACCTGCTGGACGACCTCGGGCTGCGCCGCATCCACTGGGAGCAGCCCTAGGGGAACACGGATACGGCCTCCGCCCGTGAGGCGGAGGCCGTATCCGGTGGCTCAGAGGGTGTTCCGCAGGGCGGCTGCGGCGGCGACCAGGTCGTCGAGCCGGCGGAACTCCCGCTGGTCCTCCTCGGTTTCCGAAGAGGACCACAGGAGGTAGGAGCCGTCGTCCTGTTGCCGGATCAGCAGTTCGCCCGGCTCTTCGCGGTAGGCGTCCTTCGCCAGCCGCAGCGTCCACATCGAGAAGAACGGGAACATCCGCGCGAGCTGCGGCTCGGCGCGCAGTGCGATGAGGAGGTCCCGGTACTCCTCGAACTTCGGGTCGCCGATTTGCAGATCCCACATCACGGCTTCCGGATTCCCGTCCTCGTACCCCTGGCTAAGCCTGGTGTACGTCATGAACGGGAATCGCTCGGAAAGCTCGGTGAGGGTCGCGCCGTGCTTCCATGCCGCGAGCACCCCGGCGGCCTCGGCGATGTCCGGGGTCGCGCCTTCGGCCCAGGGGTGTCCTCCGCGGCTGTTGCCCAGCTTGATGCTGAACCCGCGTTCTTCGAGCCACAGGTTCACCCACATCGTTCCTCGCGGCGAGTCGAACTGTGCGGCCGTCGGCGTCCAGTCGGGCTCGGGAGCACGCAACTCGTCGCCGAGGTCGATGCCGTGCTCGGCCGCGGTCGCGAGGAACGCGGCCGTGAGACCCCCGTAGCGGGCGAGCTCCGGATAGTAATCGGAGAAGCCCGACGGGAGGCCGCCGATCACGTCGTTCATAGAAGAGTTGGTCCTTTCCACCTGTACTCGCACACGAAATGACCGGCCGGTGGGGCGGCCGCCGTGGAAAGCGGCAGCCCCACCGGCCGCGGGGGAGTCGGCCCGAGGGCCGGTCAGCCCGGGGTCAGGCCCACTCGAAGATCCAGGCCTTCTGCCATTTGGCTTCCTGCCACTTCGGTTCCGGGACGCTGATCAACTTTCCGTCCTTGTCGTAGAACTTGAACTTACTCCACGGCACCCTCTCGCCGATCACGGCCCGGGCGATCCACGACATCTCCTCCTGGGTGGCCTTGGCCCCCGCTGCCGAGCCCCCGAGGCCGGTCACGGCCATCTGCTCGAAGTCGCCCTCGAATTCCTTCATGTTGACGTGGATGTCGATCTTGGGGTCGTCGATGGCGCTCTTGACGTATCCCGCCAGGTCTTCTCGAACTCCGGCTTCATGAAGTGGGTGAACCCGAGACCCTCAGCCCACTTGGCGGTACCGGCCGCCTGGTAGCCGAGGGCGACCGCTGTGACGGCGCAGTTGTTGTTGTGGACGAGGACCGGGGTGTCGCCCGCCAGCACGTAGTACGTGTGCAGGTCGGCGACGGTGAGGTTGTAGGCGGCCTGCAGGCCCTCCCACTGCCGGGTCGCACTGATCGTCGCCTGCTGCCCGGAGGGGGTCAGCAGGGAGTCCCCGGCCCGCAGACGCGAGGCGTCGGCCCAGGCCCGCTCGGAGGCGTTCCAGAAGCGGTGGCTGCTGGTGGAGGTGAGCGAACCGCCGTCGGCCAGGGTCACGTCCGTGAACTGGCGGTCGTCGGGGTGTAGATGGTGGCGTCGACCTTTTGGCCCGCGCTCTGCCCCGTGAGCGGGTCAGTGGCCAGGACGGTGTCGCCGACCCTGATGGTCTCGATGGGCTTGTGGCTGCCGTCGCCCATGAGGACCGGGGTGCCGGCCGGGAAGCTGTTCGGCGAGGGGCAGCTCGGAGGGATCCGAGTGACCAGCTTCTTGATGAACGTGACGGCCTTCTCGCCCCAGGAGCCGAACTTCTTGGCCCACTGGGCGAGCTTGGCGACGGCCGCGCCGTCACCGATGAAGGGGATCGCGCCGATGCAGGAGGTGATGGCGTCGGCGGTGCGGCCTTCGACGGCGTAGTAGGCGCAGTTGATCAGGTCGGCGATGTCGGCGAGGCCGGGGGCGATGACCCCGCCCGCGCCCCCGATGATGTCGAGGGTGAGGTGGATGCTCTCGGAGAACAGGTGGTAGATGGCGCTGACGGTCTCGCTGTCCTCCTTCTCCTTCTTGATCTCCTCCTCGATCGCCGAGACCTGGGAGTCCTTCTCCTTGGCCTTCTGCTCGTCGGCGGCCTTCTGATCGGCGGCTTCCTGCTTGCGCAGTCGGTCCGCTTCCGCGCGTGCCGCTTCCATGGCCTCGCGCTTGGCCTTCTCCTCGGCTTCGTGCCTGGCCTCGTAGGTGCCGAACGCGTCGTCGGCGGCGGCCTGGGCGGCCGTGGCGTCCTTGCCCGCGGCTTCGGCCGAAGCCCGTGCCGACGCAGCGGAGCTGTACGCATCGGACGCGGAGCGTCGGGCCGCGCTCGCCGACTGTGCCGCCCGCTGGGCGGAGTACGTCGCTAGAGCGGCGTCGTGCCGGGCTGAGCCGGCGGCGGCGTTGGCGTTCTTGGCGGACTGGGCGGCGTTGGTGGCGCTGGTCTGGGCGGCGTCGGCGGCGGCCTGGGCCTTGGTGACCTGGTCGGCGGCGGTGTTCGCGGACTGCTGGGCGTTGCCGGCGTAGCCGGCGGCTTCGCTTGCGGCGCCGCGGGCGAGGGCGGCGACGCGCTGGGCTTCGGCCGCGTTCTTCTGGGCGGTGGCGGCGGCCGCGCTGGCCTGGGCGATCAGGCCGGTGACGTCCGCGACGTGGACGGCGGTGAGGCGGTCCTTCTGCTGGGCGGTGTACTGGCCTGCGGCGACGAAGGCACGCAGTTTGACGGCGGGGCCTTCGAGGGCGATCCGTGCGGCGGCCTTGAGTTCGGGTTCGTTGTCGGGGGCGTCGGCGAGCCGGGTCGCGGTGAGGCGGTCGTCGGCGGCCTGGGCGTCGGTGAGGCCCTTGTCGAGGAAGTCGCGCAGCGCTTCGGGGTGTTGGTGCGCAGCGCGGTGTCGCCGGCGGTCTTGACGGCGGGGCCGGCCTTGTCGAGGAGGCGGGTGATCGTCAGCCGGTTGTTGGGCGCCGCGGCCTCGTACTGGCCGCTGTTCAGGAACGCGCCGATCTTCGCCGCGTCACCTTGGAGGGCGGTGTAGGCCGCCGTGCGAACGGCCGGGTTCTCGTCGTCCTGGTAGATCTGGGTGGCGCGATCCTGTGCGTCGTGCTCCTCGGCGGCCTTGCGGCCGGTTTTGAGGTAGGCGAAGACGGCGGTGTCGTTGCCGGTCAGGGCGGCTTCGGCGGCTGCTTCTCCCCAGGATCCGGAGATCTTGCGGGAGAGGAGGGCGAGTTTGCGGCCGTCGGTGGCGACCTCCTGGGGGGTGGTGCCGGGCTGGTTGACGGCCTGGGCGAGGCGGTCGGCCTCGGCGCGGGCGTTCTGGACCTGCTGGCGGGCCTGTTCGGTCTCGGCCTGCTTGTCGCTCTCGTCGGCGCGGGCCTTGCGCGCGGTCTCGATCGCGGCCCGCTCCGGTTGGCCAGGTCCTCCGCCTCGGTGCGGCGGGCCAGGTCCTGGACGGCACCGGCCTTGTCGACGGCGGTCTGCGCGTCCCCGGCGAAGCCGGAGGCGGCGTTGGCGTGGTCGGTGGACTCCTGCGCGGCGTTGGCGCTCTGCCCCGCGTGGTCCGCCGCGTCCCGCGCTGCCTGCGCCGCCGCACTGGCGTGTGCGGCCGCAGAGACCAGCAGCGTCCTCGCGGCATCGGCCTGACCGGCGGCCTCCTCGGCCAGCTTCTGCGACGCGGTGGCGGCACGTCCGGCCTCCGCGGCCTGACGACGCGTCGCCTCCGCCGCCCGCTTGGCCTTCACGGACTGACCGCCCGCACTGTCGGCATACGCCCCGGCCTGATCGGCCGAACCCGCCGCCGCATCCGCATTACCCCTGGCACTGAGCGCAGCCCCGGCGGCATCCTTGCTGCTCGCCGCAGCCTTGTTCGCCTCCACCAGCGTGGCCTGCGCATCCGCAGCGATCTTCGCCGCCGCATCCGCCGCATCCGCCGCCACCCGCGCCTCATGCGCCTTGCCCGCATCACCCGCCGCAGCCGCAGCAGCCGTACGAGCATTGGCAGCAGCCCGCTGCGCACCCGCCGCGGCAGCCGCCGCGTTGGAGGCCGCATACGCCGCCGCGCGGGCGGAGGCGTTGGCCGAACGCGCCGCGGTGATCGCGGTCTGCGCGGCCTGCCCGGCCCGCTCCGCCGCCGTGGCCGCGTTGTTGGCGGCCGCGGTGGCCTTGGCGGTGTCACTGCCCGCGGCCTGCGTCTCGGCCGCCGCCCGCGCGGCATCGTCCTTCGCCAGCTGCGAGTTCGCAACGGCCTTGTCCTTGGCCTCCACCGCCGCAGCCGTCTCGGCGGCGGCCTGCGCGCCCGCGTCCTTGGCCTGCTGGGCCAGCTGTGCGATGCTCGCGCGTTCCATGTCGCGGTTCTGCGCGATGTACTGTCCGACCGTCAGGAAGTCCCGGACGTCCTCGATCGAGCCGTTCAACGCCGCCCGCGCCGCGGCCTGCGTGTTCGCACCACCCGCACTCAGGACCTGGACCAGCTTCACCCGGTCGTCCGCGTCCTTCGCCGCGAACTGCCCCTCCGTCAGGAACCGCTGAAGGTCGTCACTGCTGCCACGCAACGCCGTATCGGCCGCCGCCTGCACACCCCGACCCGCACCCAGCGCAGGATCCGCGATCCGCGTGATCCACAGCCGGCGATCGGCATCCAGCGGCAACTGCCAGCCGCTCTGCAGGAAGGTCTGCAGTTCGGCGGCGGTGCCGTCGAGCGCCTTGCCCGCCGCCTCACGGACCTTCGGACCACCCAGACTCGCGATCTGGGTGGCAGCCAGCAGATCATCCGCATGCTGCGCACCGGCCAGATCACTGTCCAGGAACCGCTTCACGTCCTGGTCGGACCCGGCCAGCGCCGACTCCGCCAGCGTGTGCACGCTCGGCCCGCCCTTGAGCCACGCCTGCAGCGCCCGCTCGCGGTCGCTCGGCTGCTGCACCTGCCCGCCGGTCGGCTCGGCAGCGACGGCGTTCGGCAGCCCCGTCCCCACCAGACCCGTCACCAGCGCGAGCGGCAACAGGCCCAGGGAAAGCCTGCCCAACAGCGGCGGCCTTCCCCTCCCCCCTCGCCGGCGTGAACGGGATATCGGATGACGCACCAGGAACCTCCACTGTCGATGTCGGCCGAATAAGGCCGCAGCGGAGCTTACCGGCAGATCACGCCACAACAGAAAGCGTACGAAGTCACGAGGTTGGGGAGTAAAGGAAGAGAAATGAACAACAGTTCTCGGCGCATAGTCAGTAAATTCCGACGCATCGTCAGCAAGCGCCCAGGCTGTTCGAAAACGTGACATAGTGCCTGCTCAGAACGGGTCGGAAGTTGGCGTAATGTCAGACTCTCTGGTTCGATGGCCCGGATTCCGTTGTGATCGCCGGGGGTGGCGAAGCGATCGTTCCGAGGTGTCCTCCACCCCCCTTGACGCGCCGTCCCAGCGAGTCGGTCCGCCTGCCGTCCAGGTCGGTTCACCGCATTCCGAGGACCCGCCCAACGGGCAACACGAGATGAACGAAGAGGAATAGTCATGGCAAAGCACGTGTCCCGGTGGATCGCCGCCGGCGCCGTCGCGGTGGCGACCACGCTCGGCGCCACCGCGCTCGCCTCGGCCGAGGGCACCCCCGCGGACAACTCCACCGCACCGCCCGCGGTCGAGGACTTCACCTACCCCGGCCCGGCCCCCTACAGCAACGTCAAGCTGCTGCGCGGCGACGGCCACATCCTGCTGTCGGACTGCGCCGTCGACGACCAGATCAAGGTCCTGAGCATGGACCTGCCCAACGAGAGCGGCAACCAGATCTGCTTCCGCGCCACCACCAACACCGGCTACCTCGCCCTGGAAGTGCCGAACGTCATCCGGATCCGCACGGACGACTACGCAGTCAGCGCCAAACTCACCAGCGAAGGCGTCTCCCAGACCATCGACATCGCCAAGGGCCCCGGCGGCGCCAGCGTCGGGATCGGCAGCGGCACCGGCACCGGCAAGCCCGCAGCCCTCCTCGAACTGCGGATCATCGGCTGACCACCGCCGGCACCCGCTCACCCTCCCCCCAGGAGCCCAGGTGACCCACAACCCCCCGCGCACGGCGAAGACGACCGGCCGCACCACCGCCCGCCGATGGACGGCCGCCCTCGCCGCGACCACCGCAGCCCTCCTCGGCGCGACCGCACTCGCCGCGGCCGACACCACACCGCCCGCCGACAACTCCACCGCACCCCCCGCCGTCGAAGACTTCAGCTACCCCGACGCCGCAACCATCACCCGCGTCAAACTCATACGCGGCGACGGACACATCCTGCTCACCAACTGCACCAAGCCCACCCAGATCCAGATCTGGACCCGCGCCCCGGGCAACCCGGACAACAAGATCTGCTTCACCGCCGACGGCACCACAGGCTCACTCACCCTGCAACTGCCCGACGTATTCGCCCTCCAGACCACCGGCCGCGCCATCCGGGCCGGCCTCACCGCCGGCACCGCCACCCAGACCCTCGACATCCCCAAGGACGGCTTCAAGGCCACCGGCGAAGGCACCGGCAGCGCCCCGACCAGCCTCGTCGAACTCACCGTCACCGGCTGACACCGCTCCCCGCACCCCTCTCTCACCCCCGGAACCCAACCCATGCCTCGCAACTCCTCGCCCCGCCGCCGGGCCGGCGCACTGACCGCCGCTCTCGCGACCGGCGCACTGGCCACCTTCGCCACCTCCCCGGCCGGTGCCGTGGGTGACGCTGCCGCCGACGGCTCCTACGCCTCGACCGCCCGGCTGGTGATCGGCGACAACCTGCGAGGCTGCACCGGTGCGCTGGTCGACCAGTACTGGGTGCTCACCGCCGCCTCCTGCTTCGCCGACGACCCGGCGCAGCCGCAGGCACTGGCCGCCGGTGCACCGAAGTGGAAGACCACCGCCACCGTCGGTAGCACGTCGGCTCAGGTGGTGGAGCTGGCGCCGCGTCAGGACCGGGACCTGGTGATGGCCCGCCTGGCGGCGCCGGTCTCCGGCGTCACCCCGCTGACGATCGCCACCACCGCACCGACCGCCGGGCAGACGCTGCGCGTCGCCGGGTTCGGGCGCACCAAGGACGAGTGGGTGCCGAACAAGCTGCACACCGGTGCCTTCTCGCTGGACACGGTGAGCGCGGCCGGGATCGGCATCACGGGCACGGGCGGTGCGGCGGTCTGCAAGGGCGACACCGGTGCTCCGGCGATCCGGGAGGCCGACGGCAAGGCCGAGCTGGTCGCAGTGGCCTCGCGTCCTGGCAGGGCGGCTGCCTGGGCACCCCGGCCACCGAGACCCGCACCGGCGCCTACGGCACCCGGGTCGACGACCTCGGCGCCTGGATCGAGAAGGTCCGGCACAGCACCCGTCCGGACCGTGGTGACCGGCTCGCCGTTCACCGTCGCCGACCCGGTCAGCGGGCACCTGGTCACCTTCGTCCAGGACAGCAAGAACCACCTGTGGTCCGTCGACCCGCAGAACGAGGGCTGGAACGACCTGGGCGGCTACCCGCCACCCGCCCCACCGCGATCGTCAACCCGCCGACAACCACGTGATGGTGTACGTCAACGGGCCGGACAACAAGCTCTGGTCCTACGACCGCACCACCGCAAGTGGACGGAGTTCATCCGCACCACCGCCGGTACGGTCCTCGCCCCGGACGCCGTGCCCCGTACGGTGGTCGACCCGGCCACCGGGCACCTGGTGACCTTCGTCCGCGACACGGCGCACCACCTGTGGTCCGTCGACCCGCAGGGCGAGGGCTGGTACGACTACGGCCCGCTGGCCGCCACCGACCCCGTGCCGGTCGTCAACCCGAACGACGGACACATCGTGGTGTACGTCAACGGGCCCGACAACAAGCTGAACTCGATCGACCGCCGGGGCGCCGGCCGGGTCGAGTTCGTCCCGACCGCCGCCGGCACGGTGCTGGCTGCCGACGCCGTTCCCTCGACGGTCGTCGACCCCGCCACCGGGCACTTCACCACCTTCGTCCGGGACACCGCCCACCACCTGTGGTCCGTCGACCCGTACGGCCCGGCTGGCGCGACTGGGGCGGGATGGCCGCCACCGACCCGGTCGCGATCGCCGACCAGGGCGCCCGGAGGGCCGTGGTGTACGTGAACGGCCCGAACAACCGACTGAACTCGCTGGACTTCTCCACCGGGAAGTGGACCGAGTTCATCCTCACCCCGGCCGGCACCGCCTGGCCGCCGACGCCGTCCCGCAGACCGTCGTGGACCCG